>JAVHQY010000047.1:0-4997 GCA_036171375.1 Rhodoferax sp. | reverse complement strand
ACTAGTCCCACGGATGGCACCTGCGCCTGCCAGGTGTTCCAGTGTTGCGTGGTCAATTGTTTCGGTGGTCATTGGCGTGCCTTTTGCGGATCAAACATTATTTACAGTGTAACCAACTATTAGAAAATTGGCATTTTTATCCACTGACAACAACCTACGACTCCTTGAGATAACGCTTGTCAACTGGCGCTTTCGGCCTTTGCCCCACCCTCATGGTGCTGCATGGCGTGCAATATGGCATCACGCAAAATGGCGTTGATGCGAGTCTGATACCCCTTGCCACGGCCTGCGGCCTCGCAATGACGGTGCTCTTTCATGTTCTGGGGTGACTTCGATGCCCTGGCCGTTAGACTTTTATGGACCAGGGTAAGAGGCTCTTATTTTGATATCAGCTTGAACACCTCGCGTGCCGCCGCCACGGTCTGTGCGATGTCGTCGTCGGTGTGTGCGGCGCTGACAAAACCGGCTTCGTACATGGCCGGCGCGATGTAGATGCCGCGCTCGAGCAGGCCGTGGAAGAAAGTATTGAAACGCCGGCTGTCGCACTGCATCACCTGGCTGTAGTTCTGCGGCAGCGCACTCAGCAAATAAAAGCCCATCATGCCGCCTTCGCTGTCGCCGCAGAAAGCCACGCCCGCGCTTTTTGCCGCTTGCGTCAAGCCGCTGATCAGCGACCGCGTCTTGCGGCCTAGCTCGTCGTAAAAGCCGGGCTTGCTGATTTCCTTGAGCGTGGCCAGACCGCAGGCCGTGGCCACCGGGTTGCCTGAGAGGGTGCCGGCCTGATAGACGCTGCCCAGCGGTGCCAGCTGCTCCATCACTTGGCGTTTTGCACCAAAAGCGGCCAGCGGCATGCCCCCGCCGATGACCTTGCCCATCACTGTCATGTCGGGCGCAAAACCAGGGATGGCTTTGGCATAGACACTTTGCGCGCCGCCCAGCGCGACTCGGAAACCCGTCATCACTTCGTCAAACACCAGCAGCGCGCCGTACTGTGTGCACAGCTCGCGGCAGCGTTTCACAAACGGCACATTGGCGCGAACAAAATTCATGTTGCCGCAGATCGGCTCCATCATTACGCAGGCGATCTGGTCGCCTTGCTCGGAGAACGCCTGTTCGAGTTGTTCGATGTTGTTGTATTCAAGCACCAGTGTGTGCTGCACCACTTCGGGCGGCACCCCGGCGCTGGTCGGGTTGCCAAAAGTGGCCAGACCCGAGCCGGCCTTGACCAGGAGCGCGTCGGCGTGGCCGTGGTAGCAGCCTTCAAACTTGATGAATTTGCTGCGTCCCGTGGCACCGCGCGCCAAGCGAATCGTGCTCATTGCCGCTTCGGTGCCAGAGCTCACCAACCGCAGCATGTCCATGGAGGGCATCAGGCGCAATATCTCTTCGGCTAATTCGATTTCCCGCTCGGTCGGCGCGCCGTAGGAGAAACCTTCCAGCACCGCTTGCTGCACCGCTTTGACCACGGCCGGGTGACCGTGGCCCAGAATCATCGGGCCCCAAGAGCCGATGTAGTCGATGTAGCGCCGCTCGTTGGCATCAAAAATGTAGGCACCCTGGGCGTGCTTGATGAAGCGTGGCACGCCGCCGACGGCGTTGAAAGCGCGCACCGGCGAGTTGACGCCACCTGGAATGGAGCGTTTGGCGCGCTCGAACAGCGCCGGGTTGAGATCGGTTTTTTGGTTCATGGTAAGGGTGGTCCAGATTGAGGTCGCAAAAGTGCATCATTTGGTTCAGGCAGAATGCGAGCCATCGATGAATCAATTTCAGTCGTTCAATTTTAGAGGAAGGCCTGGTTGGTCGTGAACGAGGGCAGAGACCAGGGCGCTTTGATCGAGGTGCTGGAAAAGTTGCAGCCGCTGTTGCAAAGCGCTTGTCACGCCCTGCGCGGCGTTGCCGACGCTGGTCCGGAATCGGTCGCGGGAACACAACAAGTCGATAGCAGCGCACTGCAACAGGCGGGTGGCTATTTTCACGCGGCGGCTGCCGAGCTGGAAAAAGTCGGCTTGACGGCTTCGGTCAAAGTGGCCTCGGCGCTGGAATCGGTAGCGGGAAAAATGGCGCAGGATGGCACCCTGTGTCAGGCACAAGCGGTGGCGACGGCACGGCGCGCTGCCACGGCCTTGACGCAGTACCTGCAATGCCTGGCGCGTGGTGAAGCGGTTTCGGCGCTCATGCTGTTTGCTGACTACCGTGACCTGCTGACGCTGGTCGGCTCAGCGCGCATTCACCCAGCCGATTTGTGGCCGTTTGATTTTGCCTGGCTCGATGCTGAGTTGCCGACGGTCGCCAAACCGTGTCAGCCAGACCTTGCCACCAGGAGGCAGATCGAAGAGCTGGTGTTGCTACTGGTGCAGTCAGGCGCGTCGGCACCAGCGCAGTCACTGCGCGACCTGAGCCTGGGCTTTGCGGCTGCCCAAAGCAGCACCAGGGCGCGCATATTTTGGAACATCAGCGCGGCTTTTTTTGAACTTCTCTCCATCGATCCAGGTCGCTGCGACGTGTATGGCAAAAGGGCGGTGGCGGGTATTTTCAAGCAGGCGCGCGCGCTTGAGAGCGGCGACAAAATGGTTTCGCAGCGGCTGGCGCAGGATCTGCTGTTTTTTTGCGCCCAGGCCAAACCTGCCCTGAGCGCCAGCGCGCCGGTGTTGATGGCGATTCGCCGCGCTTACGGGGTCGGCGAAATGCCAGCCAGCGACTATGAATTGCGTTGGTCCGACCGCCGTCACAGCGAGCTCGATGAGTCGATGAAAGTGATCGACGGGCTGCGGGTGGAGATCACGCGCTACAACCTTTTCCTCAATGAGGCCGACGAGTGGTCGCGGCGTTTGCTCACCGAGTTGGGCGAGTGGTCACTTGAGCTGCACCGGCGCTTGCCCGACAGCGTGGTGGCATTGGCGCAGTCACTGGCCCAGCGGGCGGATGGAATCGGTTTTCACGCCGTCGCTGAACTGGCGCAATTGCTGGCCGATGTCATGCGCCAGGCGCAGTGTCAGTCACCCGGCAATCCGCAGCAGGCGCACCAGTTCATTTTGGTGGCAGAAGATTTGCGCCGTCTGCTGCACCAGTTTGCGGCTGGTTTTCTCAAACCCGCTGACGAGACTTTGCTCGCCGGGTTGCGCGCCAGCGCGGGCGGGTCGCCGCGTTCGCTGTAACGGGTCGGTGCGGCGTTCGCCGTTAAAATGAAGCCATGTCCAGCAGCCTTGCCACGACCGACCTGAGCCATCACTTTTTGATCGCCATGCCTGGTTTGCAAGATGCAATTTTTTCGCGTAGCGTGGTTTGTGAAAACAACGAGCGCGGTTGCCAGGGGCTGGAAGCCAGGATCTTGTTGCCGGACACGGGTCACGCATGAGCGAGTCAATTTTGCTGCCGCCTCAGTTGCAGACTTTTCTGGCGCTCGATTTCGGCCTCAAACGCACCGGTGTTGCGGTGGGCAACCGCCTGACGCGCACGGCTCAGCCGCAAGGCACACTGCGGGCTGAGGGCAGGGCCCGCTTTGACAAGGTGGCACAGCAGTTGCGCGAGTGGCAGCCCGACGCGCTGGTGCTTGGAATCCCTTTCCATCCCGACGGTGCGGCGCACGAAAACACGCTGCGCTGCCAGCGTTTTGCGCGCCAGTTGCGCGAGCGCTTCAAGCTGCCGGTGTTTGAAGTCGATGAGCGCTACAGCACCACCGAAGCGCTGGCCGCCGGTGCCAAGGATGCCGATGCGGCGGCGGCTTGCATTATTCTGGAACAATTTTTTAGGAGTATTCAATGAGCGCACTCAGGCTCGATGCCGAAGCACTGTATCTTGAGCTGCTGGGGGGTGTACGTTCGCTCTACCGTCCCGGGATGCAACTGGTGGGCGTGACCTCGGGCGGGGCCTGGTTGGCCGAGCGTTTGCAAGTCGATATGAAGTTGACGGAGTCGGTGGGTGTGATTTCATCAACGCTGCATCGCGATGATTTTGCACGGCGTGGCATCACCGCTGCGGCGCAGACCAGGATCGGGTTTGATGTCAATGACGCGCATATTTTGTTGCTCGATGATGTGTTGTTTACCGGCCGCACCATCCGCGCCGTGCTCAACGAGCTGTTTGATTTTGGCCGCCCGGCCAGCGTCAAGCTGGTGGTGCTGGTGGACCGGGGCGGACGCGAGCTGCCGATCCAGAGCGATTTTTGCGCCGCGCGCGTGAGCTTGCCAGCGGGTCAGTCGCTGGCGCTGGCGCGCAGCGCGAGCGGTGAATTCAGTTTTAACGTGAAGGCGCGCTAGATCATGCTGTACCAACGCAATCTCCAGCTCAACAAGAACGGCGAGCTGATTCATCTGCTCTCCACCGAAGGTCTGCCCAAGAGCATTCTCAACCAGGTGCTCGACACTGCCGCCAACTTTGTCAGCGTCAACGACCGCGAAGTGAAAAAAGTGCCGCTGTTGCGCGGCAAAAGCGTCTTCAACCTGTTTTTTGAGAACTCCACCCGTACCCGCACCACGTTCGAGATCGCCGCCAAGCGGCTCAGTGCCGATGTCATCAACCTCGACATCGCACGCTCGTCAACCGTCAAGGGTGAGACGCTGCTCGACACCATCGCCAACCTCAGCGCCATGGCAGCGGATTTGTTTGTGGTGCGCCACAGCGAATCGGGCGCGCCGTACCTGATCGCCCAGCATGTGGCACCGCACGTGCACGTGATCAACGCTGGCGATGGCCGCCACGCGCACCCGACGCAGGGGCTGCTCGACATGTACACCATCCGGCATTACAAGAAGGATTTCAGCGCGCTCACGGTGGCCATCGTCGGCGACGTGTTGCACTCGCGCGTGGCGCGCTCCGACATTCATGCGCTGACCACGCTGGGCTGTCCGGAGGTGCGCGTGGTGGGCCCCAAGACGCTGGTGCCGGCCGATATGGTGCCGATGGGCGTGCGCGTTTGCTACACGCTCGAAGAAGGCATCAAGGATGCCGACGTGGTGATCATGCTGCGGCTGCAAAACGAGCGCATGAGCGGCGCGCTG
>JAVHQY010000046.1:3354-21189 GCA_036171375.1 Rhodoferax sp. | reverse complement strand
TTCAGCCCCAGAGATCAAGGGGTGGCTCGGTGATCACTGCCCGCACAATGTCGGAGCGGGAAATGAAGCCACAGACGGCACCCTGCGCATCAACCACTGGCAAGCCCGACAGCCCGGTCTCGACCAGCACACGCGCAACATGCCTGACATCGGTATCGGCACCGACGCTGGGCACGGGCGTGACCATGACATCGGTCACGCTTTGCGCCAACCAGGTGCGCCAGGCTTGAATACCGGCATCGGGTTCGAGCAACTGGCGCGCGGCAAACAAGTCGCTGCGCGCAAGCAGTCCCACCAAGGTAGCATTCTGGTTCAGCACCGGGACCTGACCGACCCCACTTTCAAGCAGTGTTTGCCAGGCCTCTTTCGTGGTTGCGTCGGCGCTGATTGAAATTACGTTGTGACTCATCAGTTCAGCCACCAATCTGGCCGGCTGGCGCGGCCTGGGTGGCATTGGCCCGGTTTGCGCGTAGGCATTCAAAGCGCTGCGATGAACTTCAGCACCTGGTTTTGCCGCCGCACCAAAAACATCGAGCGAATGATCACGGCCCTCGCGATCAACCGCCTGCACCCGGTTGCTGCGCACACTCCTGCCCAGACCCTTGATTTGACGCAGTTGTTCCATCGAGCCGCGAAACAACTGACCGCCTACACCATAGACAGAAAACACGTTTCACCCCCACAACGTCAAGACGAAAAAATTCAAGTTGGCAAAAACAGGCTCTGCAAATCGTTCAGGAAATCAAAGCCACGCGCTGTGGGTTTGACACGCGTCGAGTCACACTCGAGCAGGCCCTGGTGCTGTGCTTCGAACAAAACGCTGTCGATCGCCGACAAAGGCAGACCGGTACGATCAGAGAATTGTTGCAACAAAAAGCCGTCTTTCAGGCGCAGGGCGTTGAGCATGAATTCAAATGGCAAATCGGCACGGCTGAGCTCGGTCTCCTGCGTCAAGCAGTGTCCGGCAAGGGCATGGTGCATGTATTGTGTCGGCTCGCGTAAACGCACCTGGCGCACCACGCGATGCGCAAAACTGATCTTGCTGTGGGCACCCGCACCCACACCCAGGTAGTCGCCGAACTGCCAGTAGTTGAGGTTATGGCGGCAGCGCCGTCCAGCGCGTGCGTAAGCCGACACTTCATAACGCTGTAGCCCCGCCGCGGCGGTAAGCTCGGTGACCAGGTCGAGCATGGCGTAGGCGGTATCCGCGTCGGGCAACACCGGCGCAAACTTTGCAAAATAGGTGTTGGGCTCTACGGTGAGCTGGTAAACCGAGATATGGGGGGCTGCCAGCGCCAGCGCCCGAACCAAATCTAGCCGCAGATCAGCCAACGTCTGGCCCGGCAACGCGTACATAATGTCAAGGTTGAAATTGTCAAACGCCTGCGCCGCCTCTTCGACTGCTGCCTGCGCCTGCGCCGCATCATGAACCCTTCCCAGCGATCGCAATAAATCGTCGTTGAACGTCTGCACGCCAATCGACAGGCGGTTGACCCCGGCACTGCGATAAGCGCGAAAGCGTTCCCGCTCGAAAGTACCAGGGTTGGCCTCCAGTGTCACTTCGCAGTCGGGTACGACTGCCAGCAACGAGCGAAGGCGACCCAGCAGAAAATCGATGCCGTCGGGCGAAAACAGGCTGGGCGTTCCCCCGCCGATGAACACGCTCTGAATCGAGCGCCCCCAAATCAGCGGCAACGCCGTCTCGATATCCGCCAACAATGCCTCCAGATAGCGCTGCTGCGGCAACTCGCTGGAGCGCATCTGGTGCGAATTGAAATCACAATACGAACACTTTTTCAGGCACCACGGCAGATGCACATAGAGCGACAAGGGTGGCAGTGTCGCCAGTTGCAACACGCCAGGTCGCAAGTAGGACTGCAGGGGTTGCGGAGCCTGGCCTGCTTCAGCCCGCAGTGAACCGGCGGCAACGCTGGCGATCATGGTGCTTGCAGCCAGCGCTCGCGGATAAGCTCGACCATGGCACGCACCGCTTGCCCGCGATGGCTGTAACTATTTTTGACCGCCGCTGGAAGTTGCGCAAAAGTCTTGGCCAGGTGCGGGATGTACATCACTGGATCAAAGCCGAAACCACCTTCGCCAACAGGTGAGCGGGCAATTTGGCCCACTACCCGACCCACGGCAATCAAAGGTTCTGGATCTTCGGGACTGCGCACTGCCACCAGCGTGCTGACCAAGGCGGCCCGGCGATTGTCAATTTGTTCCATCTGTTCCAGCAATGCGCGAACATTGTTGGCATCACCCTTGGGGTAGCCAAAGCGGGTGGCGTAATAAGCAGTATCAACCCCCGGCAAACCACCAAAAGCATCCACACACAAACCCGCATCGTCGGCCAACGCAGCCCGGCCGCTGCACCGAGCTGCATGGCGCGCTTTGGTCAATGCGTTTTCCAGGAAAGTGCAATAGGGCTCATCGGCTTCGCCTATGCCGAGCTCGGCCTGGGTCGCCAATTCCAGTCCCAGCGGTGCGAGCATGCTACGCAGTTCCGCCAATTTGCCTTGATTGTTGGAGGCCAGAACGATATGCATAAGGTCAAATATTTCCAACTGAAATCCAATGTCAGCGCCACTCGTTGAGCGCGCCGCAAAAGGGGTTAATCTGTTATTTTGAGGGCTGCCGTGCGGTTGAGCGACGAAGGGTTTCGTTGAGCTCGGCAATCGACTGCTCAATCGCCGCAACGTCGAGCGATTCCAGCGTCAAACTGCCCGCGTCACCCTCAAAGGATAAAACAAAATCACTTTCGGTCAACGCCTGCGTTGACACAGCGCCGTCCGCGCTTTCCCACTGTAGCGCCAGACAAGTGACATTGTCGCTTCTTTGCCCACCGACACGCAGCGATTGCTCCACCAGATCAGCAACCGCTTCATGAACCGGTTTGTGACCCAACTGGTCAATGATATTGGCATCACTTTGACTGCCCCACAGGCCATCCGAACAGAGCATCAACCGATCGCCCTTTTGCAACACCAGCGGACCGTCAACATCCACCACCGGCAGCGCTGGTGAGCCCAGACAAGTAAACAGGACATTGCGATTGACAGGCTGGCGGGTGTCAAACTGGTTGCCGCCAGCGCGGCGCTGCTCAAGCAGTGAATGGTCCCGTGTTCGCGCCCGCAGCGCACCCTGGCGCACGACGTACAGCCGCGAGTCGCCACAATGAATCCAACTGGCGCAACCGTTCTGAATCATGGCCACGACAACGGTGGTGCGGGGCGTATCGGTTATTCCTTTTTCGCTCGCATAAAGCAGAATCTGCCGATGCGCCAGCAACACTGCGCTGTGCAAAAAAGCCGCCACATCAGCAACTTCAGGTTGCGCCGCTTTCTGATACAGCGAGACTATCGTCTGCAACGCCAATTGGGCGGCGACTTCGCCCTGCGGATGCCCACCCATGCCGTCGGCCAGCAGGAAGATGCCCGACTTGCGTGTGTAGCAGTAACCCATGCGGTCTTCGTTGATGGAGCGACCACCCCTGCGGCTCATCTGAAAAATGGAGAACTTCATTTGATTGGCCGCTCTGGCACAGCGTCGGCGGGCATCGCTTTTTTGTTGTCGCTCAGCAGGCGGTCAATGCGCAGGCGAACTTTTTCTCCGACACTGAGTTGCGTGTAGCGCAGTTCAGCCGGCCGATTGAGTTCGCGTTGCAGCGCAAACACCGACTGCGGCCGTGCCAGCGGATCCAGCGCCATGCACCACTCGACGATTTCAATCAGGTTGTCCGAATAAATGCCACGCAGGCGCGTCAGCGCGACGGCAAGCTGGTCCTTGTCCAACCGCTGTGATGCCTCGCTCGGCGGGTAGCCCTGCATGCAGGCGTAGATGCAGGCACCAATGGCGTAAATATCAGTCCACGGTCCCATGGCAACATCGCGCCGGTACATCTCGGGCGCAGCGAAACCTGGGGTGTACATCGGGCGGACAAAGCGGCCGTCCTTGCTCAAAACTTCACGCGCTGCACCAAAGTCGATCAGCACCAATTTATTCTCTTCCTTGATAAAAATATTGGCCGGTTTGATGTCCAGGTGCAGCATTTTGTGTTGATGAACGACACGCAAGCCTCGCAGTACTTCGTCAAACAGTGATCGAATCGTTGACTCATGAAATACTTTGGCGTTTTTCAGTTCGCGCGCGGTGACGATGAAGTCCTGCAACGAGTCCCCCTCCAGATAGTTCATCACCATATAGACGGTTTCGTTCTCACGAAAGAAGTTCATCACGCTAACTACCGACGGGTGCGAAATCTGCGCCAGCGAACGCCCTTCTTCAAAAAAACTCTTGAGCCCCAGTCGGTACAGCGACAGCTTCTCAGGCGGCACCGTCGGCATCACTTCACCTGGAGCACGTGTGACCAATGACGTAGGCAGGTATTCCTTGATTGCCACCCGCTGGTTCTGATCGTCCAGCGCCATGTACACCACGCCAAAGCCGCCCGCTGCCAGCTTGCGGGCAATGCGGTAGCCGCCGACCACGGTATCGGGCAGCAAGGGCGCTGGCCTGACCTTTGACATAATTCGAGCATCCTCCGCTGGATTGACCTGATCGGGGATAACTTCACCCGCTTGTATCAGTCAAGGGATGCTCTGCATAACTCCTCACGGCGTGTGCCAGCGCGGCCTCGGGCGGTCTGCGGCGTTGCCTTTCTTGCCAATAGCACGCGCTATTGGCGGCAAAATGCGCCTTGCATCCCATCCCGATCCGCGCTGCACCCACTCGCGTTGAGTTATGCAGGGCATCCCAAGGACTTGAAATGCCAGTTTACAGTATGACCGGCTACGCCAGCGCGCAGCACACCCGCGAAAAATCCACGACCAACGGTAGCGCTGCTGCGCCGCCGGCCGGTCAGCTCGAGCTTGAGATTCGATCGGTCAACAGCCGCTTTCTGGATTTGACGTTGCGACTACCCGAGGAACTGCGCCAATTTGAACCGACACTGCGTGAGATCGTCACCGCGCAGCTCAAACGCGGCAAGGTTGAAGTGCGCGTGGCATTTACCACGAATGAGCGGGCAACTCTGATCGCTCCAACCGCACCGCTGCTGCAAAAACTTGGTGCCATACAAGACCAGATCAAGGCCTGGCTGCCACAAGCCACTGCACTGAGCGTGGCTGAAGTCATCAGCCTGACGGCAGGAGAACAGGCAAGCGGCCACGACTGGGGTCAGGAGTTGCCGGCGCTTTGCCAGCAGGTGATGAAGGCGTTGCTGCGGGCACGCCAGCGAGAAGGCGACCGGCTGGCGGCGATGCTGCTTGAGCGTGTGCTGGCACTGCGTGCGCTGGCGAACCGGGCCGCGCCGCTGGTGCCAAAACTGGTGGCACTACAGCGTCAACGCTTTCTGGATCGCTGGCGCGAAGCCATGGGCTTGACCGACAGTGGCACGTTACCGGAAGCCGCCCAGGACCGGGCCCTGACCGAAGCCACTGCTTTTGCCATTCGCATCGACGTGGCAGAAGAAATTACCCGCCTGTACTCGCACCTGGACGAAATTGAGCGATTGCTCCAAGTGGGCGGTGAACTCGGCAAGCGGCTCGATTTTCTGATTCAGGAACTGCACCGGGAAGCCAACACTTTTGGCTCAAAATCAGCCATGCTGGAGTTGACCCAGATCTCGGTGGAAATGAAAGTTCTGATCGAGCAAATGCGCGAGCAGGTGCAGAATCTAGAATGACCCGGTTCCAGCCACCCTTCAAACCGCCTCTGTCCATGGATTACCCCGGAAACTTGTTTGTCGTTGCAGCACCCAGCGGGGCCGGTAAATCGAGCCTGGTCAACGCCCTGTTGGAACTCGATTCACAAGTCCGGCCCTCGATCTCCCACACCACGCGCCCGCCCCGGGGACAGGAAAAAAACGGTCGCGAATATTATTTCGCCTCCGAGACGGAATTTGACAGCATGGTGCAACTCGATGCCTTTGTGGAATGGGCCACGGTGCACAACCACCGCTATGGAACCTCCAGGCAGGCGATCGAAGAGCGGATGTCGCAGGGTGCCGACATCATTCTGGAGATCGACTTTCAAGGCGCACTACAGATCAAGCGTATTTTTGCCAATGCTGTGAGCATTTTCATTCTGCCACCGAGTTGGGAGGAATTGCGTGCGCGCCTTGAGCGCCGTGGCGAGGATTCGGCCGAGATCATCGAACTGCGACTGAAAAACGCCGCCATCGAAGTCGCCCAAGTGCCTCAGTTTGACTTCGTTATAATCAACGAGGCCTTTGACCGGGCGCTGTTTGATCTGAAAGCGATCGTTCACGCGCAGCGGCTCAGGTTTTCAGCGCAAAGGCGCGCCAGAGCACAAACGTTCGCAGCGCTGCATATTTCCTAGTACTCAGCGCATTTTTCAGAGAAATTTATGGCCCGTATTACCGTCGAAGACTGTCTGACCCAAATTCCCAACCGCTTTCAACTGGTATTGGCGGCCACCTACCGCGCGCGCATGTTGAGTCAGGGTCACACGCCCAAAGTCGATTGCAAGAACAAGCCGGCGGTTACTGCCCTGCGCGAAATTGCAGCGGGACAAATCGGCATTGAGATGCTGAAAAAAGTACCGTTTTAGCCATTTCGTTCTGTCGTCGGCAAGCATTTTTTCAAGCCCTGCCGCAGCCACCTGACCCAAGCCACCCCAGCAGCGCTATATTTGGGGGGTGATCAAGGAACCAAAACCATCGGTGAATCCACGTCCGACCAGCGCAGACCTGGTCCGGTCGAGTGCGGCTGAGGCCAACGCAGCGGCTGCCAGTTTCGCCAGTCTGGTGGCCAAACTGGACTATCTTCCCGCACCTGAGCTCGAGCAGGTGCGCCGGGCTTACCGCTTCGCCGACCAGGCGCATCTCGGACAGTTGCGCAATAGCGGCGAACCCTTTATCACCCACCCGATAGCCACTACATCGCGCTGCGCTGACTGGAAGCTTGATGCGCAAGCGTTGATGGCAGCGTTGCTGCACGATGCGCTGGAAGACTGTAGTGTCACCAAGGCCGAGCTGGTGGAACACTTTGGCGCACCGGTAGCGGAATTGGTCGATGGCCTGACCAAACTCGACAAGTTGCACTTCAACACCCGGGAAGAAGGTCAGGCTGAGTCGTTTCGCAAAATGTTGCTGGCGATGGCCAAGGATGTGCGTGTGATCCTGATCAAGTTGGCCGATCGCACGCACAATATGCGAACGCTGTCCAACACACCGCGTGAAAAGTGGACCCGCATTGCCTCCGAGACGCTTGATATTTACGCCCCGATTGCGCATCGCCTGGGATTGAACCAGACCTACCGCGAACTGCAAGAGCTGGCGTTTCGGTACCTGCGACCGTGGCGCCATGCCGTTTTGTCCAAAGCCATTGCCAGGGCACGCAGTCGCCGCCGCGACCTGATTCAAAAAGTCCAGCGCGAAGTGGAAACCGAGTTTGCCAACAGCGGCATGGACGTGAGAATCGCGGGGCGGGAAAAAACCCTCTATTCGATCTACAAGAAGATGGAAGAAAAGCACCTGAGTTTTGCCCAGGTCACCGACATCTACGGCTTCCGGATTCTGGTGCCGACGATCATTGACTGCTATACCGCGCTGGGAACTTTGCACCAGCTCTACAAGCCAGTGCCAGGAAAATTCAAGGATCACATCGCCATCAGCAAACTCAATGGCTATCAATCGCTGCATACCACCTTGGTGGGACCGGCGGCCATCAACATTGAGTTCCAGTTACGCACCGAAGCCATGCACCTGGTAGCCGAATCGGGCGTGGCAGCGCACTGGCTCTACAAAGCCAAGCCATCGCCAAACAACAAATCAAACGATTGGCTTGGCTCCAAATGGTTGCAGTCGCTGCTCGACATTGAAGACGAAACGCGCGACGCGGCCGAATTCTGGGACCACGTCAAAGTCGATTTGTTTCCGGATGCGGTCTATGTGTTTACCCCCAAGAGCCAGATCATGGCGCTGCCAAAAGGTGCCACCGTGGTGGACTTTGCTTATGCCATCCACAGCAATGTGGGCGACCATACCATGGCGGCCAAAGTCAACGGTGAACAGGTGCCGCTGCGGACTGAAATTAAAAATGGTGACATGATTGAAGTCACCACAACGCCGGACGCAGCACCCAATCCGGCCTGGCTTGGATTTGTGCGAACGGCGCGTGCGCGCTCGAAAATCCGCCAGCATCTCAAGACGCTGGCGCAGGAGGAGTCCCGGGAATTGGGCGAGAAAATGCTGATGCAGGCGTTGCGTCTGGAAGGCATAGCGAAATTACCGGATGGCGGCCCTGACAACAAATTGCTGTGGGAGAAATTGTTGCGCTTCAGCGGTAACAAAAGCCGCGCCGAGCTGTTCATCGACATCGGCCTGGGCAAGCGCATCGCCGGTATCGTGGTCAAGCGCTTGCTGACGCTGCTGGCAGCCCGTGGTGAAAAGCCCGATGCACTGTTGCTTACCAAAGAACGCTATGGTGGCAGCGAGGCAGTGGCACAAGGCAGCGTGGTGATCGACGGCAGCGAAAACGCTTCAGTGCAGTTTGCGCCCTGTTGCCGGCCAGTTCCGGGCGATCTGATTGTCGGCTACCTCGGCCGCGGTGAGGGTTTGATCATTCACGCCAGCGCCTGCACAGTGGTCAGAAAGCTCAAGCAAAAAGACAGCGAGCGCTTCATCAATGTCGAATGGTCGGATGAACCCAAACGCGCTTTCGAAACCAAGGTCATGGTCACCGTCATCAACAGCAAGGGTGTGCTGGCGCGTGTGGCGGCTGCACTGGCCGCTGCCGAAGTCGATATCACGCACATTGACATGGAAGATGAAGCGGCGCAGGACGCTACCGACTTGCGTTTCATCGTCGCGGTGCGTGATCGCCAACAACTCGATGCCGCACTGCATAACTTGCGCCGAACACAGTCGGTGCTGAAAGCCGAACGCGTCAACGTCACGGCTTAGTGGATGAACGCTGCGGCTGCGGGTAAGCAACTTTGGTGACTTCGATTTCCATCGACCCGCCGGGCATCACCAATGGCAACACGTCGCCGCAATGGGCTTTGAGCAGCGTTCTGGCAATCGGCGACACCCAACTGACTTCGCCCTTTGTGCTGTCGGCTTCATCGATGCCCAGAATCGTGACGCTGCGTGTAATGCCGTCGGCCTGCACATAAGTCACGCTGGCACCAAAAAAAATCTGCTCTTCGCCGTAGTGCAGCGCCGGATCGGCGACCACGGCAATTTCCATGCGCTTGGTCAGATGCCGGATGCGGCGGTCGATTTCACGCAGGCGCTTCTTGCCATAGATGTAGTCGCCGTTTTCGGAGCGGTCGCCATTGCTGGCAGCCCAATGGACGATCTCCACCACCTTGGGCCGCTCAATGTCGATCAGTTCCAGCAGCTCTGCCTGCAGCCGGGCGCAGCCAGCGGGAGTGATGTAATTTTTGCCAGCGGGCACTGGCACCGGCGGTTCGGGCTCGTCATCCTGAGCGCCATCGGTTTCCTTGGCAAAAGCCTTGCTCATCTGAGCGCGGTATCAGTGCCGTCTCAACACCACACTACCGATCGAATAGCCGGCACCAAAAGAGCTGATCACGCCGACCTCGCCCGCCTTGATGTCGTCGTGGTGGCGGTGAAAAGAGATGATGGAGCCGGCCGATGCGGTGTTGGCAAACTCGTCCAGAATCACCGGTGCCTCGTCGGCCGTGGCATCGCGCCCAAGCAATTTGCGACTGATCAACTGGTTCATTGCCAGGTTGGCCTGATGCAACCAGAAACGCCGCACCCCGCTTGGTAACAAACCCAGATCCGACAAGTGCTTGCCAATGTGCTGCGCCGCCAACGGGCAGACTTCTTTGAACACCTTGCGCCCCTCCTGGCGAAACAGCAGATCCCGATCCTCGGGGTTGCGGTCCTCGCTACGCCACATATAGCCCAGGTTGTTGCGAATATTGTTGGAAAAAGTGGTTTGCAAGCGCGTGCCAAGCACTTCAAACGCCCCGGCAGGCGCGCTCTCCAGCCGCTCGATCAGGATCGCCGTGCAGACATCACCAAAAATGAAATGGCAATCACGGTCCTTCCAGGCCAGATGCGCTGAAGTGATCTCTGGATCAACCACCAACATCGCCCGCGCGCTGCCGGTTTTCACCGCATTGACTGCCATCTCAATGGCAAAAGTGGCGGAAGAACAGGCCACATTCATGTCAAAGCCGAAGCCCTCAATTCCCAATGCCGACTGGATTTCCACCGCCAGCGCCGGGTAAGCACGCTGCATATTGGCAGCGGCGCAAATCACGCCATCCACATCGGCCGCAGTTTTGCCAGCGCGCGCCAGTGCGTCACGCGCTGCCGACACCGCAATCTCGGCCATCAAAGACAACTCATCGTCTGGTCGAACTTTGAAGCGGGGGCGCATACGCCGGGAATCGAGCACGCCGGACTTTTCCATCACATAGCGCTGTTTGATGCCCGATGCGCGCTCGATGAACTCCTCGCTCGAATGTGGCACCGACGCGCAGGTGCCGGCCGCTATTTCGGCTGCGTGCGCGCTGTTTTCCAGATCGGCAAACTGGTTGAAACTGGCCACCAACTCGGCGTTGCTGATGACATTGGGTGGAACGAAAAGACCTGTGCTACTGATGGCGACACGATACATGAGTGTGATCCTGACAAATCCCCGGTTTCGGGTGGTTCTACAAAACGGGGATTATCACTGGCGGAGAGGGTGGGATTCGAACCCACGGTACCTTGCGGTACGCCGCATTTCGAGTGCGGTACATTCGGCCACTCTGCCACCTCTCCGTTGCGGCCGGATTCTACCGCAGCGAGTCAAAAAATACGCCGTCGCCAGCCCTCAACGCAGACCGGCGACGTAATCGGCCACGGCCCTGATTTCCCGGTCGTTCATTTTGGTTGTAACTTGCGTCATTTGCAGACTGTTCTTTCGCACACCATCGCGAAAGGCGGTTAACTGGGCCACGGCGTATTGTGCGTGCTGACCGCTCAAGCGCGGGTACTGGGCCGGGATGCCAGCACCATTGGGACTGTGGCAACCGGCACAAGCGGGAACCTGCCGGTCAACGATGCCACCGCGGTAAATCCGCTCGCCCAACAGCACCAAATCCTTGTCGTTGGCAAAACCTGCTTTGGCTGCCTGGGAAGCCAGCCAGTAGGCAATGCTGTTGAGTGTGGCTTCATCAAGCGAAGCTGCCATCGCCGCCATCACCGGGTTGGCACGTTGACCCGACTTGAAATCGCGCAACTGTTTGAGCAAGTACTGCGGATGCTGCCGCGCCAGTGTTGGTTGCGCCGGAATGACCGAGATGCCGTTGCTGCCATGGCAAGCAGCGCACGTGGTGTTGTAAGCGGCTTCGCCTTTGGCCAGGTCAGGAGGATTTCCTTTGGGTGTCTGCGCCGCAACGCTGAAAGAAAAAACGCACAGCAAAAAAGCAAAAAACTTCATTGGGAAACCACGGTTGGATTGAACCCGGGTCATTCTACAATGCAGGCCTTCTTCCTCCGCTTTTGGCGGTTATTTCATCATTGGATCGAAGGTCATGCAAGCACCACCACCGGACCCGACCCAACCTTCATCCGGCAACACGCTCGATACGGCCAGCAAGCTGGCGCTGGGCTGGCTGCACTCGGCCCGGTTTCTTACCAGCGCGCCTGAGTTGAAGTTTTTGCCAGCCATGGTGGTGCCGGAAATTGCCTTTGTCGGCCGCTCCAACGCGGGCAAATCGACTTGCATCAGCACCTTAACACAACAGCGGCAGTTGGCTTTCGCTTCGAAAAAGCCCGGACGCACCCAGCACATCAACTTGTTCGCGCTAGGCAAACAGGGATTGACCGACAGCGTGCTGGCTGATTTACCTGGTTATGGCTATGCAGCAGTGCCGCAACAGGACAAGCGGCGCTGGCAGCAAGTCATGGCCAACTACCTGGTCACGCGTGAAAACCTCAAAGCCATTGTGCTGATGTGCGACCCACGCCACGGACTGACCACGCTGGATGAAATTCTGCTCGACATCATTCGGCCGCGGGTGGAACAGGGTTTGAAATTTCTGGTGGTTCTGACCAAGGCCGACAAACTCACTCGCAGCGAACAGGCGAAGGCACTGGCAATCATGCAATTGCAGGCTGGCGGTGGTGAGGTGCGGCTGTTTTCTGCCACCAAGCGCCAGGGAATCGATGAGGTCGCGGCCCTGCTCTGGCAATGGGCGCACCCGCAAGTGGCAGACCCAGCATGATAGAAAAGTTTTTGCAACCACTGCCGCACGGCATCACCTTGAGCTGCCGCGCCTGCGGCCAGCGCGGGCACCCCGTGCTGCTGTTTTTGCACGGCTTTCCCGAAGCCGCTTTCGTCTGGGACTTCATGCTGCGCCACTTCGCGCAACCCGAGAACGGTGGTTACCGCTGCCTGGCGCCCAATTTGCGCGGCTTTGAACTGTCGAGCGCGCCGCCCGAGGTCAGCGCCTACCGCGCCAAACATCTGGTGCAGGACATTGCTGCCCTGATCGCCTTGCAAGCGCCCACCGGCCAGTTGGCAGCACTGGTGGCGCACGACTGGGGCGGCGCGTTCGCCTGGAACCTGGCCAACCAGTCACCTCAAATGATGCAGCAGTTGGTCATCATCAATTCACCCCATCCCGGCACGTTCTTGCGTGAGCTCAAAAGCAACCCGGGGCAGCAAGCTGCCAGCGCGTACATGAACTTCCTGATTCGGCCAGACGCTGAGCAGTTGCTGGCACAAAACGACTACCACCGGCTTTGGGAATTTCTGACACATGGCCAAGATGGAACACAAGCGCCAGCTTGGCTGACAGAGGAAGTCAAAGCGCAGTACCGCGCGGTCTGGGATGCAGGCCTCACCGGCGGCTGCAACCTGTACCGGGCTTCACCGCTGCGGCCGCCACGCGCCGAAGACCGCGCTGCTGCGGCGATTGATTTGCCGCTCGCCATGTTGACAGTCACAGTTCCCACGCTGGTGATCTGGGGCATGAAGGATGTTGCGCTGCCGCCAGCCTTGATCGATGGGCTCGATCAGTATGTGGAGCATCTGACGCTTGAGCCCATTGCCGACGCCACACACTGGATCGTGCATGAACAGCCGCAACTGATGGCGCAGTCCATTGCCGGGTTTTTGTCGCCGTAGAAGCTTGTTCAGCCTCATGGCGCTACCTTTTTCCCATTATTCCTCGCCCGCTTGTGCCAGCGCAGCCGCAATCAGCCGGTCGCTTAAGAAGTAGCCCTGCTGACGCAACACCAGCAAGCAAGGCTTCACGGCCCCAATGGCACCAATTTGTTTGCCCAGCAACAGCAGTCCTGTCGTGCCGATAAGCGCAAGCCCTGAATGTTGTGCTGCGCTGCGTCCTCTGAAATCATCCATCAGCAGCATGGCTGCATCGCCCTGTGTGGCCATGTGCTGCGCCAGTACCAGGGCGGTGGCCTCGCCCATGTCGATCTGGTACAGATTCATCAGGTCGCGGCACTGCGCTTGCCAGTCCAGGCTGGTCAGGTTTTGTAGTTCAACGGTTTGCAGCCAGGGTTGCGCCAATGCCGCCCGTAGTACAGCGATGTCAGGGAAATCACCCCCCGCCAACACCTCATCGGCCACCCACCTGGTTACCAAAATAGTGCCAAACAGGCGCTGTAGCAAACCAAAGTACTCCAGTCGAGCCAACGCAATCAGCGGCCCGGCATCGGCAATGACAAGCCGTTTCATGTGCCAGATGCCAGCCAGGCGGCACCCTGCGCTACCTCACTGGCAAGCTCGGCAGCGCTGTAGTCGGCCACGGGAATACCCAAACGGGCCAGACGGGTGAGCATCACACCGGTCGGTTCATCGGCCATCCGGGCGGCACCAGCCACCGAAATCAAACGGTCTCTGAACAGGCTCACTGCCATGGCCTGGCGCACATGGGCAAAATCAGCCAAACCATTGAGCTGCTCAAAACCGATCATCACCGCATCGGGTTTGTCGCGGTTCAACACCACCACCATTTCGGTGCGAGCATCGCGCAGCGCAGTTGACGGGTTGGACTTGAGTTGGCGCACATTGATGGTCTGCATAATGTTCTCTCCAGATGTAGGAACATAAAATTATAGCGAGTAAGGGTAGGCTGAAGTTCTCCCTTAAAACCCCGAGTTTTCCCAATGAAACCGCATCGAATTGAGGTTCCGATGTCTGACTACATTTTGATCTTGGCGATCAGTTCGAGTGCATGCTTTTGTTTCTCGTTGGGTGTCGTGTTGATCTGGAACGTGGGGGTACAGGGTCAGGGGGTACGGGTCAGGTCTTGCAATCAAACATTCAGAACTCACGCGTCGGAACACAATGTGTGAATGCAAGACCTGACCTTATCTCGCTACAGGGCGAAAGTGAGAAGCCTCATTTGGCCGCATCTCTGTAGTTGAGCAAAGGGCCGCAAGATCACAGCGGCAGCGCCTGCATGGTCGCCAACGCCGCGCGGCGCGCCTCTGAGGATGAGGTGGTTTGGGCGGCCAGTGCGTCAAGCGGGCTTTGCACGCCACCGGCCATTTTGAGCACATGGGTGTAGATCATGGTGGTGCTCACGTCCGCGTGGCCAAGCAACTCTTGCACGGTGCGAATATCGGTGCCACGCTGCAACAGGTGGGTGGCAAAACTGTGGCGCAGCGTGTGCGGGCTGGCGGGTTTGGTCACGCCCGCAGCGCGCAGCGCGCGTGCCATGGCGCGCCGAAATGTCTCGACGAAAATGTGATGACGACGCAGCACGCCAGCGCGCGGGTCTTTGGCCAGTTCACGTTAATACACCGCAGGCAACCCCGCTGGCCGGTCCTTGAAGCGCTTGTGGACCCAGAAATACTGGTCCGGCATGGCATCGATGTAAGTCTGCAAACGCTGGTTCATCAGCGCGGTGTCGGCCAGCGCATCGTCGGTCGGGAAATCTTGCCAGTGCGGCAACACCTGAACTTCATAACCCGAGGCGGTCATGCGGGTGATCACCGGCACCACTTTGGCGTGACCTAGCCTGGCAAAACGCGACAACGAGGGCACGGTGGCCGCCGGCACACCGTAAAACGGCACAAAGACAGAATCCTGCGCGCCGAAGTCCATGTCGGGCAGCAAATAAAGCGGCTCGCCCGCGCGCACAGCAGTCACGATGGGCTTGACGCCATCGACTCGACCAAACAATCGGGCCTGCCCGAAGCGCTGGCGACCGGCCAGTATCCAGGCATCCATGCTGGCGTTGGACTGACGCGTGTAGATGGTGATGAAACGTCGGGGCAAGGCTTGGGTCAACGCGCTCCAGCCGGCATCGAGCCCGACAAAATGCGGTGCAAAAATAACCACCGGTGCAGCGCCTTGCAATTCATCAAGGACACCGGTCAGTTGCAAACGCTGGCGCACCACCTCAGGCGCACCATGCCAGAGCCAGCCCCGATCCAGCCAGGCCTGGGCAAAGTGAACAAAGCTGCGTCTTGTCAAAGACCGAATTTGACGCGCCGAGCGTTCCGGAAAACACAGGCGCAAATTGGTTTGTGCCACGCGTCGACGCGGCCACACCAGCGCAAACAGTAACCAGCCCAGAACGGCGCCCAAGGCACGCACCCAGCCCAGTGGCAGGCGCGCCAAGCCATGCATCACGACAATCCAAAACCAACTCGCCAAGCGGCTTAACATCAAAGCTCCTGGCGCGGCTGCTTGTAGCGCGCGTAACCCCACAGGTATTGCTGCGGGCAAAGGCGAATCAGCACTTCCATCGCTTGATTAAGGAGCGTGGCGGCCTGGGTGTTGTCGGCGGGCAGGGCAATGCCCAAGGGTTGCACGTGCACGCGGTAACCCCGCCCCCACGATAGGCGCTCGCCCCAAGCCAGCAACACGGTCGCACCGGTTTGCTGTGCCAGCCGCACGGATAGCGTCATGGTATAGGCGTCGCGGCCAAAAAACGGCAGCCACGCGCCCATGCCCAACGGCGGCACCTGATCTGGCAGCAAGCCGAGCGACTCACCCTGCTTCAAGGCCTTGATCATTTGTTTGACACCCGCCAGCGTGGTCGGTGCCGTGTGCAGGCCGGGGCGCTCGCGCGCCGCTGCCACCAGCGCACGCAGCCAGCGTTGCCGCGGTGGCCGAAACAGCACCGTCATGGGCTGAATCGACTGCCCGTAACGCAGCGCATAAGCTTGCGCGGTGACCTCGAAACAGCCCAGATGCGGCGTCAAAAACAACACACCACGCCCGCGCTTCAGAGCCGCTTCGACGTGCTCGGCACCGTCCCATTCAACCCGCACGGGTGGCCCCAACCACAAGCGCGGCAACTCAGCCACCAGCTTGCCACTCTCACCGACCGCGCCCAGCCATTGGCGCCAGTACATCCCGGCCTGGCGCGCATTGGCCAAAAAACGCTGGCGGTAAGCGCTTGAAGCGATGAACACGCACCAACCCAGGCTCCAGCCCAGCGCGTGGGCCAACCACAAAGGCAGCAGCGCCAACAGTTTGAATAGGGTGATCATGACTGGGATAGAATTTGCGCGTCGCTGAGTTACGGAACTACTTGCAGGGCGACAAACAAGGAGTGGTCGGCTGCAAACCGCCATTGTGCCTTGTCGGATATTGGACCCATCTGCTAAAGCGTTCGCCGACGCCACCCAGCCAAAGCAACGCGATTTTTATCAACGTTACTTTAGGAGCTCAACGCCATGGCGAACGATTTTCTTTTTACTTCCGAATCGGTTTCAGAGGGTCACCCCGACAAAGTGGCCGACCAGATATCGGATGCCGTTCTGGACGCAATTTTCACGCAGGACCCCAAGTCACGCGTTGCCGCGGAAACTCTTTGCAACACCGGCCTGGTGGTGCTGGCGGGCGAAATCACCACCAATGCGCACGTTGACTACAACCAGGTGGCGCGCAACACCTTGAAGCGCATCGGCTACGACAACACCGAGTACGGCATCGACTACAAAGGTTGCGCCGTATTGGTGGCCTATGACAAGCAGAGCAACGATATTGCGCAGGGTGTCGATCACGCCAGTGATGACCATCTCAACGCCGGGGCCGGTGACCAGGGTTTGATGTTCGGTTACGCCTGCGATGAAACGCCGGACTTGATGCCAGCGCCGATTTACTATGCACACCGTCTGGTCGAGCGCCAGTCACAATTGCGCAAAGATGGCCGCATGCCCTACCTGCGCCCGGATGCCAAGAGCCAGGTGACGATGCGCTACGTGGATGGCAAACCGCATTCGATCGACACCGTGGTGCTGTCGAGCCAGCACAGCCCGGAGATGAGCCTTGGCACAACGATGAAACAAGAATTCATCGATGCCGTGATCGAGCAAATCATCAAACCGGTGCTGCCCAAGGAATGGCTGATCAACACCAAATACCTGGTCAACCCGACCGGCCGTTTTGTCATCGGCGGCCCGCAAGGTGACTGCGGTCTGACCGGACGCAAGATCATTGTCGATACCTACGGCGGTGCCTGCCCGCACGGTGGCGGTGCCTTCAGCGGCAAGGACCCGAGCAAGGTAGATCGCTCCGCCGCCTACGCCGCCCGCTACGTGGCGAAAAACATTGTGGCTGCCGGTCTGGCGCGCCAGTGTCAGATTCAGGTGGCCTACGCCATCGGCGTGGCACGCCCGATGAACGTGACGGTCTATACCGAAGGCACGGGTGTCATTTCTGACGAAAAAATTGCCGCCCTGATCAACCAGCACTTTGACTTGCGTCCACGCGGAATCATCCAGATGCTCGATTTGCTGCGCCCAATCTACGAGAAGACCGCGTCCTACGGCCACTTTGGCCGTGCCGAACCCGATTTCACCTGGGAGCGCACTGACAAGGTCAATGCGCTGCGTGCAGCGGCCGGACTGTAAGGCCGGCGATC
>JAVHQY010000046.1:0-3254 GCA_036171375.1 Rhodoferax sp. | reverse complement strand
ACAAGGTCAATGCGCTGCGTGCAGCGGCCGGACTGTAAGGCCGGCGATCAATCGTCAATTTCCAGCTCGGACACCAGCAGCACGTTGCCAACCAGCGTGCCTTTGAGGCCGATCAGTACACCTACCTGCAAATCAGCCGGCGTACCGTGCCCCATTGAAGTGATGGCCGACGCATCACAGCGTTGACCACGCACCACAAAATTGGCCAGGCTGGTGAATTGTTCAATCTTTGCCTTGATTTCTATCACCTGCGCGCTGGCTTCATTTTTTACCCCAACTTTGGTCGCCAGCAGCAAACCGGCCTGCCAGGTTCCTTCCACCTCCAGTCGCTGGCCAACACTGATGGCCACCCCGGACGGGCTCACAACGGCGGCACTGGCATCAACATCAACGCCAGCCATGCTGAAACGTCGGGCCGAAACCAGCGCCGTCACCACCGCTTCCATTTCGATCTCACCGGTGGCGTGGTTGTCGGCAATGGCTTGGGCGGTGGCGCGCGAGCTGACCCGCTCAACCACCATGCTCAACCCGGACGGATGCAGGGAACCCTGCACCCGAACCAGTTGTCCGTCACCGAGCTGTGATGCACCCGCTCCGCTCAGCAGCATGCCACTCAAATAAGGCTGCTGATGGTGGATGGCAACGACACCGGTACTGACCAGCGTCGCGTCTTGTGTCAATGCCACCCGGGTTGCCTGCCAACGCCCACCGGCGGCGCCGGCGATCAAGCTGCCGGCCTGCAAACCCCAGACACTCAGCCGCAAACCACTCGCCAGTGCAGCAGCACTGGCCAAACCATCAAACACGGTGTTGGCATCGGTCTGGAAGACCATCCCTGCCAAGGAAAACTCGCCGGTTTGTGCATTGACAGATGTCACAAGGCCTTGCGCCAAGGACCATACCTCGATCTTGCTGGCGATACCCAGCGTCGGATCCAGCCCACGCTCGCCCCGCACGACTGCCATCATGCCCAGCCGCAGCTCGGACGATTGCCGGGTGACTCCGTCGAGTTGTATGGCAGCGGCGCTGTCATCAAAACGAATGTGATTGACGATCACGCTGCCAAAGCCGGCAATCGAACCGGAAACAAAAATGCCAGTGCCTCCAGTGCCAGGCAACTGCGCCAGCAGATTGCCACCGCCACCACAACCACTCAAGGTCGATGCCGTCAATAGCAACCAGCGACGCCGGGACAAAAATTTAAGTTCATTCATGACGAAGCCCTGGGATTTGTTTTGGTTTTGGTTTTGGTTTTGCACGCTCTGTTTGCTTTTGCCTTGGTCGCCACGGTTGCGGACGTTGCCGGCTCTTGTTGTGTATCGTTGAAATAAACACCAAAGCAAATTTTGTGTTTGGGGCCAGCGTCCGCCTTGCTACGCTGCTCGGCCACTGTCGCCGTTTGCAAAAACTTTTGCAAACTGCCGGCCCACAAACGCCGCGCTTGCTGATGCAACTGTTCGGCTTGAGTCACAGACAAATCCTGACAAAAGGCGCTCTGCTCCAGCAGCAAGGATTGATGCCGCATGGGTGCAAGATTGTGCACCGCCGTGGCCAGATGGGCACCGACATTGTTGGCCAGAAAATGAAATGATTCCCGACCACCTTCATGGGGAACAAAACCAGTGGTTTTGAGCTCTACATAGCCATCATCACGCAACTTCACAACGCCCAACCGGAGCAGTTCATCGAGCACGGCACGTGCGCCGACATCGCGGCTGACCTCCGCGACCAGTGTGGTGAAATCGGGCTCACCCGGGTCGCTGCGCCCGGGCGTTCTGGCCAGTGCGCGCGCCGTCTGGTCGGCATTCAAGAACCGTGGCTCGCTGATCCAGCGTGCCGCCACCATCGAAGCCAATGGCACCATGGGTTCAACTGAATCGCTTGCCAGCGGTGCCTGCCGCAGCCGCTTGACATCCTTTCGATGCACACCGGTCAACAGCGCAATGCGGCTGTCCGAGCTGCCTTTGGCACCGACACCGTAGGTCGCCAGCGCCTCACCTACCAACTCGTTTTTTAACAGCTCCACCATCGATGGCAGTTGCAAGCCGTGATCGATCATCAACCGCGCCAGCGGTCGCAGCAATTTGGCGATGGCCTGCGCCGCCAGCGCCGGCTCAGGCAGACCGGCCTCAGTGGGAGCCAGCAATTCGGCGCGGGAAGTTGAGTGGCTCATGGCAATGGAAGCGATTCATCAAGGTTGCATTGTGCCTTCAATCCGGGCCTTTTTTCATTTTGTGGGTTTTTTTCACATTTTTTTAAAAAAATGCTTGACAGCGACTTGGTCTATCCATTACATTTTGGGAAATTATCACTTTTTTGTCAAACTTGTTCAACCAACTGGAGTCCTACCATGCACACTTCCACACCCCGCTTCACCCTGGGCCTGATCGCCGCCGCCGTTCTTTCATTGAGCGCCTGCGGCGGCGGTGGCTCTGCCGCCACCAACAATACCCAACCGGTTCCGGTCATCGCCAAAACCAATCAGACCATCACAGTCATGGACGGCTTAATCCAAAACGCGCTGGTCTGCGTGGACAGCAACGCCAATGGCATCTGTGATCCGACTGAAACCCAGGGTCACACCGATGCCAACGGACAAGTCACGCTGGCGATCGCCAATGCCGATAGGTCGCAGGCTCGCGTCATCGCCGAAATCACCGCCGGTGTCGCCACCGACAAAGACACCGGTGCTATCACCACCAGCTATACCCTGCAATCACCAGTTGGCAAGCTCGATGTCATCAGTCCGCTAACCAACATGGTGCAAACCAAGATTGACACCGATCACGCACTGGGCATCAGCACCAGTGTTGACGATGCGGACAAATACGTGGTGGGACAGTTGGGTTTGAATCCCACGCTGGTATCCGCTTTGGACAACTTTGTTGCACAACGCGAAGCCGGAAGCACCGAGCACAGCAAAGCCGGTGACCGGGCCCACATTCTGGTTGTGAGCACGCAAGTCTCCGCAACCGCCTTGGCGCAGCCAAACCCAAACAGCACCGGTATCGACACCAATCACGGCATGGACTCAACGGACATCCACACGCTGGAAATCCAGGTTAGCAACGACTTGCTAACCCGGTTGCCAGAGGTTGGCCATGTTGCTGATGTTGTTGAATCCCATACGTGCGCTGTCAACAGCAGCAACGTGGCGCATGACTGTGGAGCCGAAATAGAAAATGAAGTGCATCACAGCGGACTCGACGGCAGCAGCACTGGCACTGGCACTGGCACTGGCACTGGCACTGGCA
>JAVHQY010000045.1:0-5087 GCA_036171375.1 Rhodoferax sp. | reverse complement strand
AGGCCGCGTGCATGCGCGCGCCGCTGACCGCTTCGTACATGTCAAACAGGCTTTCGCGCTCACGGAACGCGTACAGCATGACCGTCATGGCGCCGCAGTCGAGCGCGCCAGCACCAATCGCCAGCAGGTGATTGAGCAAGCGGGTAATCTCGGAAAACATGACGCGGATGTACTGCGCGCGCAGCGGCACCGGCAAACCCAGCAGTTTTTCCACCGCCAGGCAGTAAGCACTTTCGTTGCACATCATCGACATGTAGTCGAGCCGGTCCATGTAGGGCAAGGCCTGCAAGTAGGTCTTGGTTTCGGCCAGTTTTTCGGTGGCGCGGTGCAGCAGACCGATGTGCGGATCGGCGCGCTCGATGACTTCGCCATCGAGTTCGAGCACCAGGCGCAAGACACCGTGCGCGGCCGGGTGTTGCGGACCGAAGTTGAGGGTGTAGTTTTTTATTTCAGCCATAACGCAAACTGCCTAGTGCATGCTCCCGTAATGTTCTTCGCGGATGATGCGCGGCGTGATTTCGCGTGGCTCGATCGTGACCGGCTGATAGACGACGCGCTTTTGCTCGGCGTCATAGCGCATTTCGACGTGACCGGAAACCGGAAAATCCTTGCGGAACGGGTGTCCAATAAAACCATAATCGGTGAGGATGCGGCGCAGATCGGTGTGCCCTTCAAACACGATGCCAAACAGGTCAAACGCCTCGCGCTCGAACCAGTTGGCCGAGGCCCACACTTCGCACAGCGAATCGAGCACCGGAAAGTCGTCGTCAGGAGCAAACACCTTGAGCCGGACCCGCTGGTTGAGGGTGAGCGAGAGCAGCTGGCTGACAGCACAAAAACGCCCGCCCTGGTGCCCCTCGTAGCTTGAATAATCAACCCCGCACAAATCCATCAGTTGCTCAAAGCGGCAACGCGGGTCGTCGCGCAAAATGCGCGCCGCCTGGCGGTAATTGGCAGCCGCTACCAGCACCGTGACTTCGCCCAGCGCAAGCACACTGCTCAGCGCCAGCTCACCCAGCGCCGCCACCACACTGGCTTGGGTAGTTTGCGGATCGACAGCATAGACAGTCATTGCCAGGCCTTCACTTTCGTGCAATCGTTTGCGTGCGGCGGATCTTGTGCTGCAACTGCAAAATGCCGTACAGCAAGGCTTCGGCCGTGGGCGGGCAGCCCGGGATATAAACATCGACCGGAACTATGCGGTCGCAGCCACGCACCACCGAGTAGCTGTAGTGGTAATAGCCGCCGCCGTTGGCGCACGAACCCATGGAAATGACCCAGCGCGGCTCGCTCATCTGGTCATAGACCTTGCGAAAAGCCGGTGCCATCTTGTTGCACAGGGTGCCAGCGACAATCATCAGGTCGGACTGCCGTGGGCTGGCCCGAAAGACTTCGGCCCCGAAGCGGCTGATGTCGTAGCGGGCGGCGGCTGAGTGCATCATCTCCACCGCGCAACAGGCCAGGCCGAAAGTCATGGGCCAGACCGAACCGGTCTTGGCCCAGTTCATCACCGTGTCGTAGTTGGTGGTGATGAAGCCTTCTTTGAATACACCTTCGATCATTGCATTATTCCCAGTCAAGGGCCCCTTTTTTCCACTCGTAAACAAAGCCCACGACGAGAATTGTCAAAAACACCATCACCGACCAAAAGCCCAGCGCGCCCACATCTTTGAGCGCCACCGCCCAGGGAAAAAGAAAAGCGATTTCGAGGTCAAACAAAATAAACAGGATGGCGACCAGGTAGTAGCGCACATCGAACTTCATGCGCGCGTCGCCAAACGCTTCAAAACCACATTCGTAAGGGGAATTCTTGGCCGGATTGGGACGGTTCGGGCCCAGAATGTAGCCCAGTACCTGCGGTGCAATACCGACCACCATGCCAATCAGGACGAACAAAAAGACAGGCAGGTAGAGTTCAAGATTCATACTTTGATTCTATTGAAGGTCTGGTTGAGTCCAGTTGATCTGAGACAAGAATATTTGTTTTGGTGCCGTCGGCGAGACTCGAACTCGCAAAGCTTTCGCCACTACCACCTCAAGATAGCGTGTCTACCAATTTCACCACGACGGCTCGAAACAGCGGCCTGGAAGACACGCCACCGCAAGCAGTTTTGGCGTTCCAGACAGGCCCGGAGTTTACCCCCAAATTGCGCGCTATTTGGCCGGAATTTGCGCTGCGCCCGAAGCCGGCGCAGCCGGTAGCGCTGGCGCTGGCAGCGGTGCCGTGAGCGGTGCATTTTCCAGCACACTGCCGGAACTGGCGACCGGTCGGGCGTTGCCCAAATAAGCCAGTCCCAGCGTACAGGCAAAAAACACCGTTGCCAGCACCGCTGTGGTGCGCGAGAGAAAATTGGCGCTGCCGCTGGCACCAAACAGGCTGCCTGAACTGCCGCTGCCAAATGCCGCTCCCATGTCGGCACCCTTGCCGTGCTGCACCAGGATCAGACCGATCATCACCACGGCTGAAAGCATTTGCAGCGCCAGCAATCCGGTTAACAAGAGATTCATCATCGACTCCAAAAATTGATTACCTGACCGTGCCGAAAAAAATTAACCGGCACAGGCCATCATTGCCAAAAACTGGTCAGCTTTGAGTGCGGCACCGCCCACCAGGCCACCGTCAATATCGGGCTGCGCCAACAACTCGCGCGCATTGCTGGCATTCATGCTGCCACCGTACAAAATCGGAACCTGATCGGCTTGCTGGGAAGCCGCTGCCAACTGGGCGCGCAAGAACGCGTGCACTTGCTGTGCTTGCTCGGGGCTCGCGGTTCGACCGGTGCCAATGGCCCATACCGGCTCGTAGGCCAGCACCAGCGCAGGGACCGACGGCGGGTTGGCCGCAATGACTGCCGCGAGCTGGCGCTGGACCACCGCCTCGGTCTGACCAGCAGCGCGTTCATCCGCCGTCTCACCCACGCACACGATCGGTGTCAGTCCATGCAGTAGCGCCCGCTGCGCCTTGGCCGCCACCACGGCATCGCTTTCACAGTGATAACGCCGCCGCTCCGAGTGGCCCATCAGCACATAGCGCACGCCAAATTCTTTGAGCATGACAGCCGCCACTTCACCGGTATAAGCGCCGGGCTCATGCGCCGAGACATCCTGCGCGCCAAGCGCAATGGCGCTGCCCGCCAGCAGTGACTGTGCCTGTGCCAGATAAACCGCTGGCGCGCACAACGCCACCCGACACGGTGCCGCCGCCATGCCCGCCTTCAGCGCTTCAATCAAAGCGGCGTTGGCCGCCAGGCTGCCGTTCATTTTCCAGTTGCCCGCCAACAGCTTCATACGCCGTCCCAGCTCAAAACGATCTTGCCAATGTGCCCGTTGGACTCCATCAGCGCGTGCGCCTGCGCCGCATCGGCAGCGGCAAAAGTGCGGTGGATCACCGGCTTGATGCGCCCCTGTTCGATCAGCGGCCAGACATTTTTCAACAAGGCCTGCGCAATGGCGGCCTTGAACGCCACCGGGCGCGGACGCAGCGTGGAACCCGTGATCGTCAGGCGTCGGCGCAGCACCAGCGCAGCGTTGAATTCGCTCTTGCTGCCGCCTTGCAGCGCAATAATGACCAGGCGACCGTCTTCGCTCAGGGATTGGACCTCGCGCGCGACGTAGCCGCCCGCGACCATGTCCAAAATGACATCCACCCCGCGCCCTTGCGTCAGGCGTTTGACTTCAAGCTGGAAGTCATGCGTTTTGTAATTGATGGCATCGTCTGCGCCGAAAGTCAGGCAGGCCGCGCACTTTTCATCACTGCCGGCAGTGACCAGCACCTGGGCCGCAAACGCCTTGGCCAGCTGAATGGCAGTCACGCCAATGCCACTGGCACCGCCCTGGATCAGGATGGTTTCACCGGCTTGCAGATGGGCACGGTCAAAAACGTTGCTCCAGACGGTGAAGAAAGTCTCCGGCAACGAGGCCGCTTCAATGTCGCTCAGGCCCTTGGGCCGTGGCAGGCACTGCGCCAGTGGTGCAGCGCAATACTCGGCATAGCCGCCCCCCGCCACCAGCGCGCAAACATGATCGCCAAGCTCAAACCCGGCTTGCGCCAACTGCTGCGCATCGCCTTGTTCGATCACCCCTGCGACTTCCAGCCCCGGCAGGTCTGAAGCACCCGCGGGTGCCGGGTAATTGCCGCTGCGCTGCAAGACATCGGGCCGGTTCACCCCGCTGGCGGCAACCCGAATCAGCACTTCTCCCGCTGCCAGTGACGGCATCGACCGCTGGCCCAGACGCAGCACGTCGGGTTTGCCGAACTGTGTGATTTCAATCGCTTTCATGCGTTTCTCGACCAACGCGCCGATCTCAGGCGCGCTCAGTGCCGCCCTGATTGGGGCGATCCAGCAGTGCTTTCATCGACAGCTTGACACGGCCCTTTTCATCGGTCTCGAGTACCTTGACACGGACGATCTGGCCTTCCTTCAAATAGTCAGAAACTTTTTCGACACGCTCGTTGGCAATCTGGCTGATGTGCAACAAACCGTCCTTGCCCGGCAGCAGGTTGATCAGCGCGCCAAAATCAAGAATCTTGGTCACCGGGCCTTCATAGACCTTGCCAATTTCAACTTCGGCCGTGATCTGCTCGATGCGGCGTTTGGCATCTTCGGCCTTGGCCGGGTCGCTCGACGCGATGGTGATGGTGCCGTCCTCGTCAATGTTGATCTGGGTGCCGGTTTCTTCAGTCAGGGCACGGATCACCGCGCCACCTTTGCCGATCACGTCGCGGATTTTTTCCGGATTGATTTTCATGGTGAACAGACGTGGCGCAAAAGTCGAGATTTCGGCTTTGGCACCGGCCATCACGGCTTGCATCTTGCCCAGGATGTGCAGACGAGCTTCCTTGGCCTGCGCCAATGCGACTTGCATGATTTCCTTGGTGATGCCCTGAATCTTGATGTCCATTTGCAGCGCCGTGATGCCGTTGGTGGTACCAGCAACCTTGAAATCCATATCGCCCAGATGATCTTCGTCGCCCAGAATGTCGGTCAGCACGGCAAAACGGTTGCCGTCCTTGATGAGACCCATGGCGATGCCGGCCACGTGCGCTTTCATCGGCACACCGGCATCCATCAACGACAGGCAGCCGC
>JAVHQY010000044.1:0-5108 GCA_036171375.1 Rhodoferax sp. | reverse complement strand
ATCGATGCTTTTCCGTCTGTGGAAAAGGGTAGAAAAAAGGGTAGCGTCCCCTTTTCCTGTGGACATGCGCCGGACATGGAGCCCCAGAAAGAAGAAAGGACTTAGAGCCTCTCGACGCTAAGTCCTTTACTTTATTGGTCGGTGTGAAAGGATTCGAACCTTCGACCCCTTGCACCCCATGCAAGTGCGCTACCAGGCTGCGCCACACACCGGAAAAAAGTTGTTCAATTATAACCGGCGGCCCCTGGCAGTCAGCCGTTCAAGTACAGCAAGTCGCGAATATTGAGCAACTCTCGGCGCAGAAATTGGCCCCCATCACACAGGTCCGGGTCGGACTGAAAGCTCACGTCGTTAGCGGTTCCGGTAGCAGCTGCATGGACGACCGCAGCGTCGTCGGGCAACAGCATTGGCGTAACATTTTTTGACTGCTCGGCGTGCAAAATTTCTTGCATTTTGTTGCGCGCGCCGCTGATGGTAAAGCCCTGTTCGTAGAGCAAGTCGCGGATGCGGCGAATCATCAACACCTCGTGGTGCTGGTAGTAGCGACGGTTGCCGCGCCGCTTCATGGGTCGCAATTGGGTAAATTCCTGCTCCCAGTAGCGCAACACATGCGGTTTGACATCGCACAGGTCAGCCACTTCACCTATGGTGAAATAGCGTTTGGCCGGGATGCCGGGAAGTGCTTGTTCCATTTGAATCCGAAATGCTCAGCGAGGTTTTGAGCTTACTTCAATCGGCCCCTAAACGCAAAGATGAAAAATGCCCTGCACTCTGGATTTGCGCCTTAAGTTTTTGGCTGGCATGGAAAGTGACGACGCGGCGTGGCTCAATCGCAATGGCTTCGCCAGTGCGGGGATTGCGACCCGGTCGTTGTGCCTTGGAGCGGATTTCAAAATTGCCAAAACCCGACAGCTTGACATCACTGCCACTGATCAGGCTGGCGGCGACCAAGTCAAAAAAAGCGTCAATCATGTCCTTCGATTCGCGCTTGTTCAAGCCAATTCGCTCAAACAGCTTTTCCGCCAACTGGGCTTTGGTCAGCGCCGTTGCCGACAGGCTTTCCACTGCAATATCCATCGCGTCCTCGCTTTTTTTCATGCCCAGCGTCAGACTCGCTGGCGGGCACCTAAGGTCTGCACCAGCGTATCGACCACCGCCTGCACCGCGGCATCGATCTGATCTTCGCCCAACGTCACATCGCCGCTGTTGAGCGTCAAACGCAGCGCCATGCTTTTTTGATTTTTTACCGCTTCATCACGGTAAATGTCAAACAGCACTGCACCACGCAACAGGCCCGCCGTCGGCGCTGCCCACACTGCCGCCAGCAACGCATCATGGGTGACGGCTTCGTTAACCAACAGCGCGATGTCACGCAGCACCGCCTGCTTTTTTTCCACCGGTTCAAAATGACTCAACTCGCGCCGCAGCAGGGCATCGAGTTCAAGCTCGAACAAGATCGGCGCTTGCGCCAGATCCCAGCTTTGCCGCCAACGCGGGTGAAGTTCTCCAACGTAGCCAATGGCCGCGCCCGCCAGCACAACCTGGGCGCAGCGCCCTGGATGCAGGGCTGGATGCTGGGCTGGCACAAACCTCACTGGGTGCGGTGCCAGCAGGGTTTCAATATCGCCTTTGACATCGTAAAAATCGACGGCTTTGTCGCTGCCACCCCATTGCAGCACATCGGTGCTGCCGTAGGCCAAAGCGGCGACGCGCATGGGTTGGCGGAAACCTTGCACGCTGATGTCGGAATTTTGCACGCTGCCATCACGCAAAAACACACGCCCAAGCTCGAACACGCGCACCCGCTGTGCTTTGCGGTCGAGGTTGAATTTCAAAACCTGCAACAGCGATGCAAGCAGCGATGAGCGCATGACACTCATCTGGCTGGCAATCGGATTGAGCAGGCGAATCGGGTCAGTGTTGCCGCTGAGCTCGCGCTCCCAGCGTTCCTCAACAAAACTGAAATTGATCGTTTCCTGGTAACCCAGAGCGGCCAGCGAACGGCGAACGGCAAACGCGTTGCGCTGGGTCTCGGGACGAACGCTGGCGCGAATGGGTGCCTGCGGCGGTGTCGGTGGCAAATTGTGGTAGCCCACCATGCGGGCCACTTCTTCGATCAGGTCTTCTTCGATCTGCAAATCAAAACGGTAGGACGGCGGCATCACCGTAAGAAAGCCGTCGCCCTGCGTCACCGACAAGCCCAAACCGGTCAAGGCAGCGGAGCATTGCGCCTGGCTCAGCGGCATGCCCAGCACTTTGCTGGCACGCGCAATGCGCAACTTGACCGGTACGGCTTGCGGCACATTCACTTTTTGATCGTCAATCGCTCCACACACCGTCTCAGGCGTGCCACAGATGTCAACGATCAGTTGGCTGATGCGCTCAAGATGCTCGACGTTGCTTTGCGCATCAACGCCGCGCTCAAAGCGGTGCCCCGCATCGGTAGAAAAATTAAAGCGCCGTGAGCGCCCGGCAATGGCGGTGGGCCACCAAAAAGCGGCTTCTACATAGACGTTTTGTGTCGTATCAGAAACAGCCGTCGCATCGCCACCCATGATGCCAGCCAGCGATTCAACCTGAAGCTGGTCAGCAATGACGCCCACCTTGTCATCGACCGTGACAGTCTCGCCATTGAGAAGCTTGAGCTGCTCACCGGCTTTACCCCAACGCACTTCGAGTCCGCCGTGGATTTTGTCGAGATCAAAAATGTGCGTCGGACGGCCAAGTTCAAACATGACGTAGTTTGAAATATCCACCAGTGCCGTGACGCTGCGCTGGCCACAACGGACCAAACGCTCGACCATCCAGGCCGGTGTCATGGCTTGCGGGTTGAGGTTGCGAATGATGCGGCCAGAGAAACGCCCACACAAATCGGTTGCCGCAATCCGTACCGGCAACCGGTCTGCTGTCTTCACCACCACCGCTGGAAAAACCGGCTCTTGCAAAGCCGCGCCGGTCAACGCGGATAGCTCGCGCGCAACACCGTAAACGCTCAGGCAATGCGCCAGATTGGGCGTGAGTTTGAGCGTGAACAGGGTGTCGTCGAGGTTCAAAAACTGGCGGATGTCCTGCCCCACCGGCGCTGCCTGTGAGAGTTCAAGCAAGCCGGCGTGGTCACCGGAAAGCTGCAGCTCACGGGCCGAGCACATCATGCCCTGGCTCTGCACCCCGCGCAACTTGCTCAGCTTGATCAAGAACGGCTTGCCATCTGCTCCTGGGGGCAGCTCGGCGCCCACCAAGGCGCACGGCACCTTGATGCCAGCGCGGGCATTGGGTGCGCCACAGACAATGGTCAGCAACTCGGTTTGACCAACATCGACCCGGCACACGCGCAGGCGATCGGCATTGGGATGTTGCACCGCTTCCCTGATCTCGCCTACGACAACTTGTTTGAATGCAGGTGCCACCGGTTTGAGTTCTTCAACTTCAAGACCAGCCATGGTCAGGGTTTCAGCCAGGGCGGTGGTGGCAATGGGTGGGTTGCAAAATTCGCGCAACCAGGATTCAGGAAATTGCATAAGGTCTATTTAGTTAAACAAATTGCGACAAAAACCGAATGTCACCATCGAAAAACAGGCGCAAATCATTAACGCCATAACGCAACATGGTGAGCCGGTCGGGACCCATGCCAAACGCGAAGCCAAGGTAGCGTTCCGGCTCCAGACCCATATTGCGAATCACGTTGGGATGAACCTGACCGGAGCCGGCCACCTCGAGCCAACGCCCGGCCAGCGGACCGCTTTGAAACTGGATATCAATTTCGGCACTGGGCTCGGTGAAGGGGAAAAAGCTGGGACGGAATCTGAGCACCAGATCGTCCGATTCAAAAAAAGTGCGACAAAAATCGGTGAAAACAAATTTCAGATCCTTAAAGCTGATGTTCTCACCGACCCACAGACCTTCGCATTGATGAAACATCGGCGAGTGAGTGGCATCGCTGTCAACACGGTAAGTGCGACCTGGCGCGATTACCCGAATCTCGGGCATGGCACCGGCAAACAAGCCACCCTCAGCGTTCGCACCGTCAACCGTGGCACGATGTTTCTTGACGTGCTGCACTGCGTAGCGGATCTGCATCGGACTGGTGTGAGTGCGCAACAGGTTGGGCGCGGCAGCGCTGCCACCCTCCACGTAAAACGTGTCGTGCATGGAACGCGCCGGGTGATCCGGCGGTGTATTCAAGGCGGTAAAGTTGAACCAGTCGGATTCAATCTCGGGTCCGTCGGCAACAGCAAAACCCATGGAGCCAAAAATGGCCTCAATCCGCTCCAGTGTCAAGCTGACCGGATGCAGGCTGCCCTGACCACGCTTGCGCCCGGGCAAAGTGACATCGAGCGCCTCGGTCTGGAGCTGGGCCTGCATTCTGGCATCGGCCAGACCTTGGCGGCGTTCGTTGAGCTGGGTTTCAATCGAACGTTTGGCCAGGTTGATCGCTGCGCCACGAAGTTTTTTTTCATCGACACTCAGGCGCACCAAGTCTTTCATCAGTTCGGTGATGTGTCCGGCCTTGCCCAGAAACAAAGCCTTGGCGTTTTCCAGCTCGGCCGCTGTGGTAGCGTTTTCAAATGCCACCCTGGCGGCATCAACGACGGTGTTCAACTCATTCATGTTGCGTACAGCTCCCAGCTCAAAGAAAAAAGGGTTAGCGCTCTTTCAAGCCCTAACCCTGGCGTTGCGTGCAAAGTCTGTTGCTGCCAGTTGAGAACATGGTTCGCCGGCAGACTCCCAGACAGTCAATAGTCGATCATGCCGCCAGCTTGGCCTTGACCTGCTCTACGATCGCGGTAAATGCCGGCATATCGTGCACCGCAATGTCGCTCAAGATCTTGCGATCAATGTCGATACAGGCTTTTTTCAAGCCATTGGCAAACTGGCTGTAGGTCAGGCCGCACTGACGCGCTGCAGCGTTGATACGGGCAATCCACAGTTGACGAAAAACCCGTTTTTTGGTCCGACGGTCACGGTAGGCATATTGCCCGGCCTTCATCACCGCTTCTTTGGCGACCCGAAAGACATTACCGCGGCGACCGCGAAAACCCTTGGCAAGGGCGAGAACTTTTTTGTGGCGGGCGTGAGCCGTTACACCACGTTTGACGCGAGGCATTGTG
>JAVHQY010000043.1:0-5133 GCA_036171375.1 Rhodoferax sp. | reverse complement strand
TTCCAGCTCGATGGCTGCTGATCGCCCACCACGTTGAGGTCAGAGAGCACACCCTGATTGAATTTGGCGGCCTCTTCCAGCACTGCCTGGGCGGTGTCAAAACCCGCATCTTCAAATCCCGGCAACCGGGCAATTTGCTCAATGTCGGCCAGGTGCCGGATGTTGAACAGCATGTCTTTCAAGGGAGCGACATAACTCATGACAGATCTCCGTTGCGGTCAGGGTGAATTCAGAGCAATGCCAGCAATTCCGGAATGGCAACAAACAAATCGGCTTCCAGCCCGTAATCGGCCACCGAGAAAATCGGTGCTTCCGGATCCTTGTTGATGGCGACGATCACTTTGGAATCTTTCATGCCGGCCAGATGCTGGATGGCACCGCTGATGCCGACGGCGATGTACAACTGCGGTGCCACAATCTTGCCGGTCTGCCCGACTTGCCAATCGTTCGGGGCATAACCGGCATCGACCGCTGCCCGCGAAGCGCCAATGGCGGCACCTAGCTTATCCGCCAGCGGCATCAGCACCGACATGAATTTTTCCTGCGAAGCCAGGGCGCGACCGCCGGAGACGATGATCTTGGCTGCGGTCAGTTCGGGGCGATCATTTTTGGCAATTTCGCTACCGATGAAAGTGATCTTGTCGCTGGCGCTCACCGCCGTCACGGTTTCAACCGTGGCGCTGCCACCGGTGGCGGACGCGGCATCAAAACCCGTACCACGCACCGTGATGATCTTCACCGCATCGCTGCTTTGCACGGTGGCGATGGCGTTGCCGGCATAGATCGGACGCTCAAAGGTGTCCGGGCTATCGACCTTGGTCACGTCCGATATCTGGCCCACATCCATCAGGGCCGCGACGCGCGGTGCGATGTTTTTGCCCGCTGCAGTGGCAGCAAACAGGATATGACTGTAGCTACCTGCCAGCGCCAACACTTGGGCCGCGACGTTTTCTGCCAGGCCATGCGCCAAGGCGGGAGCGTCGGCGTGAATCACTTTGGCCACACCGGCAATTTGCGCTGCCGCTGCCGCCACACCAGCGGCGTTGGAGCCAGCCACCAGCACGTGCACTTCGCCCCCACACTGCGCGGCAGCGGTGACGGTATTGAAGGTCGCGCCCTTGAGCGCGACGTTGTCATGTTCGGCAATTACAAGAGCTGTCATTTCTTTGTTCCAAAAAAATTTATTAATCGGTTGCGGACAGGGTTGTCCGACAAGTTTCAGATGACCTTGGCTTCGTTCCTGAGTTTGGCAACCAGCGTGGCCACATCGGGCACTTTGACACCGGCGCTGCGTTTGGGTGGTTCGCTCACTTTGAGCGTCTTGATGCGCGCCTTGACATCCACGCCCAGGTCTTCCGCCTTGAAAACATCCAACGTTTTCTTCTTGGCCTTCATGATGTTGGGCAGGGTGACATAGCGCGGCTCGTTCAAACGCAAGTCGGCGGTGACGACTGCCGGCAAGCTCAGACTGAGGGTTTCGGAGCCACCATCGACTTCCCGTGTCACACTGGCCTTGCCATCGGCAATTTCAATCTTGCTGGCAAAAGTGGCCTGCGCCAGCCCGGCCAACGCCGCCAGCATCTGACCGGTCTGGTTGCAGTCATCGTCGATGGCCTGCTTGCCAAGAATTACCAAGCCCGGTTGCTCTTTGTCCACCAATGCCTTGAGCAGCTTGGCCACGGCCAGCGGCTGCAATTCCTCGTTGCTTTCCACCAGAATTGCCCGGTCGGCACCAATGGCCATCGCGGTGCGCAGGGTCTCGCTGCACTGCGTCACGCCGCAGGAAACGGCGATCACTTCCTTGGCCACGCCTTTTTCGCGCAGCCGAACCGCTTCTTCGATGGCAATTTCATCAAACGGGTTCATGCTCATTTTGACGTTGGCAATATCAACGCCGGTGCCGTCGGATTTGACTCGGACCTTGACGTTGTAATCCACCACGCGCTTGACTGCGACCAGGACTTTCATTGTGTTCACTCCAGATAGTTACGATGACGGTGATTGACGTGCACGTCAACTGAACGGATTCTATGCGGTGTCGCTGGCGCACCGAGTCATGCAAACGACAAGTTGCCAGTCAAAACAAAAAAGAACGACCGTGCTTTTTGTAATTGTAGCTCAGCCAGATTACCAGCTAGCGCCGGTCAGACATCGGCCAAGGCCCGGATATGCGCTTCGGCGCTGCGTCCCAACGCGCTCAGGTTGTAGCCGCCTTCCAGACACGAAACAATTCTTCCTTTGGCGTGACGGCGCGCCACATCCTTGATGCGATGCGTGATCCAGGCATAGTCGCTCTCCGTCAGACCCAACTGCCCCAGGTCGTCTTCCCGATGCGAGTCAAAACCGGCGCTGATGAAAATCATCTCGGGCCGGAAGTCCTCCAGTTTTGGAATCCATGCCGACTCAATCAGCTCCCGGATTTCGGGACCCTTGGTGTAAGCGCGAACCGGTAAATTCACCAGGTTTTTGGCATCCAGATGGACATAGTCCATCGGGTAAAACGGATATTGGTAAAAGCTCACCATCAACATGCGCTCGTCGGCAGCCACCGCCTCTTCAGTGCCATTGCCGTGGTGCACATCAAAATCGACGATCGCCACCCGCTTCAAGCCCAGCCGCTCCAATGCCACCTTGGCGGCAATCGCCACGTTGTTGAAAATGCAAAACCCCATCGCTTTGCCTCGGCTGGCGTGGTGACCAGGTGGGCGAACGGCGCAAAAAGCGTTGTTCAGCTCGCCCGCTACAACCGCTTCGGTGGCGGCGATGGCCGCCCCGGCGGCCTGCAAGGCGGCATCCCAGCTGTGGCGATTGAGACAGGTGTCGGGGTCCAACGGTGCGTAGCAGGGACCGCCGGCATCGATTTCGCTCTTGAGCTCTTCACTCAGACCATGCACCGCCGCCACATACATGCGATCGTGCACCAATTCGATATCGGTCAGCGCTGCTGCTGCGCTCTCGCGGTGTTGCAGCGCCAAATTCAGACCACTGACCAGCAAACGATCTTCAATGGCATCAAGGCGCTGCGGGCACTCAGGGTGACCCGGGCCCATCTCGTGTTGATGGCAATCGGGATGCGTAAAGTAGCCGGTGGTTGTCACGCTGAACTCCTGTCTCTGGACAAAATTGGTACGGTCACGCCACGAACCGGCGTCAAAAATCCTGCTTGATGCTAAGCGTTCAGCTTAACACGGCGCTGACAGCCAAGCCGCGCCAGAAGCAATATTTTGCGGTCTGCCTGCGCTGCGCAAGCGCTGCTGAGCGATCACCACACTACGCACCTGCGTCAAGCTGTCTCTCCAGCCCATGCAAGACGCGATAACACGGCAGCACCTGCGCGACACTGCTATTGGGCTGGCGGCCTTCACGGATGGCGGCGAAAAATTCACGGTCTTGTAGTTCGATGCCGTTCATGCTGACAGCCACGCCTGAGACATCAATTTTTTCGTCTTTGCCGGCGAACAGGTCATCGTAGCGGGCGATGTAGGTGGCGCTGTCGCCGATGTAGCGGAAAAACGTTCCCAGCGGGCCGTCGTTGTTGAAGCTCAGACTCAGCGTACAAATCGCACCATTGGCGGCTTTGAGCTGGACGCTCATGTCCATGGCAATGCCCAGCGTCGGATGAATCGGGCCCTGGATCGCGTTGGCTTGAACGATCGGACTGCCGCACTGCCAGGCAAACAAATCCACCGTGTGCGCCGCGTGATGCCACAGCAGGTGATCGGTCCAAGAGCGCGGCTGGCCCAGCGCGTTCATGTTGGAGCGCCGGAAAAAGTAGGTTTGCACGTCCATCTGCTGGACGTTGAACTGGCCCGCGGTGATGCGCTGGTGCACGTATTGGTGGCTGGGGTTGAAGCGGCGCGTGTGGCCGCACATGGCGACCAGGCCAGACGTTTCGGCTACCCGCGCCACGGCCTCACCATCAGCCAGCACGTCGCACAGCGGGATTTCCACCTGCACGTGTTTGCCCGCCTTCAGGCAAGCCAGCGTTTGTGCCGCGTGCATTTGCGTCGGCGTGCACAAAATGACGGCATCCACCTCGGGCATTGCCAGGGCATCGGCCAGCTCGGTGGTGACGTGGCCAATGCCGTATTTAGCGGCGACCTCTCGTGTCTTGTCCAGCTCACGGCTGATCAGAGAGACGACTTCAACGCCTTCAATATTTTTGATGCCGTCCAAATGTTTGATGCCAAAAGCACCGGCACCAGCCAGCGCAACTTTGATGGGTTTCATGAGAGTGTCCTTGTCTGATTCAAAAGATTAATTTTCGCTTTGGCACTTCCGCAGCTGGGTGCGCGGGGTATCTGGCGAAGCGAAGTCAAGGAGGAGGCCCGGGCACCGGGCCGGGGGACATGAGCGCAGCCGGATACCCTGCGCGCCCAGCGGCCCCCGCGCACCAAGGAACCCCGACTCAAGCATCCTCCAAAATCAAATGTCCTACCGCCGTGTTCGACGCAGGCACGTGATAAAAGCGGTGTTTGACCACCGGCGGCTTGCCACCCGCCACATCGGCCATGGCACCGCGGGCAATCAACCACATCACCAGTTCGATGCCTTCGCTGCCCGCTTCGCGCACGTAGTCGATATGCGGCACCTGGGCGCAGGCAGCGGGGTCGGCAATCAACTGGTCGAGCCAGGCGTTGTCCCAGCTGCGGTTGATGAGACCGGCGCGCGGTCCCTGCAACTGGTGGCTCATGCCGCCCGTGCCCCAGATGTGCACGTTGAGGTCTTCGTCAAAGCTTTCTACCGCGCGGCGAATCGCCTGCCCCAGCGCAAAACAGCGCGCGCCGCTGGGCACAGGGTACTGCACCACGTTGACATGAAACGGAATCACCGGGCAGGGCCAGGCACCGTTCACCGGGTCGAGCGCGCCACACATCAGGCTCAGCGGCACGGTCAGACCGTGGTCCACCGGCATCTTGTTGCAAATGGTTAGGTCAAAATCCTGCTGAATGACCGACTGCGCAATGTGTGCGGCCAATTCCGGGTGGCCGATCACCCTGGGCACCGGACGTGGCCCCCAGCCTTCGTCGGCAATTGGAAACTCCGCCGCCGTGCCCAGCGCAAAGGTCGGAATCAGGTCCAGGCTGAACGCGGTGGCGTGGTCGTTGTAAACCAGAAAAATCACGTCCGGCG
>JAVHQY010000042.1:0-1079 GCA_036171375.1 Rhodoferax sp. | reverse complement strand
TGCCATCGACCTTGAGCGCGGGCACCAAGGCGGTGAGGATGCCCATCCAGTTGGCTTTATGCGCCGAGAACGGTTCACATAAAACGCAGGCCGCCATGGCGTGCTCGGCACCGACGATGATCGGCAGGAAATCGGTTGATCCGCCCAGCGGTGCGGAGCCGTGTTTGGGGCCGGCCTGACCAAAGCGGGCTAGATCCTGCGCCACCGAGAAGTCGCAGGCCATGCCAATTTCCTGGCCGCCGCCGATGCGCATGCCGTTGACGCGGCAGATCACAGGCTTGTCGCAGGCCAGAATGGCGCTCACCATGTCGTTGAACAAACGCATGTACTGGCGGTATTCCTGCGGTTGACCGGCGTAGTACTCGGCGTATTCCTTGGTGTTGCCGCCAGAACAAAAAGCCTTGTCGCCAGCCCCGGTGAAGACCACGCAGTTGACATCGCGCGCATTGGACGCGGCGCGCATGGCCAGAATCACGCCCTTGACCATGTCGGTGGTGTAGGCGTTGTATTGGCTTGGGTTGTCAAGCGTGATCCAGGCGTTGTACAAACCCGGCACCACACTGCCATCGGGCAAATGCGCCGGGCGCTTCTCAAAACGTACGCCGGGTTTGGCAATGTCATCGACCAGATTGTGGTTCTTGAATTCGTGGCTAGTGGTTGTCATGGGAGCTCCTGATTGAGGATGTTGGGGTTAGGTATTACGTGTTACGTGTTATGTGTTACGTATTACGCCGGTGTCAGCACGACGCGCTTCTTGATCGAGTGGCTGTGCACGGCGGGGAAGATTTCGTTGATGTTGTCGAGCGGGTGCTGCTCAACAAACGGGGCAATGGCGACTTTGCCGCTGAGCACCAGCTCGAGCGCGGCCGGGTAATACTCGGGTGGGCAGCCCCAGTTGCCCAGCGCACGGGCATCGAACGCCATCAGGTTCGATAAGCGCACCTCGACTTTGTCCATGGTGAATCCGACCACCGACAAAGTGGCACCGTGCACCAGCAGGCCAAAAGCGCTGAGCTGACCGGCAGCGCTGCCCGAGCATTCAAAGATTTGCCACTCGGTGTTGCGCAGTCCGTTTTGTT
>JAVHQY010000041.1:0-1087 GCA_036171375.1 Rhodoferax sp. | reverse complement strand
AATGCCACCACTGCAAAAACGGCAGAAGGTGGTAAAGCCAGTACCTGGGTGAGTGGTGGACCATCAAGCGTGGATTTTAGAAGCGATGGCTGTACATGAATTGCCAGTTGGTTTGGGCGTGCGAAATATCGATGCCCTGGGGTGTTGTCACTGTGACCTTGGGTGCCATTGAGAGCGACATATTCAAGTCACCCGCTGGTGACACTTGGTAGCCCAGGCCGAGTGTGACATGATTTTTCACCGTGGCCGGGAACAATGGATTGACGTAGGTATCGGGGATCGGGTTGTCGGCCAAATTGACACCCGCGCGCAAGGTGAGTGCCTGGTTGGCCTTCCAGGCCAGTCCCAAATTCAGGACCGTTTGGTCTTTCCAGTTCTGGGGCAGGGCGAAACTGACTGAACCACCCATGTCCGCGCTGTCGTAACGCATCTTGAAGTTTTTCATGGCACCGGACCATGCGAGGTATTTCAGATCGGCAGCCAACAACAACGAGGGGCTGGCTTGCCAGCCGGTACCAACCGCAAAAACCGACGGCATCTGAAAGTCAATGACCGTGATCCGGCCATGGTCCACAAAGCCGCCAATAGCCGATATGCTGGCATCGCTGCTGGCCGTCTTCATGTCAGACAGACTTGACTTTAGCTGGTAAGAAACCCCCAGGGTCACGTCTTTGTTGACCCTGTAGGTGGCACCAAGGGAAGCACCAAAACCGGTGGCTTTGGCAGCACCGGTAAAGTCGTTCCCGTCCGTAAAATCGATGCGCGCCCAGGGAGCGCCCGACAATGGACCTAATGCCATCGCCAGATTACCGCTGGCATCGGTCACCATGCTGGCTAGTTGTCCACCAGAGGCGGCCATACGCATGTCTAACGATGACCACATGAATTTCAGCGTGGCACCCAGCGTCAGATTTGGATCGACCTGATACGCCAACGGAAAGATCACGTTGCCTACGCCGAGCTCCGAGCGCACCGGCGCATTGGAGCCCATTGCCAAAAATGACGCGGCATCGTACTCAGTCCCCATGCCGCCCTGCGCAAACATGCCAATGCCATAGGTGTAAGCGCCACTGCGCCGGGTGTAACC
>JAVHQY010000040.1:0-5240 GCA_036171375.1 Rhodoferax sp. | reverse complement strand
CACCTTCAATGGGTTGCTCGAAGCTGCGACCCGCGAAATCGGGGTCAGAGCCCAAATCGGTGATGCCTGATTGGTCAGCTCGCACGCTGTGCCCCGAATTGGGATCCGACCCCAATTTCGCTATGCCCCAATGATCGTAGTCCAACGTGCCGTGGCGTTTGTACTGCCTTTGTTTATTGACGCGGCCAAATGAGGCTCCCCCTTTCCGCCCGGCGGGGCGGGAAGGGGGCGGGGGGGATTGAGTGGGGCCAAAAATGAAAACGAATACATTCCTTTCAGCCGCTGCAACGCAGTTCGATGCCACAGATGCGGGCGAACAAGGGCAAGCGGTTACCGGGGCATGGGTTATCGGGGTCAGAGCCCGATTTGGTGACGCTTTACTGGCCAGCTCGAACGCACAGCCCCGAATCGGGATCCGACCCCTGGACTTGGGGTTTTGCCAATAGCCCATATTGGCCAGCTCGCCAGCCTGGACGCGGGCCTCAGGCCATCTTTGCGGCCTCAAGTTGCGCACGCGTTGCCAGCGCAACCTGTCTTGCGGCAGCGGCAAAATCGACTCCACTGGAGGCGTACAGAATCGCCCGCGATGAATTCACCACGATTGGCGCTGTGGTTTCAATCACCGCACCGTCTTCGCCCCGGCTGCCGCGCCAGCCCGCTTTGACGGTGGCGGCGGCGTTGCCGCCTTGGGCACCGATGCCTGGAATCAGCAGCGGCAAGCTCGGCGCCAGCGAGCGGATGCGCTCGATTTCTGCCGGATAAGTGGCACCCACCACCAAACCGAGCTGGCCATTGAGGTTCCATTGCTGCTGCGCCAGTCGTGCCAGATGTTCAAACAGCCGTGGCGTGGCATCAATGTCGGCCAGGCGTTGGTTCTGAAAATCGTCGCCGCCCGGATTGGACGTGCGGCACAGCAAAAAAGCACCTTTGCCGTGGTACTTCAAATATGGGGTGATCGAATCCAGCCCCATGAAGGGCGACAGCGTGATCGCATCGGCACCGTAGCGCTCAAAAGCTTCACGCGCATACTGCTCGGCAGTGCTGCCGATGTCGCCGCGCTTGGCATCGAGAATGACCGGCACATGGGGGGCGGTGCGGCGGATGTGGGCGATCAATTGTTCGAGCTGCGGCTCGGCCCGATGCGCGGCAAAATAAGCGATCTGCGGCTTGAACGCGATCGCCAGGTCGGCCGTGGCATCGACGATGGTGGCGCAAAAGTCGTAAATTTTGCTGGCATCGCCGCGCAGTGCAGCCGGAAACTTTGTCGGTTCAGGGTCCAGCCCGACGCACAGCATGGAGTGGTTGTCGCGCTCGGCCTGGGCGAGCATTGCAAGAAAAGTCATGCTGGCATTGTAGAAACCTGGATTCGGGCAATCCCGGATAATCCGAGATTGTCCATTAGGCGCACCTTCGGCGCTGTTTGGGTGCAGGCGGCGCATTGACGGCCATTTTGGCCCTTCTTCGGTGTCCATAGCGCAGGCTATGGACCCCTCAGTCAGGACCAAACTGCCTCGCCACTGCATCCGTCTGCCCACCAAACCCTAATGAATAATCTCGGATAATCGCCCCCCTATGGCGCTCATCACATTTCTCGATGCCCAACTAGCCTACGGTCATCACCCGCTGCTCGACCACACCGATTTTGTGCTGGAGACCGGTGAGCGCATTGGCTTGATCGGGCGCAACGGCGCGGGCAAATCGTCGCTGCTGAAGATTTTGGCCGGGCTGGAAAAAGCCGACGACGGTGTGTTGCAACTTCAGCAGGGTTTGCGTCTGGCGTACGTGGCGCAGGCACCTGAGCTCGACTTGCAAGCCAGCGTGTTTGACGCGGCCAGCGCGGCGCTGGCTGGTGTGCGCGCGCTGATCGACCAATACAGCGGCGGCCAGGGTGAGCTCGATGTCTTGCAAAGCGCCATTGAAGCGCAGGGCGGCTGGCGCTGGGAGCAGCGGGTGGGCGAGACTTTGCAGTTGCTGCGTTTGGACCCGGCAGCGCAGGTTGGCACATTGTCGGGTGGTTCCAAAAAGCGCCTGGCGTTGGCGCAGGCGTTGGTGGCGCGGCCCGATGTGCTGCTGCTGGACGAACCCACCAACCACCTCGATCTGGACTCTATCCAATGGCTGGAAGACTTGCTGCTGGCATTCAAGGGCAGCGTCGTCACGATCACGCATGACCGCAGTTTTCTGGACCGGGTGGCAACCCGCATCGTTGAACTCGATCGCGGAATTCTGCGCTCCTACGTTGGCAATTATTCGCACTACCAAGCGCTCAAGGAGGAGCAGTTGGCGCAGGAAGTTGTTGCCAGCGCCAAGGCTGATCGACTGCTGGCGCAAGAAGAGATCTGGATTCGAAAGGGTGTTGAAGCACGGCGCACGCGCAGCCAGAGCCGCATTGTGCGGTTGGAGAATTTGCGCGCCAACCGTAAAGCGCACCGCGAGGCAGTTGGCAAAGTCAGAATGGAAGTCGCCTCGGGAGTGCTCAGCGGCAAGCTGGTGGCCGAGCTCAGCACCGTGAGCAAATCGTTTGGCGCGCAGCCGATCATCAAAGACTTTTCAGCCACCGTGCTGCGTGGTGACAAGATTGGCTTGATCGCACCCAACGGCGCTGGTAAAACGACTTTGCTCAAACTCATTTTGGGGGAGCTGCAACCGGATCAGGGTCGGGTGCGTCAGGGTGCCAATTTGCAGGTGGCGTACTTTGACCAGTTGCGCGATGCGCTTGATTTGAATGCCACGTTGGTGGACTTCATCAGCCCGGGCAGCGAATGGATAGAAATCGGCCAGCAGCGCAAGCACGTCAAAAGCTACCTTGGTGATTTTTTGTTTTCCCCCGCACGCGCCAATTCGCCGGTGAGCTCGCTCTCGGGCGGTGAGCGCAGCCGTTTGTTGCTGGCGCGCCTGTTCGCCCGCCCGGCCAACGTGCTGGTACTTGACGAACCGACCAACGATCTCGATATTGAAACGCTTGAGTTGCTCGAAGAGCTGCTGCAAGACTACCGTGGCACGGTGTTTCTGGTCAGCCACGACCGCACTTTTCTGGACAACGTGGTCACCAGTACCATCGTTTTTGAGGGCGACGGTTTGTGGCGTGAATTTGAAGGCGGTGTCAGTGACTGGCTGCTCCAATCCGGTCGGACCAGAGAACTCACTGCCGCTTTGCAACCGCCAACTGCCAAAGTCAAGCCGCCCATGGACCTCGACCGATTTCAGGCGCAAGCCGCAAAATCAGCACCAGGCCGTGGTGGCAAAAAGCTGGGCTACAAGGAGCAGCGTGAGCTGGAGGCGTTGCCGGAAAAAATTGAAGCACTCGAGCAGGAGCAAAAAGAGTTGCGGCGGGCGCTCTCCGATGCCAGTTTGTACGCACAAGATCCGCGTCGGGCCAGCGAGCTTTGCCAGCGCGACGGCCCACTCGAAGACGAAATCCTGCAGGCACTGACGCGCTGGGAAGAACTCGCTGCGGCAGTCGATGCGCGCCCTTGACGGGCGCTGTTGCCAAGCGCAGGGCGCGCCAAGCAATCGGGGATAATTCGCACCTAGTTATCACTCATCAAGGAATTTTCATGGCTGAGCCACAGACTGCTGTTTTTCAGATTCAACGGGTTTACCTCAAGGAAGCCTCGCTGGAGCAACCCAATTCACCGGCCATTTTGCTGGAGCAGGAATCGCCCACGGTTGACATTCAACTCGGTGTGAATGCGACACCGGTTGCCGAAGGTGTTTTCGAAGTGATGGTGACTGCCACGGTGCAAACAAAAATCAAGGACAAGACGGTGTTTTTGGCGGAGGTCAAACAGGCTGGCATTTTTGAGATTCGCAATGTGCCGCAGGAACAAATGGGGCAGATCATGGGCATTGCCTGTCCGCAGATCGTTTATCCCTACCTGCGTGGCAACGTGGCCGATCTGATTCAGCGTGGCGGATTCCCGCCGGTGCACCTAGCTGAAATCAATTTTCAGGCCATGTACGAGCAGCAGCAAGCGCAACAGGCCGCTGCTGCATCCACCCCGGCACCCGCAGTGGCGCAATAAGTTTTGCCAATCACCGGCACGCCATGAATATAGTCATTCTGGGTGCCGGGGCCTGGGGCACGGCGTTGGCGCTTAGCGCCGTCAACGCCGCTGCGCGCCACCAGGTCACGCTATGCGCGCGCGATGCCCGGCAAACGACGGCGCTGCAAACCCGGCGCGAGAACCAGCACTACCTGCCTGGCATCCGCCTGCCCGACGCGCTGCGCGTGTGCAGCTACGATGACGCTGCCGGTGCGTCGCTGACTGCACTGGTGCGGGATGCTGATCTGCTGTTGCTGGCGATGCCGATGGCTGGACTGCGCGCGGCGTTGACCCAATTGCGCATTTGTTCGCAGCCTGTCGTGTGGCTGTGCAAAGGTGTTGAAGTGGCACAGTCGCCGGGCGCGCCTGGCCTGTTCGCGCACGAGGTGCAGGCGCAGGTGGCACCGGCTTTGCTCAGCGGTTTGCTCAGCGGCCCGAGCTTTGCACTCGAAGTGGCGCGCGCCCAGCCCACCGCGTTGGTCGCAGCCAGTACGCATGCCAATGTGCGGGCGGCGCTGGTAGAAGCTTTTCATGGTCCGGCGCTGCGTATTTATGCCAACAGCGATCTGGTCGGTGTCGAGGTCGGTGGCGCGCTCAAGAACGTGTTGGCAATTGCCACCGGCTTGTGCGATGGGTTGCAACTTGGTTTGAACGCGCGCGCTGCTTTGATTACCCGTGGCTTGGCCGAAATGACCCGTCTGGGGTGTGCGTTGGGGGCCAACCCAGAAACCTTCATGGGGCTCAGTGGCCTGGGTGACCTGGTGTTGACCGCGACCGGCGACCTCTCACGCAACCGGCAGGTCGGTCTGGCGCTGGCGCGGGGACTGACACTGCCGCAGGTGCTTGCTTCGCTCGGCCATGTGGCTGAAGGTGTCTACTGCGCCCACGCCTTGCTACAGCGTGCCAAGGCATTGGTGGTTGAAATGCCGATTGCGCAGGCTGTGGTGGCTTTGCTCAATGGTCAGATCCAGCCAGCCCAAGCGGTGGCCATGCTGATGGAGCGTGAGCCGGTTGCCGAATCGACCTGAGGCGGGTGATCAAGCCCGTGCCCCGATTTCGAGGGTCGCACTCCAAGTGATGCGCTATCAGTTGTGGCATCGAACTGCGTTGCAGCGGCTGAAAAGAATGTATTCGTTTTTATTTTTGGCCCCACTCTATCCCCCCGCCCTTTCCCGCCCCGCCGGGCGGGAAAGG
>JAVHQY010000039.1:2597-5252 GCA_036171375.1 Rhodoferax sp. | reverse complement strand
TGCACACGCGACCAGGCCCAGCCGACTGCCGCGCAAATCAGCACCAGCACCAGCAGCGACTGGTGGCCCGAGCTGCCATTGGTTTCGCGGTAAATGCGCGCCTCGGCTGGCAGGGCTGGCACCCAGGCCGGTTTGAGCATGGCAACAATGACGACGAAGGCAATGTACAGCGCCACCAGCAGCAAGCCTGGCAGCAGGGCACCGGCGTACATGTCGCCCACCGAGCGACCGAGTTGGTCGGCCAGCACGATCAGCACCAGCGAAGGCGGTATGGCTTGCGCCAGCGTCCCGGATGCCGTGATGGCACCGGTGGCAATGGTGCGGTTGTACCCGTAGCGCAGCATGATCGGCAACGAGATCAAGCCCATCGAGATCACGGCGGCAGCGACCACGCCGGTGGTGGCCGCCAGCAGCGCGCCGACCAGAATCACGGCAATGGCCAGGCCGCCGCGCAGCGGGCCAAACACCTGTCCCACCGTCTCCAGCAGATCCTCGGCCATGCCACTGCGTTCCAGGATGATCCCCATGAAAGTGAAGAACGGAATCGCCAGCAACGTTTCATTTTGCATGATGCCAAAAATACGCAGCGGCAGCGCCTGGAACAGGGAGGCCGGAATGATGCCCGCTTCCATGCCGATAAAACCAAAACCCAGTCCCGTCGCAGCCAGAGCAAAAGCGACCGGAAAGCCGGTGAGCAACAGGACGAACAAACCGGCGAACATGATGGGCACAAACTGCTGTGCCAGGAAAGTGGTTTGCATCTAGTGTTCTCCGGCCAGCTTGCGCGCGGCGAGCGCCTTGATCTCTTCTTCCAGGAAGATTTCTTCGTCCGACTTGGCACCTTCATGCGAGAGCACGTCCGGCCCCTGGCCCGACAAAAAAGCCAGGCGTTTAATCAGTTCAGAAACACCTTGGATGGCGAGCAACGAAAAACCCAAAGGGATCAGCGCATAAGCCGGCCAGCGGATCAAACCGCCAACGTTCTGTGACATCTCGCCGGTCGCGAGCGCCTGTGTGAACAGCGGCCAGCTCAGCACGATGGAGAGCAGGCAAAAAGGAAACAGCACGCCAACGATGCCAGCCACGTCGATCCAGTTGCGTGCACGCGGGCTCAGTTGCGACGAAATGAAGTCAATGCGCACATGAATGTTCTTCAAAAAGCCGTAACCGGCACCGAGCAAAAAAACGCCGGCAAACAGATACCACTGGATTTCCAGCAGCGAGTTGGAGCTGGAATTGAAGACCTTGCGCACAATGGCGTTGCCGGCGCTGATGAGGGTGGTGGCCAGAACCAGCCACATGGTGAATTTTCCGATTCCCGCAGTCAGGCGGTCGATCAGTCGGGACAAGTTGAGCAGAAATGTCATAAAGCTTCCGTCGTTTTTTGAACGTTGCGTTTGCCTTGCCGGGGGTGTAGCAGGACAGGCAATCGGGCGGGGCAAGTTTAACCTTTGGGCAGCGCATGGGCGTTGCTGGAGAAAATCCCACGCAAAGAAAAATTTGACCGAAGGCAAACACTCATCCGTTATCGGGTACTGCGAATCGGTTTGCTTTGTGAAAAAGTCCACCACGGCAAGACACGCCGCATGGACAGCACCTCTCCGCCTTGCAGCGCCGCATAGCCTGGAATTTTGGCGATCTCGCTGGCCCAGGCGGGAGATTGCAGCAGTTGCAGCAGGCTCTGGATGCCGGGTTGCTCCAGCGCCGATTTCAGGCACACCAGGTGGTAGCGCTCATCAGCCAGCGGCACAAAGTCGAGCCTCGCGCTGTGCGCGGCGGCTTCGATGCCGAGACCGGCATCACACTGGCCGGCGGCCACGGCGTTGGCGACAGCGGCATGCGACGGCTCAGTGTGTTCATAGCCATTGATGTCGGTCTTGGCCAGAGCGCTTTGCGCCAGCAACTCGTCGAGCACCACGCGCGTGCCCGAACCCAGCGAGCGGTTGGCAAAGCGGGCACACCGCTTGACCACGTCCTGTAGCGAATGCAAGCCGAGCGGATTGCCCCTGGCCAGCATCAAACCCTGGCTGCGCTGGGCAAAGCCAATGATTTTGTGCAGCCCGGGTTTGAGCAGGGGTTTGTAAGTGCGCTCGGTCAGCGTCTTGCGGCCGGTTCCCAGCAAGGTGTGAAAACCGGCCATGACGCAGCGGCCTTCGTTCAAGGCGCGAATGGCATCGACGCTGCCGGTAAAGCGGATGTCCAGGTGCAGACGGCCTGATTCCTGGTGTGACGCATATTCGCGCAGCGCACTAAGTGCGCCGTCGTGACTGGCGTAAAGCGTGACCACGTGCACGCTGTCGTCAAACGCCAGCGCGAAGCTGCGCTCGAGCTCGGCGCGCAGCGCTTCGATCTGCGGTGCCAGCCGCGCCTGCGCCTGACGCTCGGCCCACATTAGCTTGGAGCCAAAAGGCGTGAGACGCGCCGCCTGGCCTTTTTCCCAGATCACCAGCCCGTGGCCGAGTTCGACTTCCCAGCGCTTGAGTTCGCCCCAGACGTGGCGGTACGACAAACCCAGGCTGCGCGCTGCGGCTGAAATGGAGCCCTGGGTTGAGACTGCCTGCAGCAAATCGATCAGCGGGTTGCGAACCGCCGCCGGACTGGCGTTGCGCGAAAGTGTGTAGTGGAACTGGAGCCTATGCACGATGCTTCATATTG
>JAVHQY010000039.1:0-2497 GCA_036171375.1 Rhodoferax sp. | reverse complement strand
GCGTTGCGCGAAAGTGTGTAGTGGAACTGGAGCCTATGCACGATGCTTCATATTGCCTTGATTGATTGAGGTCCCTACGATACCGCATCTTATGAACGCACCCAACCCAACCACGTCGCAACGTCATCGGTGCCAACATCGCAGTGACCAACAGATGAGCCGGTTCGCGTGACTTCATTCTCCGACAGCGCTGCCGTCGCCCTGCAACTCATCGCCAGCGGCGACCCGCAGTTGCTGACCATTGTGGCGCGCTCGCTGGGCATCAGCGCCAGCGCCTCAGCCATTGCCAGTGCGCTGGGGCTGCTGCTGGGGGCCTGGCTGGGCGTGGCGCGCTTTGCCGGCCGCGCATTTTTGCTGACGCTGCTCAACACTTTTCTGGCGATCCCTTCGGTGGTGGTGGGGCTGGTGATTTACCTGCTGCTCTCAAACAGCGGTCCGCTGGGATTTCTGGGTTGGCTGTTCAGCTTCAAGGCAATGATCTTGGCGCAGACGGTGCTGGTGCTGCCGATTTTTACCGCCTTGACACGCCAGACGGTGGAAGATGCCGAGCGCCTGCACGGCGAGCAATTGCAGTCACTCGGTGCCGGCACGCTGCTGCGCAGTCTGCTGCTGGCCTGGGACGAACGCTACGCCCTGCTCACCGTGCTGATCGCCTCCTTCGGTCGCGCCATCTCGGAAGTTGGCGCGGTGATGATCGTCGGTGGCAATATCGACGGCTTCACCCGCGTCATGACGACAGCGATTGCGCTGGAAACCAGCAAGGGCGACTTGCCACTGGCGCTTGGCCTGGGGCTGATTTTGCTCAGCGTGGTACTGCTGCTCAACGTGTTGATTGCCGCCCTGCGGCGCTGGCGTGAAGCGCAGGAACTCGGTTGTGCGCCCGAGCGCGACAACCGGCTTGCCGGTGCACAAACCCATGTTTGATTTGTCGGGCATCGAGTTGCAATTTGGCACGGCACCGCGCTGCATCCAGGCGCTGGTCGATGTGCACTTGCGCGTGCGCCCGGGTGAACGTGTGGCTTTGATTGGTGCCAATGGCTGCGGCAAAAGCACACTGCTGCGCGTTTTGCACGGCCTGCTCGCGCCCAGCGCGGGTCACCTCAGCCGACCCGCGGCACAGTGCCAGGCGATGCTGTTTCAGAAGCCCTACCTGATGCGAATGACCGTGCTGGACAACGTGGCTTTGGGTCTGCGCCTGCGTGGCGTTGCGCGCCAACCAGCCCGCCAACAGGCACTCAAAGCGCTTGAGCGGGTGGGTCTGCAGGCGTTGCAGCAGCGCAGCGCGCTTGGGCTCTCCGGCGGTCAGCAGCAACGCGTGGCACTGGCGCAGGCCTGGGCGCTGCAGCCGCAAGTGCTGCTGCTCGACGAGCCCACCGCCAGCCTCGACCCGCACGCCAAGCGCGAAGTCGAAGCGCTGATTGACGAGTTCGCGCAGCGCGACGGCATGACGCTGGTCTTTGCCAGCCACAACCTGGGTCAGGTCAAGCGCCTGGCCAGCCGGGTGGTTTACCTCGAGCATGGCCGCGTGCTGGCCGACTTGCCGGTGGAAGATTTTTTTGGTGGGTCTTTGCTGCAAGCGCAGTACCTTGAGGCCCGTTTGTTTGTCAAAGGAGAACTGGTATGAAGTTAACGTCTTTTCATTTTTTCGCTCGCCTGCAAAAAACGCTGGCAACCACCGCGCTGCTGGCCGGCGTGACACTGTCGGCGCAGGCCCAGACACCGTCCATCGTGGTGGCTTCAACCACCTCGACCGAACAGTCGGGACTGTTTGCCTACCTGTTGCCCGAATTCAAGAAGGCCAGCGGCATTGATGTCAAGGTGGTGGCGCTGGGCACTGGGCAGGCCATCGACATGGGTCGCCGGGGCGATGCCGACGTGCTGTTTGTGCACGACAAGGTGGCAGAAGAAAAAGTGGTGGCCGAAGGCTTTGCCGTCAAGCGGCTGGAAGTGATGTACAACGATTTCGTGCTGGTCGGGCCGGAGAAGGACCCGGCCAATGTCAAGGGCAACGATCTGGTGGCAGCACTGCAAAAAATGGCAGCGGCCAACGCAGTGTTCATTTCGCGCGGCGACAAGAGTGGCACCCACGCCGCCGAGCTGCGCTTTTGGAAGGCGGCGGGTCTTGCCGACAACCACGGCGGCGGCTACAAGTCGTGCGGCTGCGGCATGGGTCCGGCCCTGAACATGGCTTCGAGCATGAGTGCCTACGTGCTGACCGACCGCGGCACCTGGCTCAATTTCAAGAACCGGGGTGAGCTCAAAGTGCTGGTTGAAGGCGACAAACGCTTGTTCAATCAATACGGTGTGATGTTGGTCAATCCGGCCAAGCACCCGCAGGTCAAAACCGTCGAAGGTCAGAAATTCATCGACTGGGTGACTTCCAGCGCCGGCCAGTCGGTCATCGCCAGCTACAAGATTGGCGGCCAGCAACTGTTTTTTCCGAATGCTGCCAAGTGAACCGGTGCAATGGCTCAGCGACGGCTGTGCGCTGAGCCCA
>JAVHQY010000038.1:0-5385 GCA_036171375.1 Rhodoferax sp. | reverse complement strand
CGCACCGCCTGGCTGCGGCCCGTGACGAAAATCCTGGCAGTTTGAAGCATTTATTAGGCCTTCCAAATGGATATGCTGCATGATATGTATCGCGGCTATGGATGTCAAGGTGCCTGCTTTGGGAACAAAACGTCAATCACCTGGCGACCATTCTTGCGGTAAGTCCTAAAGTCACGCGCTATTGGCGGCAAAATGCGCCTTGCATCCCATCCCGATCCGCACTGCACCCACTCGCGTTGAGTTATGCAGGGCATCCCTAGATCCGGCAGTTGGACGCGCCCGAGAGGGCCGCTGGCGGTGTGCGCGGGTAGGGCGAAAGCCGCGGCTCCAAACGTGCCTGCGCACGTTTGGACGGCTTAAGCAGGCCATGACTCCGGCATGGCTGCGCCCTGCAAGGGTGACAACGCTGTAGGCTCATGCCTGCGAGGCGGAGCAATGACCTCGGGCGCGTTCAACTGCCGGATTTAGGTTCAGCGCAACGCTGGCACTGAGCGGGCGGCTTGCACGGCACCGGCACCGATGGCGGCACCGAAGCGCTTGACGAGTCGCTCGGCGACGTTTTCCCGCTGCGTGTAATCGACAATTTCTTCGGCTTTGACCACCTCGCGCGCAACAAAGTCAAGGTTGCCGAGTTGATCGGCCAGCCCCATCTCTATCGCCTGCTGGCCGCTCCAGAACAGACCGCTGAAAGTCTCCGGGGTTTCTTTCAGCCGCTGGCCGCGACCGGTCTTGACGACCGCGATAAATTGCTGGTGGATTTGATTGAGCATGTTTTGCGCGTAGGCGCGCTGCGTTGGCGTTTGCGGGCTGAAGGGGTCAAGAAAGCCCTTGTTCTCGCCCGCCGTCATCAGGCGGCGCTCGATGCCGAGCTTGTCCATCAGACCGGTAAAACCAAAACCGTCCATCAAAACGCCGATGCTGCCAACAATGCTGGCCTTGTCAACAAAAATCTTGTCCGCCGCCACCGCGATGTAATAAGCGGCCGAGGCGCAGGTTTCTTCCACCACCGCATAAACCGCTTTCTTGTGTTTGGTCTTGAGGCGGCGGATCTCGTCGTTGATGATGCCGGCCTGCACCGGGCTGCCGCCGGGCGAGTTGATCAACAGCACGACTGCCTTGGCACCCTCATCTTCAAACGCCGTGCGCACCGCCGCCACCACCAGCTCGGCGCTGGCCGGCGCGCCGGACGCGATTTCGCCCTTGATCTCGACCACCGCCGTGTGTGGTTTGGACACGTCACGAACGGCATTGCCCTGACTCACCACCAGCCACACCAGAACCACAAAAAATACCAGCCAGGCGAGCCGGACAAAATTGCGCCAACGCCGCGCCGTGCGCTGCTCGGTCAAAGTGGCAAAAGCCAGTTGCTCCAGCGTCTGGCGCTCCCAGCCCGCTCTGGAAGCGTCAACACGCTCAGCGTCGGGCACCGGTTTTGCGGCCGGTGCGCCACCGGGCGACGATTCATTGGTCAGGGGGGGTGTCATTTCAGGTATCTCGAGTAGTCAGATAGGCAGCAGTATGCCAGTGAACCACGCCATCGCTCTCGTCCACCGCAATTTTTATCAAACCGCCACGGCACGGCCCCATGCGACAGCGCCCGGTGCACGGGTCATAGAGGGCACCGTGCGTGGAGCAGATCAGCCAGGTCTTGCTGAAATCGAAGAAGTGGTTGGGCTGGCAGTCCATCTCCATGGGCACGTGACTGCATCGGTTGAGGTAGGCGTGCACTTGACCCAGATAGCGGATGGCAAAGGCGCGGCACGGCTGACCGATGTAGCTGACTTCAAACGGCACCGCAACATCAGCCTCCCGCAAATGCTCCGAGCGACACAACAGAATTCTTTGCGTCACAGTTCCGCTCCGCCAGCTTCAGTGCGGGCCTAACAGCCAGTGGTGCAACTCGGTCACCGAGTGCGCCAGGTAGCGCGGCTGACAGGCCAGCAGCTCGCCAACATCGTGCGCGCCATAGCTGACAGCGACGCTGGCGCAACCGCTGTTGAGCGCCATTTGCAGATCGTGTGTGGTGTCCCCGATCATCAAGGTGCGCGCTGGCGACACGCCAAACTCGGCCATTAGTTCTTGCAACATGCGCGGATCGGGTTTGCCCGCGGTTTCGTCAGCGGTACGCGAAGCGTCAAATACAGCTTCAAGCTGCGCTGCTTGCAGGGCCGAATCCAGGCCGCGGCGACTCTTGCCAGTTGCCACCGCCAACCAATACCGGTGCGCCTTCAGGTCAGTCAACATCTCAAGCACCCCGTCAAAAAGAACGATCTCGTTTTGGCATGCCAGGTAGTGGTGGCGATAACGCGCACCCAGTTCCGGGTACTTGTCAACCGGAACGTCGGGGGCGGCGTAGGCCAGCGCCTGCATCAAGCCCAAACCGATGACATACGCCGCGTCTTTGTCGCTCGGCACTGCACCGCCGACATCACGCACCGCTTGCTGAATGCAGCGCGTGATGATGGCGGTGGAATCGAACAACGTGCCATCCCAATCGAACGCGATCAAGTCAAACGGTCTGGATTGGACTGGTTCAGGATTCAAAATTGGCATCATGGCTAAGAAAAGCTTCAAGTTCAGTCGGCAGGGGTGCTATCAGCGTCAGGCGTTCGCCGTTGACCGGATGGTTGAATTCCAGATGCCAGGCGTGCAAAAACATGCGCTTGAGCGGCGTTGACTGGCCGGAGCGCAACAGCGCCTTGTTCAGATTGAAGTTGCCGTACTTGTCGTCGCCGACGATAGGATAACCTTCACTGGCAAGGTGCACCCGAATCTGGTGCGTGCGCCCGGTTTTTAGTGTGACTGCCAGCAACGTAAAACCGTCACCCGCCAGTGCAGCGACATCAGCGCCTGCCGCCAGCTGCCGCACCACTTTCACCAGCGTCAGGGCGGGTCGGCCACTGGGGTCGTCGCGCGCCACCACTTTGACGCGTTTCTCACCACCGTGTGCGCCGTTGGCACCTTCGCCGAGCAGGTATTTGAACAACGGCTTGTCGAGCACTTTTTTGTTGGCTGGCCAGCAACCGGCCACCAGCGCCAGATAGGTTTTGCCAGTCTGGCGCTGACGAAACTGTTGCTGCAATTGCGTCAAGGCGCTGCGTTTTTTTGCCAACAACAAAACACCGCTGGTGTCGCGGTCGAGTCGATGCACCAGCTCCAGAAACCTGGCCTGCGGTCGCGCACGCCGCACCGATTCAATCACGCCAAAGCTCACACCCGAGCCCCCGTGCACCGCGATGCCCGATGGCTTGTCGATCGCCAACAGGTGATCGTCTTCGAACAGGATCGGAAACTCCCTCGCTGGTGCCAGTGGCGCGACGCTCACGTCGGCCGGCTGTGCCACTCGCAGCGGCGGCAACCGAATCACATCGCCGGCCGTGACCCTGGCATCGGCCGTTGTGCGGTGCTGATTGAGCCGGACTTCACCGCTGCGGATAATCCGATAGACGTGGGTCTTGGGAACGCCCTTGAGTTCACGCAGCAAAAAATTGTCCAGCCTTTGGCCGGACGAATCTTCATCGACAACGACGTTTTTTACCTGCGCCGGACGTTGGGTGCCAATGCCCCCTATAATGTGTTTCACCAGCGATGTGTTGTAAGTATTTGATTTAACGCCAAGAACTGGCCCCGAATGGTTGTTCGAGGACGCGTTCGCAGTTGATTCATGTTCTGGCTTGAGTTTAGTTCACCCAGCATCACACGTCGCCGGTAGGTCGATGCCGCCGTCTGTCAAGACACACAAACCGCAAGCCGGATGCTTGCGCTGGTCTGCCGGACAAACGTTCGAGCCGACGCATTGAAACACTGATACGGAATACCCAAAGTTCACAGGCCCACGGCTCTGCGAACGGAATGAAGCGAAATGTTTTTGTTGATGAACCTTTTTCAGAGCTGGCTAGGAAGCGTTTTTCAAACGCTCCTGGGCGCTGCCAGGTCATCGGCAAAACCAGTACCGGCAACGCTTGTCGGTGCCTGGTTGGCGATTGGGCCAGCCTGCAAAAACCTCGCTCCCATCCACTTGCCAACACCAGCGCTTAAGCTTTAAGTGCTGGCTCTGCGGCTTTTCCTTCCTCATTTCAAAGCGTCTGTTCAGGTATCAATGCTCGTCAAGAGCGTGTTGGTTATTTGAATGAGAGGAACGCACTCCATGAAAAGGATGCTGATCAATGCCACCCAGGCCGAAGAGCGCCGGTTGGCAATTGTTGACGGGCAGAAATTGCTCGACTATGAAATTGAAATAGAAGGCTGTGAACAGCGCAAAGGCAACATTTACAAAGCCGTTGTGACCCGCGTCGAACCATCGCTGGAAGCTTGTTTCGTCGATTACGGTGAAGACCGCCACGGCTTCTTGCCGTTCAAGGAAATCTCGAAACAATATTTTCAGGCCGGTGTTCCGGTCGGCCAGGCCCGCATCCAGGATGCGATCCGCGAAGGCCAGGAGCTGCTGGTGCAGGTGGAAAAAGAAGAGCGTGGTAACAAGGGTGCGGCGCTCACCACTTTTGTCTCACTGGCGGGCCGCTATGTGGTCTTGATGCCCAACAATCCGCGCGGCGGCGGTGTGTCACGCCGCATCGAAGGCGAAGACCGCAGCGACCTCAAGGAAGTCATCGATCAGCTTCAATACCCAGGTGGTATGAGCATCATCGCCCGCACCGCTGGCATTGGCCGCAGCGCGCCCGAATTGCAATGGGACCTGAACTACCTGCTCAAGTTGTGGGAAGCCATCGACGGCGCCGCCAAGGGTGCCAAAGGCGCTTTTCTGATCTACCAGGAATCCAGCCTGGTGATCCGCGCCATCCGCGATTACTTCAGTGCCGACGTCGGCGACATCCTGATCGACACCGACGATGTCTATGAGCAGGCGCGTCAATTCATGGCCCACGTCATGCCCGAACACGCCGACCGGGTGAAACGCTATCGCGACGACGCCGCGCTGTTTTCGCGCTTCCAGATCGAGCACCAGATCGAATCAGCCTACGCCCGCACCGTGCAGTTGCCCAGCGGCGGCGCCATCGTGATCGACCACACGGAAGCGCTGGTCAGCGTGGACGTGAACTCGGCGCGCGCCATCAAAGGTAGCGACATCGAAGAAACCGCCACCCGCACCAACCTGGAAGCCGCCGAGGAAGTGGCACGCCAGATGCGCCTGCGCGACTTGGGCGGCTTGATCGTGATCGACTTTATCGACATGGAAGAAAGCCGCAACCGGCGCGACGTGGAAAACCGCTTGCGCGATTCGCTGCGGCAGGACCGGGCGCGGGTGCAGTTTGCCACCATTAGCAAATTTGGTCTGATGGAGATGAGTCGCCAGCGGCTGCGCCCGTCGCTCTCGGAAGGGGCCTCGATTCCGTGCCCACGCTGCGGTGGGTCCGGTCATATCCGCGA
>JAVHQY010000037.1:0-1121 GCA_036171375.1 Rhodoferax sp. | reverse complement strand
CAAGTTGTTCCAGAAACGCCTGGCATGGAATAACCGCAATGCCATCGATTTCAAGCTGCTCCTGGCCCATGTAGAGCAAGCCAAGCTTGGCCTCGGGGTAGTCCTCGCGAAAGGCCTTGAGGGCGCGCAAATCTGTGCTGTGCACGCGCGCGGCGCGCTTGACCTCCCAGGCGCAAAAGGTGTTGGGGCCATAGATGACAAAATCGACCTCGCTGCCGGATTTAGTGCGCCAGTAAAAGAGTTGCTCGCCCAGGCCGCGGTAGGCTATCCAGGCACGCAGGTGCTGTGCCACCAGACCCTCCAGCGCCATGCCTTCAATTTCTTCCGGGCGATCAATTGGGCCGGCCGGGCGCAGTGAGCGAAAAACGCCAGCATCAAAATAGTAAAACTTGTCGTGCGCGGCCAAGTGGCGTTTGGCGCGACGGGTGAAAACAGGGACGCGAAACGACAAAAGCAGGTCTTCAAGTATCTCAAGATAGCCCTCCACCGTTTTGCGGCTAACTTGGCATTCACGGGCCACTTCGGCCAAGTTGAGCAGGCTGCCGTGTGAAAAGCTGATGGCCTCCAGAAAGCGGGCGAAGGCACCCACGTTGCGCACCAGCGCTTCGGCCTGCACCTCTTCTCGCAGATACAGCGACGCGTAGGCGCGCAGGGTGGCGGCCGGGTCCGGGGCGTTCCAGACCAGGGGCACCAAGCCGATTTGAAGTGCGCGTTGCAGATCAAACTCGGCGCCGAGCTCTGCCGCCATAAACGGATGCATTTCAGCTTGCACCAGCCGCCCAGCCAGCAGATTGGCCCCACCCCGGCGCAGCTTGCGCGCACTTGAGCCGGTGAGTATGAAGCGCAGGTTGCGGTTGGCCTCCACCATCTGATGAATCACATCGAGCAGACCAGGTACTTTTTGGATTTCGTCGATGACCACATCGCGCACGCCAGGCTGACCCGCCACCAATTCGCGCAGCCGTTCGGGCCGGGCTTGAAATTGGCGCTGACTGGCTGGGTCGAGCAAATCCACTCGCAATGCATTGGGCAAGGTGGCTTGTAACCAGGTCGATTTGCCGGTACCGCGCGGTCCGAACAGAAAAAAACTGCCCTCCGGACCTTTTAAAATTCTCTTTGTC
>JAVHQY010000036.1:0-5399 GCA_036171375.1 Rhodoferax sp. | reverse complement strand
TCAGTTGGGGACAGAGCTAAAGGTCTGTCCCGCAAGTTTTTTACAAAGGAGAAAGCGATGAAAGTTTATTACGACAAAGACTGTGACCTAAGCCTGATCAAAGGCAAAACCGTGGCCATCATCGGCTACGGCAGTCAGGGCCACGCGCACGCGCAAAACCTCAGCGACAGCGGTGTCAAAGTGGTGGTCGGCCTGCGCAAAGGCGGCGCTTCCTGGGACAAGGTCGGCAAGGCCGGCCTGCAAGTCAAAGAAGTCGCCGCCGCCGTCAAGGGTGCCGACGTGGTGATGATCCTGCTGCCCGACGAGAACATCGGCGAAGTCTATAGCCAGCAGATCGAGCCCAACATCAAGCGTGGTGCCTCGTTGGTGTTCGCGCACGGCTTCAACGTGCACTACGGGCTGGTGCATCCGCGCGCCGACCTCGATGTATGGATGGTCGCGCCCAAAGCGCCCGGCCACACCGTTCGCAGCACCTACGTGCAAGGTGGCGGCGTGCCGCAACTGATCGCTATCCACCAGGACAAATCGGGCCGCACGCGCGACCTGGCACTGAGTTACGCGATGGCCAACGGCGGCGGCAAGGCCGGCATCATCGAGACCACGTTCCGCGAAGAAACCGAAACCGACCTGTTTGGTGAACAGGCCGTTTTGTGCGGTGGCGCGGTGGAGCTGATCAAGGCTGGTTTTGAGACGCTGGTCGAAGCCGGTTACGCGCCGGAGATGGCGTATTTCGAGTGCTGCCACGAGCTCAAACTGATTGTGGACATGATCCATGAAGGCGGCATCGGCAACATGAATTACTCGATCAGCAACAACGCCGAATACGGTGAATACGTCACCGGCCCGAAGATCGTCACGGCTGCCAGCAAGGATGCCATGCGCGCCTGCCTGAAAGACATCCAGTCGGGCGAATACGCCAAGAGCTTCATCCTGGAAAACAAGGCTGGGGCACCGGTGCTGTTGAGCCGCCGGCGTTTGATGTCCGAGCATCAGATTGAAAAAGTGGGCGACAAGCTGCGCGCCATGATGCCCTGGATCAAGAAGAACAAACTGGTCGATCAAAGCCGCAATTGAGAGCACTTCTTTGACACTTCAAAGGCCACCGCGGTGGCCTTTGTTATTATGCGGTGCTGGAGGTAAACACTATGCATGACGGTAACGAATCGGAGTTTGCCGATGGCGAAGCGGTGGTCATAAAAAAGCGCCGCAAAGGCATTTATGTGTTGCCCAACCTGTTTACCCTGGCGGCGCTGTTTGGCGGTTTTTATGCCATCGTCATGGCCATCAACGGCCGCTTCGATCTGGCGGCAGTCGGGGTTTTCTGCGCCATGGTGCTTGACAGTCTGGATGGACGCGTGGCACGCATGACCAACACGCAGAGCGCTTTTGGCGAGCAAATGGATTCACTCTCGGACATGGTCTCGTTCGGGGCCGCTCCAGCGCTGATCGCTTACCTGTGGGCGCTCAAGGGGCTGGGCCGCTGGGGCTGGATTGCGGCGTTCGTGTATTGCGCCTGTGGCGCTTTGCGGCTGGCGCGCTTCAATGTCAACACCGGCGTGGTTGACAAACGCTACTTTCAGGGACTGCCCTCGCCCGCCGCTGCCGCCCTGGTAGCCGGTTTTATCTGGGTAATGAACGATCTTGGTATCAAAGGCGCAACGTTGGCGTGGCCAACGTTTGCCATCACGCTGTACGCGGGTTTGAGCATGGTGACCAACGTGCCGTTCTACAGCTTCAAGGATCTGCACATGAAAAAAAGCGTGCCTTTTGTGGTGATCGTGCTGATCGCGCTGGGCATTGCTGTGATCAACATCGACCCGCCAACAGTGATGTTTGGCCTGTTTGTCATCTACGGCCTGAGCGGCTACGTGATCTACCTCTGGCGCAAGGCCAAGGGTCAACCCACCAGCGTCATCAGCACTTCCACGCAAGAACCCGACGAACGCGGGCTGCACCAATAGCCAGCGATAGCTCGTCTCGCGCGTGACATACCATGAACGAACCTACCCTTACCATAACGGAACGCGAGGCGATCAATTCCGGTCGCTGGTTTTCCAGCCTTTCACCTTCCCTGCGACACGACATACTGCGATGCGCTTACGTCAAACGGTACAAAAACGGCGAGCTGATTGCTGCCCGCGGCGACCCGCCCGAGCAGTGGATCGCCTGCGCCGCCGGCGCGGTACGGGTGAGCTCCACTTCGGTGTCGGGCAAACAAATCACGCTGACTTATGTTGAACCCGGCATCTGGTTTGGCGACGTGGCCATGTTCGACGGCGAACGCCGCACGCACGATGCCTACGCGCACGGTGCCACTTCGACGCTGTGCGTTGCCAAGGCGGATTTCAAAAAAATTCTGGCCCAGCATGCCGAGCTTTACGAAGCGCTGCTGCGGCTGCATGCGCGGCGCATCCGCCAGCTCTATGGGCTGGTGGAAGACCTCAACACGCTACCGCTGCGCGCCCGTCTGGCCAAGCAACTGCTGCACCTGGCGCGCAGCTACGGTGTGGGCTCGCTCAGCGATGCCACCGAAGTGCGCATCGGGCTGCAACTGGCGCAGGAAGAGCTGGCGCAACTGCTCGGTGCTTCACGCCAGCGCGTCAACCAGGAGCTCAAAGCGATGGAGCGCGACGACATCATCCGCATCGAGCCCGGTGGCTTGGTGGTGCGCCAGCGCGATGCTCTGCTGCACATCAGCGAGGCCGAACTCTGAAGTCTTGCGCAGGCCGAAAGGAGTCCGATGAGCGACTTTGAGCAGTTCAGTGGCACCCGGGCGGTGCCGGCCGCGCAAGCCTTTGACGTGGCAGCGCTGTCGACCTGGATGGTAGCCAACGTTGCCGGCTTTGGCGGAGCGCTCAGCGTTGAATCGTTCAAGGGCGGACAGTCCAACCCGAGCTACAAACTCAGCACCCCAAAGCAGAACTACGTGCTGCGCTCCAAGCCGGCAGCGGTGGCCAAATTGTTGCCATCGGCGCACGCCATCGAGCGCGAATACGCGGTCATGAAAGGCCTCTATGGCACCGCCGTGCCGGTGCCAAAAATGCTCGCACTGTGCCAGGACGAAGCGGTCATTGGCCGTGCCTTTTATGTCATGGAGTTCGTGCCCGGCCGGATTCTTTGGGACCAGACTCTGCCCGGGATGACACGCCAGCAGCGGGCGGCGATTTACGACCAGATGAACAGCGTCATCGCTGCCCTGCACATGGTGAAATTCGCCGAGCGTGGACTTGGCAACTACGGCAAACCGGGCAATTATTTTGAGCGCCAGATTGCGCGCTGGAGCAAACAATACCTGGCCAGCGCCGACGCTGCCGGTGCGCTGTCGCAACCGATCACCGAGATGCAGCAGCTGATGCAGTGGTTGCCGCAGCACATCCCGGCCATGGCGCGCAACGAACAGCTCGTCAGCATCGTGCACGGCGACTACCGGCTGGACAACCTGATGTTTCACCCGAGCCAAGAGCGCATCAGCGCCGTGCTTGACTGGGAGCTTTCCACGCTGGGTCACCCGTTGGCCGACTTCAGTTACCACTGCATGGCCTGGCACATTCCACCGGGCTCGTTTCGTGGTATTGGCGGCGTGGATCTGGCCAGCCTGGGCATTCCGAGCGAAGACGAATACATAGCGCGTTACTGCCAACGCACCGGTTTTGTCACTCCCGACGCGCTCAAAGCCGATTGGAATTTTTACCTCGCCTACAACCTGTTTCGGCTGGCGGCGATTTTGCAAGGCATTGCCAAGCGCGTCGAGATGGGCACCGCTGCCAGCGCGCAGGCCGTCAGCTCGGCAGCCGGTGCCAGGCCACTGGCGCAAATGGCCTGGAAGTTTGCCCAACAGGCATGAAAGGACCTCGAATGGTTCATCCAGCGCCAGCGCCCGTTATTGCGATATTTCCCGTCATTGCGAGGAGCGCAGCGACGTGGCAATCCATGGCTTCATGGATGGCTTCACTGCGTTCGCAATGACAAATATTAGTTTTACCAATTTCAATTGACACACACGGAGCTCCCATGGACTTTGATTACTCTCCCAAAACCAAAGCGCTGCAAAGCAAATTGCAGGCGTTTATGGACGACCACATCTATCCCGCTGAAGGTGCCTGGGCGGCTGAAATTGCGGCCAACACCGCCGCCGGCAAGCGCTGGACACCGCTCAAGCTGATTGAAGAGCTCAAGCTCAAGGCACAGGCGGCCGGCTTGTGGAACCTGTTTTTGCCGCTGGACAGCGCGGCCGTGGCCGGTTACGACGGCGCCGGTCTGACCAACCAGGAATACGCGCCACTGGCCGAAATCATGGGCCACGTGATGTGGTCGAGCGAAGTGTTCAACTGCTCGGCACCCGACACCGGCAACATGGAAACCATTGCCCGCTACGGCTCGGCCGAGAACAAAGCGCGCTGGCTCAAACCGCTGCTGGAAGGCAAAATCCGCTCCGGCTTTGCCATGACCGAGCCCGAAGTGGCCTCCAGTGATGCCACCAACATCCAGACCCGCATCGAGCGCCAGGGTGATGAATACGTCATCAACGGGCGCAAGTGGTGGACATCGGGCGCCGGCGACACGCGCTGCGCGGTGCTTATCACGATGGGCAAAACCGACCCGACGGCAGCGCGTCACACCCAGCAAAGCATGGTACTGGTACCGACTGCCAGCGCGGGTGTCAAAATCGTTCGGCCACTCAACGTGATGGGTTACGACGACGCGCCGCATGGCCACATGGAAGTGCTGTTTGAAAACGTTCGGGTACCGGTCAGCAATATCCTGCTGGGCGAAGGCCGTGGTTTCGAAATTGCCCAGGGGCGCCTGGGGCCGGGACGCATTCACCACTGCATGCGCCTCATCGGTCTGGCCGAGCGCGCGCTTGAGCTGATGTGCAAACGCAGCCTGGCGCGGGTGACTTTTGGCAAACCTATCGCGCAGCAAACCGTCACGCAAGAGCGCATTGCCGAGGCGCGCTGCAAGATCGATATGGCACGTTTGCTCACGCTCAAAGCGGCCTGGATGATGGACCTGGCGGGCAACAAGTTTGCCAGGAACGAAATCGCCATGATCAAGGTGGTGGCACCCAGCATGGCCTGCCAGGTGATCGATTGGGCGATGCAGGCGCACGGCGGCGGCGGCATGTGTGATGACTTTCCGCTCGCCTACTCTTACGCCAACGCGCGCACGCTGCGCTTTGCCGATGGCCCTGATGAAGTCCATCGCAACGCCATTGCGAAAATGGAATTGCGCAAATACGCGCCGGCCTGACGCGCGTTTACCAGGGCGGTTGCGACAACCCCGACCACAGCTCCAACAGGTCGGGGAATTTCCACTTCACCGGGTCTTCGCGCGCGACAATTTTTTCCCTAACGTCCGGGTGCGACAAATCAACAACCCAGGGTATCACCCGCTCGTTA
>JAVHQY010000035.1:0-5451 GCA_036171375.1 Rhodoferax sp. | reverse complement strand
AACCACGGCCCTGGCCTCGATCGCCTCCCCGGCACCGACCGGGCCCATTTTTTCCGCGGTCTTGGCCTTCACGTTGACACGCGCTGGCTCGACGCCGAGCGCGCTGGCAATCTGCGCGCGCATGGCAGCGATGTAGGGCAGCAGCCTGGGGGCCTGGGCGATGATGGTGCTGTCGATGTTGCCGATCTCAAAACCCGCCTCGCGCACGCGCCGCCCCGCCTGCGCCAGCAGCCGCAGCGAATCAGCGTCTTTGAAAGCGGCATCCGTGTCGGGGAAGTGCGTGCCAATATCGCCCAACGCCGCCGCGCCCAGCAAGGCATCGGTGATGGCGTGCAGCAGTGCGTCGCCGTCCGAGTGGCCGAGCAAACCCAGGTGATACGGCACTTCAACGCCGCCCAACATGAGCTTGCGCCCGGCCACCAAGGCGTGAATGTCCCAGCCTTCGCCAATTCTGAAATTCATGGTGTCATCCTGCTCATGCGCGATCGCAGCAGCGCGTCGGCCAATTCAAAATCTTCCGGATAAGTCACTTTGATATTTTGTGCGCTGCCGCTGACCAGCCGGGGAGAAAGTCCAAGCGCTTCCACCGCGCTGGCTTCATCGGTCACTGCGTCACCCGCTTGTTCAAGCGCTTGGCGCAGGCCGCCAATGCGAAACATCTGCGGTGTCTGCGCCAGCCATTTGTCGCTGCGGCTCAACGTGGCCACAACGCGCCCACCGTGCGCCTGCTTGAGCGTGTCGGCCAGTGGCAGCGCCAGCAGAGCGCCAACCTCATCGGGCAGGCAGGCATCAATCAAGGCGTTGATTTGCTCCGGCGTGATCAGACAGCGCGCGGCATCGTGCACCAGCACCCAGTCTTGCGCTGTGGCACCCTGCTCAAGCAAATCGTGCAAGCCATTCAAAACGCTGGCGGCTCGCGTCACGCCACCGCATTGAGCCACACGCCAGTCTGCGTCGGGCGCGCGGATCGAACGCAAAAAAGTGTCACCCGCTGCCACCACGATCAGCGTGACAGCAATGCGTGGCACGGCCGCGAACGCCGCCAGCGTATGCAGCACCATGGGTTTGCCGGCCAGCGTCTGGTACTGCTTGGGGCCGGAGGCACCAGAACGCTTGCCGCTGCCGGCGCAGGGCAGCAGCGCATAAAGGCGTGAAGTCGCTGGCGAAACGGGACCAGGGCCCGCAGCAACTGCCGGATGAATAGGTGCACTGAGGTTCATGGTCTGTCTGCATTCTATTGAGAGTTGCAAAAATCATGACCACGTCTTGTTCCAACCCTATGTGAGCGGAAGGCGGCACAGTGAGCAGCTACGCGAATGTCGGCGGCCTGCGCCCTGATCCACCGTCATGCGTAAGATGAGCCTGCGCCGAGGCAAAATTTGTTTAGCAGCGCCAAACGGGGTGCAAACCCTGGTTGCTGCCCCCGCACCGGTAGCTATTAACTACTCTGGTTGAATGCCAGCGGCCTTGATGATTAGCCCCCACTTTTGCGACTCTGCTTGCTGAAACTTGCCCAGATCCGAGGGCGTTGTGGTGTAAACCTCGGTACCAGTACTCTGGTAGAACGAAGTGGCACCCGTCGATTGGGTGGCATGAACAAACAACTTGTTCAGTTCTGCGACTACCGGTACTGGTGTGCCCGCCGGGGCATAGACGGCAAACCAGTAGCCCATTTCGTAGCCTTTGACGGTTTCGCCGATGGTGGGGACATCAGGTGCCAGCGGGGTGCGTTTGGCACCCGAATAGCCCAGCGGACGCAGTTTGCCAGCCCTGACTTGTGGCATCCCGGTGGCATTATCGGTAATCATCATGTTGATCTGCCCGCCCAGCAAGTCGGTGACGGCCAGCGGGTTGCTTTTGTAGGGCACGTGCAGTAGTTTGATGTCGGCCATCTGCATCAACAGTTCACCGGCAATGCGGCTCGATGAACTGCCACTGCCGAATGACAGTTTGCCGGGTTCCTTCTTCGCCAACGCAATGAATTCGCCCACCGTCTTGACCGGCAGACTGGGGTTGACCACCATGATCTGGCCGCCCTTGCCCAAAGCGGTGACCGGCGCGAAATCCCTGATTGGGTCGTAGGGCAGTTTCTTGTAAAGGTGTTCATTGGCAGCATGCGTGGTATTGGTCGTGATCAGTACGGTGTAGCCGTCCGGCGCGGCTTTGGCCACGTATTGCGCGGCGATGAAGCCAAAGGCACCTGGCTTGTTTTCAATGACCACACTCTGTTTGGAGTCGCTGGCAACACTTTGTCCCAATGCACGGGCGAGTTGGTCAGTGGCGCTGCCCGCTGCAAACGGCACCACCAGTGTGATTGGTTTGATCGGAAAAGTTTGTGCGCTCCCTGGCAGCGTCTGGAAAACCAGTAGTGCGGCACTGAGTGCCAGTAACGGGCGACGAGGAATCAAGGTCATGGTGGGTCTCCGGTTGTTATGAAGTTAGTTGCCGTTTGGGGCGATCACGAGAAACTGGGTCAGCGTGGCGGGCACTTGAATTTCCAACGCAAGCAGAAAAAATGACAATGCTTTGCCGTGCCCGTCGAGGTTCAACGAATCGTTGATGCCGCCGTCGAGCACGTCGTCGAGCACAAAGTTCATGGCGTGCAGTGCCGGCAGCAAATAACGTTTTACGGCGCTGGGTTGGCGCTGCGCAAAATGGCGTGCGACTCTGGTTTCGGTCAGTTCCGCCAGCAGCAGCGGATACAGCGCGGGATGCCAGGCGATCACGCTGATGTTGGAGCGGTTGCCTTTGTCACCAGTACGGCCATGCGCGGCACGGTACAAGGGGACGGTGAGGGTGTTTGGCATGATCTGTGTCAGGTGAGCATGGAATAGCTGGCTGGCGCTGCTTGCCGTGGTACCAGGCAAGAAAGCGTGTTAAGTCGCGCACGCAAAGCTGTGCGCACTCCCCCACCTCCCGCCGGTCCACAGGTGTAGAGTGCAGTAACTTCACGCGTCAGGCGCTCCGCCACCGCGCGATCGGCGTGGCTCGCGGCGACCCGCAGACGGATGTCCTGCCCGTCACTCGCTGGGGCTGCGGCGAGCATCCGTCCAGCGTCATCGCCAAACACGCTGACGGCTCCAATCAGATCAACGCGCAGCTTGAGGGTCTCGCCAAGGCGGCGCTGTAGCACGTCCGCCGCCAGTCGGGCCCGCGCTTGAGCGCGCGCCCCTGCATAAGAAATTTCGCCTTCGGCGAACCAGCCACCCTTAAAAAACACATTGACCTTGAGGTCATCTGGACGCGCGTGACCACGCACACCCCGGAGTTGTACCCGATCCGGACCGGCCTGATGCACCGTGGCGTGGCTGATGTCTGCAATGACATCCGGTGTCAAATAGGCACTCGGGTCGTGCAGCTCGTAAATCAATTGTTCCTTGACGGTTTGCTCGCTGACCAACCCACCGGTGTGGGCCGCTTTGCCGATGACACAATCGCCGTCAGCATCGATCTCTGCAATGGGAAAGCCCAGGTTGTGCAGATCCGGCACGTCTTTGTAGCCGGGGTCAGCAAAATAGCCTCCTGTAACCTGGGTGCCGCATTCCAGCAAATGGCCCGCCATCGTGGCACGGCCCAAATGAAGCCAGTCGTCCGCGCGCCAGCCAAAGTGCGCCATCGCCGGCCCGACCGTCAGCGACGGGTCGGCCACACGCCCGGCCACGACAACCTGGGCACCGTCACGCAAGGCTAACGCAATCGGCTCAGCACCCTGGTAAGCGTTGGCGCAAACAATGTCTTGCCCATCCAGTACTGCGCCCAGCCGCTCCCTGAGCAAGCTGCGGTGCTCGGGGCCTGACAGGTCGTCTCCCGAAATCACCGCGATGCGCGGCAGCGGCAGACCCAACTCACGCGCCAGCGCGCGAATGCGCAGCGCTGCGGCGCTTGGGTTGGCTGCGCCAAAATTGCTGATAATTGGAATTCCGTGGCGCAGGCACAAGCCCAAAACCGGTGCCAGCAGTTCATCGAGCAATGGCTCGTAACCGCGCGTTGGATCGACGCGGCGTGCCAGTTGGGCCAGGGCCAAGGTGCGCTCTGCCAGCGTCTCGAAGATCAAGGCCGCGGGGCCCGCATAATCGATCAGACTACGCACCACTGGCAATGCAGCATCAGTGCGATCTCCCGAGAAGCCAGCGGCGCAACCAATGTGAAGAATGTCTGACATGGCGCGATTCTGAACAATTGTGATAAAAAGGAGAAATGGATTATTTGAATCAATCAATCTAAAAAGTAGATGAATCTTTCCGTCAAACACCTGCGCGCCTTCCTTGCGCTTGCCCGGCTGCGTAATTTCACCCGCGCTGCTGAGGCCTGTCACCTCTCGCAGTCGGCCTTCAGTGCCCTGGTTCATGGACTGGAAGAAGACGCTGGCGCACGTTTTTTTGACCGCAACACGCGTCGGGTTGAACTCACGGCAGAAGGAAGCCTGTTTGAACGATCCGCGGCGCGGCTGCTGGCGGACTTTGAGCGGGCCTATACCGAACTGCGCGATCATGTGGATTTGCGCAAAGGCCGGGTTGCGATTGCTGCCTTACCATCATTGGCAGCGGGAACCTTGCCTGGAGTTCTGGCCGCTTTTCACAAACTCCACCCAGGCATCGATATTGAACTGTTTGATGGGCTGTCGGACACTTGCATTTCGTTGGTGCAAAGTGCGCGGGTGGACTTTGCGCTGGCATCGTCGGGTGCCGCCCTGCCGGGTCTGCAAACCGAATTGTTGTGCTCAGATGCATTTCAGGTGGTGTGCCCTGCCGCGCACCCGCTGGCCAGGGTTCGTCGGGTGCTGCCGATGGATTTGACCAAATATCCATTCATCCATCTTACGCACAGCACCAGTATCAGACAGCACCTGGAGCGCACGTTGCACCCATTGCGGCTGAACGGCATGATGGAAGTCGAACACCTGGCCACCGTCGCAGCGCTGGTAGCGCAGGGCCTGGGCATCAGCGTGATCCCTTCGCTTGCGCTGTTCCAGTTCCGCTTGCCCAACATTGTGATCAAACCGCTGGATTTGCCAGAACTGGTCCGCCACATCCACATCATTCGTCCGGAAGGGCGCACACCTTCGGCGGCAGCCACTGGCTTGCTGGCGATGGTGCGAGTCAACTTCACTTAACACCGCAGCAGCCGACCATGCACCATCCGGACTGTAGCGCTCGAACCTCATTGACTGGCATGACATCGAAGTCGGTCAAGCTGGCCCCCAATGGCCTTTGCCCAGCGCCAATTTTCAAATTGCAGCACAGACCGCGTACCGATTTGCCGATATCACCCATATGGGTTACGCTCGGCTACCTTTCTTGGTGATAGACGCATCCGCAGCATTATCCAAGAATGGGAGTGTGCAGACATAGGGCCGGTTCACGAACGAGCTGTGGTATTGGTGAACAAACCCTTAGGGATGCCCTGCATAACTCAACGCGAGTGGGTGCAGTGCGGATCGGGATGGGATGC
>JAVHQY010000034.1:0-5470 GCA_036171375.1 Rhodoferax sp. | reverse complement strand
CTCACTCATAGACAATTTCCGCCCGGCCGCCGCGGGCTTGCAGGTGCCAGGCGACCAGCGCTTCATCGGTGGGAAAAAACCGGAACTCGTCGCCGAGCTGCAATTCCGCTGACACGGCGCTGTCATCGACCGGGATCGAGAGCTGGACGTGTACTCCCAGACCATGCTGTTGTTGGCCATTCTGGCCTGGCTCGCGCTGCGCTGGATGCTGCTCGAACAGGTGTTTGAAATCGGTCGGCACGCCGTCGCGCTCGGCCAGCGTCAAACGCAGGAATTTGCCAAAACGGCAGCGCGCCTGCTCCAGGCTCCAGAGTTGCGTCACCGTGAGCTGCATGCCACCAGAATAGCGATCCGGTCTTTGCTGCCCGGTGACGATGATGAGCTCGCCATCCTTAAGGATATTTTGGTGCCGGTTGAGCAACGCCTCGTCCATGCGGACATCGATCCGTGCTGACTTGTCATCGAGCCGAAACAGGGCAATCCTGCCGCGCTGGCCATTGACCAGGCGCAAATCAGAAACAATGCCAGCCAGCAGTTGCGGCTCGCGGCTATCGATCAGGTCAGCGATTTCGCGCCGGACAAAGTGGCGCACTTCGCCCGCGACTGCATCAAACAAATGCCCGGTGAGGTAAAACCCGAGCGCAGCGCCTTCAAACCCGAGCTGCTCTTTCACGCTCCAGGGGGTCGCCGCCACCAGTTCGGGCTCTTGCGTGCTCGACCCCAACCCGTCTTCACTGCCGTCAAACAAACTGGCCTGGTTGACATTGGCGGCGGCCGCGGCGGCGTAATCAAACGCCAGATCGATGGAAGCGCACAGGGCAGCACGGTTGCGCTGAATGGAATCAAAGGCACCGGCCTTGATCAGCGCTTCCACACAACGCTTGTTGATTCGGCTGCGATCCAGGCGTCGACAAAAATCAAACAAGCTGGTAAACGGCCCCGCCGACTCGCTACCGGCACTGCCCGCACGTGCCGCCACCATCGCTTCCACCGCCTGCTGGCCAGTGCCTTTGATGGCACCCAGTCCGTAGCGGATGATGTGATCCGAGACCGGAACAAAACCTAGTTCGCCACGGTTCACGTCGGGCGGCTCGAACGTCAGGCCGATTTTGACGGCATCGTCAAACAATGACTTGAGCTTGTCGGTATTGCCCATTTCCACCGTCATGTTGGCGCAAAAAAATTCGGCCGTGTAGTGCACCTTGAGCCAGGCGGTCTGGTAAGCCAGCAGTGAATAGGCCGCCGCATGTGACTTGTTGAAGCCGTAGCCGGCAAACTTCTCCATCAAGTCAAATACTTCATCGGCCTTGCTCTGGGGAATGTTTTTTTGGGCTGCACCGGCGCGGAAAATTTCACGCTGGCGCGCCATTTCATCGGCATCTTTTTTGCCCATGGCGCGGCGCAGGATGTCAGCGCCGCCGAGCGAATAACCGCCCAGAATCTGCGCCGTCTGCATCACCTGTTCCTGATAGACCATGATGCCGTAGGTCTCGGACAACATCTCGGCCACCAGCGGATGCGGATAAACGACTTGCTCGCGGCCATGCTTGCGCGCGATGAAACTTGGAATCAGGTCCATCGGACCCGGCCGGTACAAAGCGTTGAGCGCGATCAGGTCCTCAAACCGGTTGGGTTTGGCATCGCGCAACATGCCCCGCATGCCGTTGGACTCAAACTGAAACACGGCCTCGGTGGTGGCAGCCTGGAACAAGCGGTAAACCTCGACATCGTCCAGCGGCAGTTCGTCATAAGAAAAAGCCTGCTGGCCGGGGTGGCGTGCCACGATCAGCGCGCGCGCCTGCTCCAGGATGGTCAGCGTGGCCAAGCCCAGAAAGTCGAACTTCACGAGACCGATGGCTTCGACATCGTATTTGTCAAACTGCGAAACGGCAGAATCACTGCCCGGCTGCTGATAGAGCGGACAGAAATCTGTGAGCTTGCCCGGCGCGATCAAGACACCACCGGCGTGCATGCCCACGTTGCGCGTCAGACCTTCGAGTTTGCGCGCCAGCTCAAGCAGCGTTTTGACGTCTTCTTCGCTGCGTTCGCGTTCGGCCAGTGCCGGCTCGGCTTCGACCGCATAAACGGTCTGGTCGTCGGCGCTGCGCTGCGGCGGCGGCAATTGCAGACTGACGCTGATGCCGGGTTTGTTGGGAATGAGTTTGCTGATGCCGTCGCAAAAGGTGTAGCTCATGTCGAGCACGCGGCCGACATCGCGCACCACAGCGCGCGCTGCCAGGGTACCAAAAGTCACGATCTGGCTGACCGCATCCTTGCCGTATTTTTCCTTCACATAATCGATCACCAGGTTGCGGTTGGCCTGACAGAAATCGATGTCAAAGTCGGGCATGGAAACCCGCTCCGGATTCAAGAAGCGCTCAAACAGCAGCTTGTAGCGCAGCGGATCGAGGTCGGTGATCTTGAGTGAATACGCCACCAGCGAACCGGCCCCCGAGCCGCGCCCCGGGCCGACTGGGCAGCCGTTGTTCTTGGCCCAGTTAATAAAGTCGCCGACGATCAGGAAGTAGCCCGGAAAGCCCATTTCCACAATGGTTTGCAGCTCGAACGCCAGCCGCTCCAGATAAAGCGGCATTTGCTGCTCGCGTTGCGCCGGCTCCGGGTACAGCTGCGCCATGCGCTCACGCAGGCCAGCGTGCGCCGCGTGCCGGAAGTAGTCCTCGGTGCTCAACTGTTGGCCGTCCACCAGCGGTGTTTTGAAATCGGGCAGCCGCGGTTTTCCCAGCAACAGCGTCAGATTGCAGCGTTTGGCAATTTCAACTGTGTTGGCCAGGGCGCTTGGCAGGTCGGCAAAAAGCTCTTGCATCTGCGCGCTGCTCTTGAAATACTGCTCACGCGTAAAGCGCCGCGGCCGCTGCGGATCGGCCAGGATTTCGCCTTCGGCAATGCACACCCGCGCCTCGTGCGCTTCAAAGTCATCGGGCCTCATGAACTGCACTGGCTGCGTGGCCACCACCGGCAGACCCAGCCGCGCGGCCAATGCCACGCAAGCCGCGATGTGGGCCTCATCATCGACGCGCCCAACACGCTGCAACTCAAGATAAAACCGATGCGGAAACAACGCTGCCAACTGTAGCGCCCACTGCGAAGCGCGCGCCTCGTCGCCCTGCAGCAAGGCTGCCCCCAGCGCTCCAGACTGCGCGCCCGCCAACGCGATCAACCCGTCGCTGAGTTCACCCAGCCAGGCCAGGCTGACACTGGCTTGCGGCTTGCTACCTTGCTGCGTCCAGGCACGCGCCAGCAGCTCGCACAAATGGAGGTAGCCCTGCTGGTTGCACACCAGCAGCAGCAACTTGGAGAGCTTGCCATCGTCGGCGGTCAGTCCTTCGAGCCAGACCTCGGCGCCGATCAGCGGCTTGACGCCTTTTTTGCGCGCCGCCTTGTAGAACTTGAGCGCGCCAAACAGGTTGCCCAGATCAGTGATTGCCAATGCCCCCTGACCGTCGGCGACGGCACAGGCGACGGTTTCATCAATGCGGCAAGTCGAATCAACGACGGAAAATTCGGTGTGCAGACGCAGGTGGACAAACATAGAGGGGCCTTGTAGAAAGCTGGGGGAGCTACGCGACCAAGTCCATTAGCTTTCCATAACTATCCACCACGTCGTACTTGACCTGGTCGGATGTGATTTTGGCGAAAAACTTTCGGGCGCAGTCGATCTTGCTCTCCTCGATTTTGCGCAAGTCCATGCTCGACATGGAGCCCTTGGTTTCGGCGACAAAGTAAACGTGCTTGACCTTGCCTTGCTGGAACGCAATGGCCCAGTCCGGGTTGTAGTTGCCAACCGGGGTGGGGATAAAAAAGCCACGCGGTAGCTTGGCGTACACCACCACCTCGGCGCTGGCATCGAGCTCGCGCACAAAATCGCGCTCGTTTTTGGAGTCGGTAAAAACGTAGTCGTAAATGTGGTGATTGGCCTTCACCGCCTTGCTGAAATCTTCCTTCGGCTTTTCCTGCGTGAAAATGTCCATGGCGTACGTGTCACCTGTGGGCTCAAAAGCAATGTGCTCCACGATCACGGTGGCTTTTTGCTCGTTCATCAGGCGTACGGCCTTCTGCATGAAGTCTTCCGGGTTGGTGCGGTACTGACTGAACACGGCCTTGTTGACGCCCTGCAAGATACTGGCGACGGTCTCGCGGGTCAGTTGCGTCTCACCGGCCAGTCGGCCAATCAGGTCGTATTTGACGGCGGAATGGGCCGATGCCCGGTGCAATTCCGTGGTCGATTCGGTGACTTTGAAGGCATCACCCTGACGAATACCGTCATATGTTGCTGCGTCCGTCTGCTCGCCAGCCACCACCGTGTACTGCATGGGGCTGACTTTCAACTCGGCCTCCAAGGCCTTCACGCACTTGGCCACCAACTCCGGGGTTTCAAATTCCACCGTGTACGCGGCTTTGCGGTTGATGCGATTCCACAGCGCTTTGAATTCGGCCTTCTCGAAATTGGCATTCAGTGGGTTGGTTTTGGCCTTGCGGTCGTCACTGACAGATGGCAATTGGGCCTCGCTGAACACGCTATCAATCAAACCCACTACCTGGTCGGCGTAGGCTGCCAACTCTGCGGGCAACTCTGCAAGCTGACCTTCTTTTCTGGCATCGTGGTACTTCTGCGTGATGTTGCGCTTCTTATCGACGTATCCGTTTTGAATCAGGTAGAACTCAACGTCCGTTGCCATGTCAGCCGTGACTTCGATATCGCCAGCAGCCGTTTGTAGAACCTTGCCTTTGAAGTAGGCCTGGTCTGCCACCCGTGGCCGCTCGGACAATCCCTCGCTGATATCGCGTTGCAAGGCGCTCACAAAGTCCTTGTAACTCTCGCTGGCCACCACGGTCAGCACGTTGACTTGGTGCACCGTGGCCGGGTTGTCCATACGCTCGCCCTGCTGATTGACAGACAAACGCAGGCCGCGCCCGACTTCCTGGCGACGGCTTACCGTGTTGTCACTGTGCTTCAACGTGCAGATCACGAACACGTTGGGGTTGTCCCAACCTTCGCGCAAAGCGGAGTGCGAAAAGATAAACCGCACCGGCTCATCAAACGACAACAGCCGTTCTTTGTCCTTCAAGATCAGGTCATACGCATCCACGTCGTCGGCTTCGGTGGACTTTTTGCCCGTTTCGGGGTCCACCATCCGCTTGGTTTTCTTGTCGATGGAGAAGTAACCGTTGTGCGTTTGGGGAGTCGCAATGCCTCTGAGATAGCGGTTGTAGGGCGTATCTTCCAGCGTCAGCACTTCGGCCAGTTGCTGGTTGTATTCTTCTTCAAACATCTGGGCGTACTCGCCAGGCTGCTCGCCCGCATCGTTGTAGCTGCGGTATTTACTGACCGCGTCAATGAAAAACAGCGACAGCACCTTGATGCCCTGGGCAAACAGCGTCTGCTCTTTCTCAAAGTGGGCCTTGACCGCCTCCCGAATCTGAATGCGGCGCAAAGCCGATTCACTGACAT
>JAVHQY010000033.1:0-1142 GCA_036171375.1 Rhodoferax sp. | reverse complement strand
GCGAAACGCTGGACGTGGCCGCGCCGCGCGCCATGGCCGTGCTCGACCCGGTGAAACTGGTGCTGGACAACTGGGACGAACTGATGGGCCAGGATTTTCTCGACGCTTGCTCGGCCCCGGTGCACCCGCACCTGCCCGAGCTGGGACGGCGCCAGTTCAAGATCGGCCGGGACGTGTGGATGGATCGCAGCGACTTCATGGAGCAGCCGGTCAAAGGCTTCTTCAGGTTGTTTCCGCCACGCACCGATGCCAGCGGCACAGCGCTACCGGGCGGCAAAGTGCGGCTCAAATACGGCCATGTGATCGAATGCACCGGCTGCGCCAAAGACGCTGCGGGCAAGCTCACCGAAGTCCATGCCAAGCTCATCCCCGACACCAAGAGCGGCACGCCCGGCAGCGATGCTGTCAAGGTCAAGGGCGTGATCACCTGGGTGGCCGCAGCCGACGCGCTCAGCGCTGAAGTGCGCCTCTACGACCGCCTGTTTCTGGACGCGCAGCCCGATGCCGGTGGCAAAGACTTCATTGAAGACCTCAACCCCAACAGCCTGAAAGTGGTGCAAGCCGTGGTCGAGCCGTCACTGGCCAGCGCCAAAGCCGATGACAAGTTCCAGTTTGAGCGGCACGGCTATTTTGTGGCAGACCGAGTGGACCATGCGCCGGGAAAGCTGGTGTTCAATCTGGCAGTGGGGTTGCGGGACGGGTGGGGAAAGTAATGCATAGCGCTCGGTTTGACTTGCCCGTAATACTCACGGAACACGCCAAACAGCGCATGTCAGATCGAAACATCAGCATCGAAATGATCATGGAAATCATCGATACTGGTATTCTGAAAGAAGCCGGAAACTGTCACTACTGGCTTTACAAAAATCTGCCACAACGAGCAGACAACTTGCTTTGTGTAGCTGCTGTAGTTGACAATGTGGTTGTGGTCAAGACGATCATGCACCACTGGGAGCCACAACCATGAAAAGCATCTATTTCGAAAACGACGACATTCTGCAAATCCGGGTATCAGACAAGCCCATCGTCCGCGAAGTGTCGCAAGACTGGCATACCAACATCAGCTATGCCGAAGACGACACGATTGTCGAAATCGTACTGCTTGATGCCAAAAAGGAAGGTCTGCTGCCGCTTGAGTTCAG
>JAVHQY010000032.1:0-22700 GCA_036171375.1 Rhodoferax sp. | reverse complement strand
GCGCAGCGGCATCAAGGAGGAGGCCGTAGGCCGGGGGACAGCCGCGGAGCTGAGTGCCCCGGCGGCCTGATCCTCACCACATGCGAGAGCGCTCGGCGCAGCGGCATCAAGTCAGCCGGTGGCGGTCTTGGCACGGAGTAAACTTCGACCGATGTCACACCTGCTCAACAAACTGGCTGATCTCACCGCTGAGCGTGACCGGACAGCGCTGGACCGGACGCTGGTGAGCACCGTCAATGACCTGATCAAACCGCTCACACTGGTGCTGTACCGGTTGGTGGGTGAAGAAGGACAGCAGCGATGGCTGACATGTGCCCAACTTGGTCCGGGCACCGGACAGACTTTTTTTCAACCGGCATGGGTCGAATTCGAATCCTTGCCGCCACTCGATGCGTATCCGCTGCGCGTGCAAGCCACCACAGGTGCTAGGCTGGTTCAATCGCAGGATCAACGACTGAGCATCTTTGGACTTGGCACTGGCCCTGACGGCCTGTGCGTGCTTGAAATGACTTGTGCTCAGCCACTTTCCAAAGTTCAAAAGGGTCAGGTCGCAGCGGTACTGCGACTGTTTGGCAATTTTGAGCAGGCGCTCGACTATGGCGAGCGCGATGCCCTCACCGAGCTGCTCAACCGCAAGACTTTTGACGGCGCTTTCATGAAGGCCACGCTGGAGCGGCAAACTGATCCGCAAAGCCTTCCGGACGATCGTCGCGACCCGGCGGCCGACACGCACTATTGGCTGGCGATGCTCGACATTGACCACTTCAAGCGCGTCAATGACAACTTTGGCCACCTGATCGGTGACGAAGTCCTGTTGCTACTGGCACGCCTGATGCGGTCCAACTTCCGCTTCCAGGATCAACTCTATCGCTTCGGCGGCGAAGAGTTCGTGGTGTTGATGCGCTGTCATAGCGAAGCCGAGTCAGCCGATGCCTTGGAGCGTTTGCGTGCTGCCACTGAGCGCTTCAATTTTCCCCAGGTGGGTTGCATCACCATCAGCATCGGCTTTACCGAAGTCAGAAGCGGCGATACGCCCAGTGGTGCTTTCGAGCGTGCCGACAAAGCCGTTTACTACGCCAAGGAACACGGCCGCAACCAGGTTTGCAGTTATGCCCACCTGATTGCCAGCGGCGTACAGGAAAAAGTTGTCAACGCGGGCGATATGGAACTATTTTGACCGCCCTGGTGCCGCGGCGCGAAGTCGCCAATGTCGCGGCCTTCTTGACGGGTAGCCCTACTTGCTGGCCGCTTTGGCTGGCGGCGTCGCTTGCGCTGTAGCGCTCAGTCCGAGCTGTTGGCCAATGGCTTGCTCGAGCGACTTGATTTTCGGGTCAATCTCGGTCTTGACCTGGGCGATCAGTTTTTCCACCAGCGCACGCTGCAACTCGGCGCCCATTTGCGTGAACTTGCGATTCACCGGCGACTCCATGATGGCAATGATCTGACGCAGCTCGTCTTCGCTGAACTTTTCCGCCAGCAACGCGCCCACGGTTTCGGGTGCCAGCTTGACGGCGCTGGCACGCACCATGGGTGCTGCGTCGGCCACGTATTTTCTGACTTCGTCCTCGATCGCCTTGGCCACCGCCTCGCGCTTGTCGGCAGCCACCCGGGTTTGCAACACGGCACCGGCTTGCTGCATGATTTGCAGCGCCGGCCGCTCAGCCAGCGACTGCGCCACCGATTCAATGGAGGCTTGTTGCAACTGCAGCAGCCGGGTCACCAGTTCGGCCTTGGATGCGCTGCTCTGTGCCTGCGCCAAGGCAGTTGTCAGTAAAGCGACCAACAGCAAAAGTCTTTTCATTTCCAATTCTCCAGAAAAATAATGGTTCAGCAGGAACGTACAAAAAGCGGTGCCAAACCGGCATCGCCAGCGGCAATCGAACCGACTTCTGCCGCTGCCGCAAACCCATGGCGGCGAAAAATATCGAGCACGGCTGGCACCGCGTGCTGGCTGCATGAAACCAGCAAGCCACCGCTGGTTTGCGGGTCGCTGAGCAGGGCCTGATCGAGCGCAGAAAAATTCTCCGGCAACTCAACCTCAGCGCCGTAAGCGGCCCAATTGCGCGCGCTCGCACCAGTCAAATGCCCTTGACCTGCCAACTCGCGCACCCCGGCCAGCAGTGGCACCTGATGCCAGTCGAGTTGCACGCTGCAATGACCGGCACGGGCAATTTCCAGCGCGTGGCCAGCCAGACCAAAACCGGTCACGTCGGTCAGGGCATGCACGCCGGCCAATGCCGCCAGCTCGATGCCCGGCGTGTTGAGCTGGGTGGTGACGCGAATTATTTGCGCGTAGCCCTCGGCATCGAGCTTTTCTTTCTTCAATGCCGCTGACAAAACGCCTACTCCCAGCGCCTTGCCCAGGATCAGCCGATCGCCCACTTGCGCTGCGGCGTTGCGCTTGACGCGGCTGGGGTGAACCAGGCCGAGCGCCACCAAACCGTAAATGGGTTCGACCGAGTCGATGCTGTGACCACCGGCAATCGGGATGCCGGCCGCAGCGCAGACGCTGGCACCGCCCGCCAGAATTTTCGCTATCGTCGCTGCCGAGAGCACTTTGATCGGCATTCCCACCAGCGCCAGCGCCATGATCGGCTGGCCGCCCATGGCATACACATCGGAGAGCGCGTTGCACGCAGCGATGCGGCCAAAATCGAACGGGTCGTCAACGATGGGCATGAAAAAATCGGTGGTTGCAATCAGCGCCTGCTGCTCGTTGAGCTGGTACACGGCGGCATCGTCCGAGGTCTCTATGCCCACCAGCAATTCCTTGGGTAGCGGCATGTTGCCAAGGTTCTTGAGCAGGTCACTGAGCAGTCCTGGGGCGATCTTGCAACCACAGCCACCCCCGTGTGAAAGACTGGTCAAGCGCGGTTCAATACGGCTGACGGTCATGTCAATCCACCCCGGTGGCAGCCAGCGCGCGACCGACCACTTCACGCACGTCGTTGCTCAAATCAGCCTTGGCCGCCACCCGCGCAATGGCTTCGCGCGCTGCACTGCGATACGGCTCCACCAGCCGCGGCCAGCGATCGAGCGCCCGCGCCAGGCGTGCAGCGACTTGCGGATTGATACCGTCAAGCTCCATCACGCGCTCGCTCCAGAACACGTAGCCGGCTGCGTCGGAGCGATGAAAAGCCCCGGGGTTGGCGTTGCAAAAGCTGAAAATCAGGCTGCGCGCGCGGTTCGGGTTGCGCAGATTGAAGTCTGGGTGAAGCAGCAAGGCGCGCACATTGGTGAGCACTTCGCCCCCATAGTCGCAGGCACCGGCTTGCAGCGCAAACCATTTGTCCAGCGCCAACTCTTCAGCCTTGAACTGCTGATGAAATTTTGCCAGCGCCGCAGGTGCCAGCGACTGCGCGCTGTTGACCAGCGCGCTCAGGGCGTTGAAGCGATCGGTCATGTTGCCAGCATCCTTGAAATACTGGTAGGTTTTGCCGGGCCAGACCGAATCGCGTGCGCCACTGCCCGCCGCGTCGTCACGCGCTGCCAGGCAAAGCTGAGCCAGTGCCATGGCGGTCAGGGCCCGTCGGCCAGCCGACGTGGCATCGGGTTGATAGCCGCCGTTTTCATGGTGCGCTTCAAACGCCCATTGCCAATCGACCTGCAACGCCTGCGCCAACTCGGCGCGCATGGCTTCGCGCACACCGTGAATGCGCTGCGGATCGACCAGCTCAAGTTGCTCGGCGATATAGGTTTCTGCCGGCAGCGTCAGCACCAGTTCCTTGAACGCTGCATCCAGCGTCGGATGACGCAGCACCGCTCGCATGGCCTCGATGTAAGCGCTGTCCAGGACCACCGTCGCAGTGTCTGCCTGGGCGCGCCCAAGTGCTTGCAGCGCGCGCCGCAGTGACAGCCGTTGCGATGCTTCCCAACGGTTGAACGGATCACGGTCATGCGCCAGCAGGGTGAGCAATTGCGCATCGCTGTAGTCATAGTCCAGCATGACTGGCGCGCTGAAACCGCGCAACACCGACGGCACCGGTGGCTCGGCAACGTTGGTAAAAGTGATGGCTGCTTGCGGCTGGCGCAACACAAACAAATAATCTTCTGCACTGGCCTGTGCACTGCCCTGCACTTGCAACGGCAGTGCTGCGCCGCTGCTGCTGCCAACCAACCCGAGGCGCACCGGAATCACAAACGCCTCTTTGCTGGCCTGCCCTGGCGTTGGCGCGCAATGCTGACTGAAATTGAGCGTGTAGGTCTGCGCCGCCGCGTCGTAGTCATCGTTCAGCACCAAATGCGGTGTGCCGGCCTGGCTGTACCAGCGCTTGAACTCGGGCAGCCAGCGCGCCAGCGCTGAATCCGGATTCGCGTCGGCAATCGCCTGCGCAAAATCATCGCACGTCACGGCCTGCCCGTCGTGACGCTCAAAATACAAGGTAATGCCTTTGGCAAAGCCGTCACGACCCACCAGCGTTTGCATCATGCGCACTACCTCGGCGCCTTTTTCGTAAACCGTGACGGTGTAGAAATTGTTGATCTCGACGTAGCTGTCGGGTCGCACCGGATGCGCCATCGGGCCGGCGTCTTCCGGGAACTGCACGGTGCGCAGCACGCGCACGTCCTCGATGCGTTTGACGGCACGGGCCGAAGGCTCAGTGCACAAATCCTGGGAAAACTCCTGATCCCGGAACACCGTCAGTCCTTCCTTGAGGCTGAGCTGAAACCAGTCGCGGCAAGTGACGCGGTCACCGGTCCAGTTATGGAAATACTCGTGCCCCACGACACTTTCAATATTTGAAAAATCAGCGTCGGTGGCAGTGGCCTGATTGGCCAGCACGTATTTGGTGTTGAAGATGTTGAGACCCTTGTTCTCCATCGCACCCATGTTGAAATCGCTGGTGGCAACGATCATGAAACGCTCCAGATCAAGCGTCAGCCCAAAACGCGCTTCATCCCAAGCCACCGATGCCATCAGCGACTTCATGGCATGCTCGGTCTTGTCCATGTCGCCAGGGCGCACATAGACTTGCAGCAGATGTTCCTTGCCCGCGCGTGAAGTGATGCGCTGCTCACGGCAGACCAACTGACCCGCCACCAGGGCAAACAGGTAGCACGGTTTTTTGTGTGGATCAACCCAGGTGGCAAAGTGACGGCCAGCGTTGGCAGCACCTTCCAGCGGTCCGGCCGCCACCAGATTGCCGTTGGAGAGCAACACCGGATATTTTTTCTGATCGGCGCGCAGCGTCACCGTGTAGCTGGCCATCACATCGGGGCGATCCAGGAAATAGGTGATGCGCCGGAAGCCCTCGGCTTCACACTGGGTGAAAAACGAATCGTTGCTGACGTACAGTCCCATCAGCTTGGTGTTTTTGATCGGCTCGCAGGTGGTAAAAATTTCCAGCTCGAAACTGCCTGCGTCGGGCAGGTTTTCCAGCACCAACTGCTGAGCCTCGATGCGGAACGTGGCACCCTGGCCATTGACCAGCACGCGCGCCAGGTTGAGCTCCTCACCGTCCAGCCGCAACGCCTGCGCCGCCACCTCGGGGTTACGGCGCAACACCATCTTGTTGAGCACGCGGGTCTTGAGCGGGTCCAGGTCAAAGGTCAGAGTGACGCTGTCGATCCAGTACGCTGAAGCGCAGTAATCGACGCGCTGCACGGCTCTGGCCAAGCCGGTCTCATTGAAATATTGCAACATGCATAGTCTCCGGAAAATTAGACACCCTGTTTGAGTGAAGCTTCAATGAATTGGTCAAGATCGCCGTCGAGCACTTTTTGCGTGGCCGAGGTCTCGACGTTGGTGCGCAGGTCTTTGATGCGGCTATTGTCGAGCACGTAAGAGCGAATCTGGTGCCCCCAGCCGACATCGGTCTTGGTGTCCTCGATTTTCTGCATTTCTGCCTGGCGCTTGCGCAACTCAAAGTCGTACAGTCGCGAACGCAGGCGCTTCCACGCCACGTCGCGATTGCTGTGCTGGCTGCGCCCGTCCTGGCACTGCACCACAATACCGGTGGGCAAGTGCGTCATGCGCACTGCCGAATCGGTCTTGTTGATGTGCTGGCCACCGGCACCGCTGGCGCGAAACGTGTCGATTCTCACATCGGCCGGGTTGATGTCGATTTCGATCGAGTCGTCGATTTCAGGATAAACAAAAACGCTGGCAAAACTGGTGTGGCGGCCACCGGCCGAATCAAACGGGCTTTTGCGCACCAGCCGGTGCACGCCAGTTTCGGTGCGCAACAGGCCAAAAGCATAGTCGCCTTCGATCTTGATGGTGGCACCCTTGATGCCAGCCGTGTCACCCGCGGTTTCATCCTCCAGCGTGGCTTTGAAGCCCTTGCGCTCGGCGTAGCGCAGGTATTGGCGCAACAGCATGCTGGCCCAGTCGCAGGCCTCGGTGCCACCAGCCCCGGCCTGGATGTCGAGAAAAGCGTTGAGCGGGTCCGCCGGGTTGTTGAACATGCGCCGAAACTCCAGCCCTTCGATGATGGCGGCGAGTTTGCCCACCTCGGCTTCAATCGTCAGCAGGCCAGCAGTATCGCCGTCGGCCTTGGACATCTCAAAGAGTTCGCTGTTGTCAGACAGCTCCGCGCTCAGGTTGTCAAGCGTCACGACCACGCCATCGAGCGCTTTTTTTTCCCGCCCGAGTTCCTGCGCCTGTTTCGGGTCGTTCCAGACCTTGGGGTCTTCCAGCGCGGCATTGACGGTTCTTAGACGCTCGGCTTTTGCATCGTAGTCAAAGATACCCCCGGAGATCGAGCGTGCGAGCGCTCAACCCAGCGAGTTGGGTGCCAATCTGGTTGATGCGTTCTGCGTCCATGGTGTCTTGATCCTGCGGTTAACAAACGGTCATTTTAGTTGCGTCCACCCGTCGCCGCGCCAAATGTGCAATTCATTCGATGAAGCGCTCGATCAGCGCGGCCAACACCTGAGGCTGATCGTGGTGCAGCATGTGGCCGGCATCGGCAACGCTGGCAATCTCTACTTGCGCCACCGCTTTGAGCCGCTCGTGGTGCTCGCTGAGCGTGTATTTGTCTTTCCACCACAGTTTCAAACTGTCGTCGCTGGCTTCTACCGCCAGCACCGGGGCACTGATTTGACGGTAGATTTCCAGCGTCTCGTCGAGCCGGTAGAGTTGCGCGCTGCGAACCTTGTGCCCCGCCTGGCCCAGAATCACCCATTGCCCCTGCGCGTTGGGCTGGGCCCACTGTAACGCCAGCCAGTTGGCCTTGTCGGCACCCAGGCGTGGATTGGTCTTCATCAACCGCCGTGCCACCCCGGCGACCGAGTCATAGGCTTTGAGTTCAAGTTCTCCCTGGTGCAGTTTTTTCAAGTCGTCAAGCCAGTGAACAAAGTGCTCGGGAGCCTGCTGCGGCTGAGTGGCAGGCATGCCAAACCCCTCCAGGTTGACCAGGCGGCGCACGCGCTCGGGGCGCACCCCGGCATAAATCATGGCCACGTTGCCACCCATGCTGTGCCCGACCAGATTGACCGCTTGCGCGCCAGCGTAATGGTCAAGCAAAAAGTCCAGGTCAGCCAGATAGTCCGGAAACCAGAAATTGTCCGTTTGCAAAACGCTGTGCCCAAAGCCGCGCCAGTCGGGCGCTATCACATACTGCTCGCTGCTCATGGCATCGACGACAAACTGGTAGCTGGCCGCCACGTCCATCCAGCCGTGCAACAGCACCAGCGGGGTCTTGTCGGGTGCCGGCTTACCCCAGCACAGGACGTGGTAACTGAGATTGCGGACGGCGACAAACTCGCTGCGCGCGGGTCTTTTGACTTGGTACATTGCAAATGATGAGGGTGATAATGTCCAATCATAAGGAGAACTGCCATGACTGCCAGTCAACGCCGGGACAAAACCAGCACGCCAGCCAGCGACTGCTACACCAGTCTGTATCGGGGTTTTCGCTGGTGGGTGCCAGCACGCTTGAACATCGCCCAGGTCTGCTGCGGTCGCTGGGCAGCGCGCGCCGATGCCCGTCAGCGTATCGCCATTGAAGCGCTCGATGCCGCTGGCCAGGCCCGCCGCTACAGCTACGCCCAATTGCAAGTCGCTGCCAACCGTCTGTCGCAATGGCTGGTGCAACAAGGCGTGCAGCGCGGCGACCGGGTGGCGATCGTTCTGCCGCAACGCTTCGAGTGCGCGGTAGCCTACCTGGCCGTGCTGCAAATGGGCGCGGTGGCGCTGCCGCTGTCCATGTTGTTTGGTCCCGACGCGTTGCAATTCAGATTGCACGACGGCGCTGCGGTACTGGCCATTTGCGATGCGAGCGCCATCGCCAGCGTGCAGTCGGTGCGAGCGCAGTGCCCGGCGCTGCGCTGCATTCTGGGCGTGGGCAACGCCGATACAACTGTTGCCGATCGATGGTACGACCAGGCGCTGGCAAACATGAGCGCAGAATTTGCCCTGGTCGATACGGCAGCCGAAGAAGCGGCGGTGCTGATTTACACCAGCGGCACCACCGGCAACCCCAAAGGTGCCTTGATCGCACACCGCGCCCTGATCGGCAATCTGAGCGGTTTTGTTTGCAGCCAGAACTGGTTTGGCTTTGATGGCCGCGACAACGCCGACAGCGATGCCGTGTTCTGGTCGCCAGCCGATTGGGCCTGGACCGGCGGCTTGATGGATGCGCTGCTGCCAACGCTGTACTTTGGTCGCCCCATCGTCGCCTACAACGGCCGCTTCAGTGCGCAACTGGCGCTGGAGTTGATGCACCGCTTTGGCGTGACGCACACTTTTCTTTTCCCGACGGCGCTCAAGGCCATCATGAAAACCTTTGCCGGCACCGCCCGGGCCACGGTGCGCCAACAATTCAAGCTCAAGCTGCAAGCCATCATGAGCGCTGGTGAGGCGGTCGGTGACGCGGTGTTTGATTACTGCCAGCAGCAGTTGGGCGTGACGGTCAACGAGATGTTCGGTCAGACCGAAATCAATTACCTGATCGGCAATTGTTCGCCCGCCTGGCGTGCCAAACCTGGCAGCATGGGCCGGGCCTATCCTGGTCACCAGATCCAGATCATCGATGAGCTGGGCAAAGAATGTGCGCTGGATGTCATCGGCGAGGTGGCGCTGAACCGCTTGGATGTCCATGGCGAGCCGGACCCGGTTTTTTTTCTGGGCTACTGGAAAAATGATGCAGCGACCCAGGCGAAATTCACCGGCAACTGGTGCCGCACCGGCGACCTGGCCAAGCGCGACAGCGACGGCTACCTGTGGTACCAGGGGCGCGCCGATGACATGTTCAAGGCAGCCGGTTACCGCATCGGGCCCGGTGAAATCGAAAACTGCCTGCTCAAACACGCTGCTGTGGCCAATGCCGCAGTCGTTCCCAAACCGGACCGCGAGCGCGGCGCGCTGGTCAAAGCCTATGTCGTTCTGTCACCCGATTATGTTGAGCGGCGCGCGCGCCAAGGCAGCCAGACGGCGGCTTTTGATGCCACGTTGGTGGCCGAGCTACAAGCCCATGTGAAAAACAAATTGGCACCCTACGAGTACCCCAAGGAAATCGAGATCATCGCTGCCCTGCCGATGACAACGACGGGCAAAGTGCAGCGCCGCGTGTTGCGTTTGCAAGAGGAAGAAAGAGCCCGCCGCGCTTAGCACTCTGGTCCCCCGCCTCAACCGGCGGTTTACGCTTTCAGTAGCAAGCCGATGTCGGCCGCCAGTTTTTTGGCATCCACCGGGTACGCTGCGTACAAGCGAAACTTACCACGGGTGTCATAAACGTAGGTGCCCGCAGTGTGATCGACACCGTAGCTGGCATCGTCATGGCCGCTGACTTTTTTGTAGTAAACCCGGTATTCCTTGGCCACTACCGCCAGATTGATCGGATCGGTGTAGAGGCCCAAAAAACCAGAATCAAAATGCACCACGTAGTCCTTCAACACCGCAGCGTTGTCACGCTCGGGATCGACCGTCACGAACAGCACCTGTAGCCGCTCACCATCGCGACCCAGCAGTTGCTTGACCCGTGCCAGATCAGCCAACGTCGTCGGGCAAACGTCCTCGCAATGCACAAAGCCGAAAAACATCACCACAATCTTGCCGGCAAAATCCTTCAGGCTGCGGCCCTTGCCGTTGTGATCGGTGAGGGCAAAATCGCGCGCATACTCAGCGCCGGTGACATCGATGGACGAAAACTCAGGCGCGTTTTTTGAGCAAGCGGCCACGATACCGCCCACCGTCACCAGACCAACACCTTTGAGCGCGAGTTGCAACACTTTGCGTTTGTTCATGTTTCGTTATCTCTTCAAATAGATTGGTTCCTGCGCCGCGCCAAACTGGCCCGCATCTCGTCGAGTGAAATCTCGCTGTGCGAAGCCACATCGAGCCGCGCCTTGGGTTTGATGGCATGACCATAAATGATTTCAAAAGTCAGTTGCAGTGGTTTGCTTGCCAGCGCCTGCTGCAACTGCCCGTGCCAGCGGCGGCCGCGCAAAGCGCTGAAGCGGTCGGGGTGCAAATTGCGCCCCAACCCACGCAGTTCCTCTAACAGTCGCCCGACTGTAGCAAAAGTCAGCGTGATGCGCTCCATGTCCATCACCGGCTGGGCAAAACCAACCTGTAGCAGACGGTCGCCCCAATCGTGCATGTCGGTGAATTCATGCGCTGGAGCCGACCAACCCAGCTCGCGGTAAAGCTGGCGCAGCTCCAGCAAGCTGTCTGGCCCGAGGCAGGAAAACATCAAAAAACCATCAACGGCCAAGGCCTCGTGCCACTGTCGCATCATGGCCTGCGGATCGGCCACCATGTGCAGCAGCATATTGGCCCACAGCATTTGCACTGAATTTGTTCCCGGACTGGCAAACTGCGTTGGCGGCTGCCGCCCCAACAGTCGCTGCCACCACGGCCGGGTCAGCCGGCTGACCGCATAGCGCCGTTGCGCGGGCTCGCTCTCAACGACAAAACAACAGGCCTTGGGATAGCGCTGCGCCAGCAGCGCGTGCGCCTGCAAACCGCCGCCGACGCTGCCCCAATGGGCCCAGCTCGAAGGCTGCAAACGGATCAAGTCCAGACGCTCTTGCATGCGCCGCGCCACTTCTTCATGAAGCCAGGGCGAGGCCGCAGCCGGTCGCGACTGCCAACGCTTTGCTGCTTGCGGATCAATGAGCGATGAGCGTTGCTCGGCCATGATTTTCTAGGGTGATGGAGTGCACGGAGTATATTGGCTTCATGTTTCATGCCTGGAACCAACAGCTATTGTCAGCGCTGCCCAGCCAGTGCCGGGTATGCCACGCCTGGCCGGCACAGACGGTTTGCGAGTCGTGCATCAGCCGCTTCGCGCAACCGCGCTCACGCTGCCTGACTTGCGCGCTGCCAGTCCCAGCCAGCGTAAAAATCTGCGGTGCCTGCCTCAAAAAACCGCCACCGCTGGATGCCTGTCTGGCTGCCGTCAGCTACGCTTTCCCCTGGTCCGGCTTGATTGTAGATTTCAAGTTTCACCAGCAACCGGCGCTGGCCCGTGCGTTTGCCCTGCTGCTGCGCAGCACGCCGTGGGTGGAACCAGCGCTGGAGGCAGCCGATCTGGTGCTGCCGATGCCCTTGTCAAAGCAACGCCTGCAAGACCGTGGCTTCAACCAGGCGCTGCTGCTGGCACGCCAGCTCGCCCGCGGCAAGACCGATCATCGCTTGTTGCTGCGCATCCATGACACGGCACCGCAAAGCTCGCTTAAACGCGCCGAGCGACTCACGGCGCTGAGCAACGCCTTGGCTGTGGAGCCACTGCGCGCCGGGCAGCTCCAAGGTGCCAAAGTGGTGCTGGTCGATGACGTGATGACCACCGGTGCATCGCTCCACGCGGCAGCCACTGTGCTGCGTTGCGCGGGTGCACGTCACATCACGGCCGTGGTGATTGCCCGTACCGAATAACATCGGCCCATGTTTCATATTGTCCTGGTCGAACCCGAAATTCCACCCAACACCGGCAACATCATTCGCCTGGCGGCCAACACCGGCTGCACCTTGCATCTGATTGAACCGCTGGGTTTTACCCTGGACGACAAACAGTTACGCCGCGCCGGACTCGATTACCACGAATACACCCGCGTCAAGTGCCATGCGGATTGGCAAACTTTTCTGGCCTCTGAACAACCGCCGCCACGGGCGCTGTACGCGATGACGACGCGGGCTAGCCACTCACTGTTCGAAGCGAAATTTGCCACTGGGGACTATCTGGTGTTTGGCGCGGAAACCCATGGCCTGTCGCAGTCGGTGCGCCAGTCTTTCGCTCCCGAACAATGCCTGAGACTGCCCATGCTGGCAGGTCAGCGCAGTCTGAACTTGTCCAATGCGGTGGCAATCACAGTTTTCGAGGCTTGGCGACAAACCAACTTCGCCATCCCCGATTCGGCCGCGTAGCGCGAACCAGCAGGCTACGTCACGGGTAGTAGCGCGCCAGCGACTCGGCCACGCAGACCGGTTTGTCCAGCCCTTCACGCTCCACCGCGACGTTCCAGGTCATCTGGAAACCTCCCTTGTCAATGGGCGCGCTGGCCAGAAGTTTCAAGCGTGCCCGCACACGGCTGCCCACCGGCACCGGTGCGGTGAAGCGCACCTTGTTCAGCCCGTAGTTGACCCCCATGCCTTTTTCCACAATCTTCAGCGAAGAAATGAAAAAACCTGGCAGCAACGACAGCGTCAAAAAGCCATGCGCAATGGTGCCGCCAAATGGCCCGGCCTTGGCACGTTCGACATCGACGTGGATCCATTGATCGTCGCCGGTGGCCTGGGCAAACTGGTTCACCTGCTGCTGGGTGATGGTGGTCCAGTCACTGACCGCAATCTCTTGGCCGACGTGGCCGGCAAGTTCGGCAAAAGTTTGAAATGTTTTCATGTTCGCACTATAGCCCGTCAAAACGATGCCGCGCTGGCCGGGTTGGGTGCGGTCGGCAAAACTGCGGGTGCGACCTTCTGCGGCGCGCTCGCCGCTGTCGCCTGTGATACCGGCTGTAGCGGCGGCTTTGGATAGGGCAGCAAGGTTCGACTATTGACGGCAGGCGCAACCGCAAGCTTGGGCGGCTTTTGCGTCGAGGTCTGGCGCGTGACGGCAATCTTGGTCAATTTTTTCGCCGACACTGGCTTGGTTGCGGTGGCCGCTCCAACCGGTTTTGGTGGTGCCGCAGCGGCCAGTTTTTTCTTTTCTTCAGCACTTAACGCCTGATACGCCTCCCAATTAACGCTCTTTTGCTGCGGACTGATTTGTTTGGCACGGTCAAAGTTGAGCCTGGCCTGGCTGCGCTGCTGCTGGCTCAGCGCTGCCCATTCCTTCATCCTGCTGTGCAACTTGGCCTGCTCCGTCGCAGGCAAACTGGCGTAATTGGCGGCCAGTGCCAACCATTTGCGCTTTCTGGCCACTTCGAGCGCATCCCAATTGGCCGCCAATGGTTTGAGTGAAAGCTGTTGCGCCGCCGTGAGTTCGCGCCAGGATGGGTTGAAAACCAGTTTGGCTGTCGCGCTGGACGCAATCGGTTTGACCGCCTTGCTGGCCTTGACGCTTGGGATGGCGGCGCTGCTGGCCGCCACGCTGGGCACAGCCGTTACACTTTCACTGGCCAGCGCTGAACCAGTAGCAGACTGCGCCAGCACCCAAGCCAGAGCAAGGACGTTGAGCGCAAACCTTGGCGGCAAAAAAACCGGCAGTGACATGGCGCGGTAACCTATTGTGAATTCTGCCCGGTCGTGAGCTTCAGAAACTGCCAGAAACCCGGATCAGCATAAGCCGCTGGAGGAAGTTCGTCGGTCAACAAGGCAGCGTCAATTTCAGCAATCTCGTCGGCGCGCTTGTCATTTTGAATGACACCAATGGCAAGCAAACCCAATACCAGAGCCAGCATCGGCAACGCAGCGCCGATGCGGCCCCACCAGCCCAGCCTGCCATCGCCAAAAGTCAGGCTGGTGCCACCGACCAGCGCCACCTGCGCAGCACTCTGCCGCCACGCCACTTTGCGCTGCGACACAGCCTGCACGCGACTGGCGCGCAACCGTTCGAGCACGTCATGAGGAAGCTCATCGGTTGCGTCAGACAAACGGGCGCAAAGGCGCAGACCCAGGCGATCCTGCGTCAACAGACTGCGGTATTGATTTGAATTTGTCATGGAGTGATTCCCTTCGCCTTGAGTACTTTGCTGAGTGTCTGAATGGCTCTGGAACAGTGCGTTTTGACGCTGCTTTCCGAGCACGCCATCACGGCCGCAGTCTCGGCAACATCCAACTCCTCCCAATAACGCATCAGGAACGCTTCGCGTTGACGCGCTGGGAGTTTTTCGATTTCAGCCTCAATCGCCTGCAAGGTCTGTGCCCGCTCGATGACGCTCTGGGCGCTCTCGGTCTGCGGTGCCTGACTCGTCACCTCCAGCGTCTCCAACAGGTCAAATTCCCCCTCGTCATCGCTGGATTCGAAATCGCTCAGGTTGGAAAAATGGGCGTTGCGTGTCTGTTGACGCCGAAACCAGTCCAGAATGCAGTTGGACAGGATGCGCTGAAACAACAGCGGCAACTCAGCCGTCGGCTTGTCACCGTAGCTTTGCGCCAGTTTGATCATGCTGTCTTGCACGATATCCAGCGCCGACTCGGTATTGCGTACCTGATAGGCAGCCCGCTTGAAAGCGCGGCGCTCGACACTCTTCAAAAACTCGCTGAGCTCCTGCTGCGTGGCCACGAGCGCACACCCTCAAAAAAGTAACAAAATTCCTGGGCCTGCCCACCGCGCTGCGGCGCTGACCGGCAAAGGCACCGCATTCATGCTGGCTGTGGTCCGCATGGGCTTCACTATTCGAGTTTGAAGTTGAATTCCTGCGTCGCCACCACGTCGCCACTTTCGCTGACGCACTTGTACTGCATCATGGCCGCCTTGACCGCAGCGTGGAAAACACGTGGCCCCGACAGCACCACCACATCCTTGATGACTCCGCCTTTGCCAATGAAAATCTGCGCTTTCACCAGACCCTCAATGCCGTCTTGCAACGCCTTGCGCGGCATCTCCGGCGGCACCTGCGTCGGGCAGGCCACCCCCATGCTGGCCACACGCGGGCCAGTTTGCACCGGCGCTGGCCGTGGCACGGGGGGTGGCGCAATCACGGCCGCTGTCTTGGGCACCACGGCTGTGGAAACAATGGCTGGCGCATTGGATTGACTTGGTGCGGCCACATCGGGCGGTGGCACATAGGGCGGTGGCGGCGCTTCCACCTTGGGCAACTCCTTGGGTTTTTCAACTTTCTTCGGCGGCGGCGGTGGCGGCGGCGGAATGATGACTTCCTGGATCACCACCGCTTCGAGTGGCTTCTTGATGAAGTTCAAACCCTTGCGCGCCATGCCCGAAATCAGGGCGTAGCCCAGAAACGCATGCAGTGCAATCACAATGACCAGGCCCTTGATCCGTTTGGACGGATCCCGGGGCTCAAAGCGGTAGTTCAAGTCAAGCGTATTCATTGCACAAACTGTTCAGCGCCGATAACGGCAATTTTGTTCAGGCCCAGGCGCTTGCTGCTGGAGAGCACATTGGCAAACACCGCATACTTTGATTGCTTGTTGGGGCGGATGTGCACCTCGGGTTGCGGCTCCTGGTGCGCCATGGCTTTCATTTTTTCATCCAGTTCCTGCGCCGACACTGGCAAGCCCTGCCAGTAAACGACGCTTTGCTCATCGATATCGATTTGAATCTTTTCCGGCTTGACCAAACTGGTCGGTGGCGCGCCCACCGGCATCTCCAGATTGACCGAGTGCAATTGAATCGGAATGGTGATGATCAGCATCACCAGCAAGACCAGCATCACGTCAATCAGGGGCGTCGTATTGATCTCCATCATGACTTCAGGTTCTTTCGAACCACTGGCATCTGCAACGTGCATTCCCATGGAATGACTCCTGGTTAACGGTCAGCCGCCCAACGGCGGTGGCTCAGTGATAAAGGAAACCTTGACGATGCCGGCGCGCTGGACCGCCAGCAACACTTTGCCAACGCCTTCGTAGCGTGCGCTCAAGTCGCCGCGCACCTGCACTTCCGGCTGCGGCTTGACGGTGGAGACTTTTTTGAGTTTCGCCACCAGCTCATCGACGTTCTTGATACGCGACTCGTACCAGAAAATGGTTCCGCTTTGATCGACCGAAATGATCACGTTTTCTGGTTTGGTTTCCCGAATTTCAACGCGCTCTTTGGGCAATGCGACCTTGATCGAAGTGGTCACCACCGGAATGGTGATGAGAAAAATAATCAGCAGCACCAACATCACATCCACCAGGGGTGTGGTGTTGATGGCCGCCATCACGGCATCTTCCCCGCCGTCTTCATTGGAGCCGACGTTCATGGACATAAGCGTTTCCTCACAGACAATGACCCAGCGCGCGTGAGCGCCGGATCAGGCCCTTTTCACCGAGCCCAGAACAATCGCGTGCAAATCACTGCTGAACGCGCGCACTTCATCCATCACGGCTTTGTTGCGGCGCACCAGCCAGTTGTAGGCCAGCACCGCCGGCACCGCCACTGCCAGACCGATGGCCGTCATCAACAACGCCTCACCCACCGGGCCGGCGACTTTGTCGATCGATGCCTGGCCCGAAATGCCAATCGCCGTCAGCGCATGGTAAATACCCCAGACAGTTCCAAACAGCCCGACAAAAGGCGAAATCGAACCGACCGTGGCCAGAAATGCCAGCCCACCCTGGGTGTTGCTTTGCACGCGCTCGACGGCGCGCTGAATGCCAAGTGCAATCCAGTCATTGAGATCAACATGGCCCATCAGGCCGTCGTGTTTTTTCACCGCATTGGTGGCCGAATCAGCGATGTAGCGGTACGGGCTGTTCTTGTCCAGCGTGGCAGCACCCAGCTCCACCGTTGCAGCCGGCCAGAAACTTTTGGCCACCGCTTTGGCCTGGCGGCCCATCTTGGTCTGTTCAATGATTTTGATGATCAAAATATACCAACTGCCAATGCTCATGATCAGCAGCAGCAGCAAGACGGTCTTGGCCACAGCGTCGGAAGTTTTCCACAGCGATTCAAGGCCGTACGGGTTGTCAGCAACTTCACCGGCTTTCTTGGCCGGCGCAGCGGGTTCGCCCGGTTTGACTTCGGCCGGCGTTGCGGCTGCCGCAGCGCCGGCGGCTGCCGGTTGCGTCGCTGCTGGGTTGGCTGGCTGTGCCTGCGCCGCGACGGGTGCCAGCGGCAGCGTGAGTGCCAGCGCAAAGGCGCAGGCGGTCATTGATCGAATAAGAGTAGCTTGCACCGAATTTCCTTTAAAAGATAGCTGACAGCGCTGGCTTTTGGCCTGAGCTGCCGATCGATAAAAATAAGTGGGTGGAGTATAGCGAGACAATTCCCCGCCCCGGCATCGGGTAAGCCCTATGCTTTTGCTGCTTTATCTGGCGCTATATCGTGCGCTTGTCGATTGAGTTCACGCAGCTCGCGCAGCTTCTCGGCAATGCGGATTTCAAGACCACGCGGCACCGGCTGGTAAAAGTCCGCTGCCGGCATGCCGTCGGGCAAGTAGTGTTCACCAGCAGCAAAGCCGCCCTCCTCGTCGTGGGCGTAACGATAGCCTTTGCCGTAATCGAGTTCTTTCATCAGTTGCGTGGGCGCGTTGCGCAAGCGCAGCGGCACCGGCCGCGTGGCATCTTGTTTGACCCAAGCGCGGGCAGCGCCCAAAGCTTTGTAAACCGCATTGGATTTGGCCGCCACCGCCAAATAAATCACGCACTGCGCCAACGCCAGTTCGCCCTCTGGCGAGCCCAGGCGCTCATAGACCTGCGCGGCGCTGAGCGCAAGCTGCAAGGCGCGCGGATCAGCCAGGCCAATGTCTTCACTGGCCATACGTATCATGCGCCGCGCCAGGTAACGCGGATCAACGCCGCCGTCGAGCATGCGCACCAACCAGTAAAGCGCTGCATCGGGGTCCGAGCCACGCACCGATTTGTGCAGGGCTGAAATGGTGTCGTAAAACTGCTCGCCCGCCTTGTCATAGCGGCGCAAGCGTTCGCCCAAAATCTGCCGCATCCAGTCCAAGGTGATGTCGCTGCGCTTTTCCTGCGCTGCGGCCAGCGCCAACGTCTCCAGCGTATTGAGCAAGCGGCGTGCGTCGCCATCGGCGTAAGCAATCAGTTGTTCGCGCGCCGGGCCATCGAGCTGGGGCATGGCCTGCGAGACGATCGCGCGCTCGACGATTTGCGCCAGATCGCTCGCCCCCAGGGGTTCGAGCACATACACCGCAGCGCGCGACAACAGCGCCGAGTTGACCTCAAAAGAAGGGTTTTCGGTGGTGGCGCCAATAAAAGTGAAAAGACCACTTTCAACGTGCGGCAAAAAAGCGTCTTGCTGACTTTTGTTGAACCTATGCACCTCGTCGACAAAAACGATCGTCCGTCGTCCCTGCTGTTGCGCCACTTGCGCGCGCTCCACCGCTTCGCGAATATCTTTCACGCCGCCGAGCACTGCACCAATGGCGATGAACTGGGCATCAAAAGCCGCGGCCATCAAGCGCGCAATGGTGGTTTTGCCGGTGCCCGGCGGCCCCCACAGAATGCAACTGTGCGGCTGTCCCGACTCAAAAGCGATGCGCAGCGCCATGCCAGCACCGAGCAAGGCGCGCTGCCCAACGACATCAGCCAGCGTCGTGGGCCGCAAGCGCTCGGCCAGCGGTGGGTGGGAGGCCGGATCCACGTCCATTTCAGTCCTGGGGCCGGATCACATCCGCTCCCGGCGGCGGTTTGAATTCAAACGCGTTGCGTGGCAGCACCGGATTGACCTGCCAGGCGTGAAAAGTCAGCACCGAGCGCTGACCAAAACTGTCAACGATTTCCAGCGCTGCCAGACTGCCACCCGGCGCAGCACCATTGGCATCCGGTCGCAAGCCAATGCGTACCGACTGCAACTGGCCGTGCTCGGACCTGGGCGTGGCCTGCACCCATTGCAAGCCGTCCTGCGGCGCTGCCTGCGTCAACACAAATTGCGCCTGCAGTGCTTTGAGGTTGGGGGCCGAGGCAATCAGCGCTGCCGGTGTGGACCCCAACGCCTGCGCCTGCGGGCGCGCCGTGACCTGGTTCAGTTCCACGTCAAACAACCACAATGTCTGACCGTCGGCCACAATGCTTTGGGCCAACGGTTTGAGGTAATCAAAGCGGAACCGGTTGGGGCGTGCAAACTCGAACTTGCCGTAGGAAGTACGAACCCGCGCTGTCTGTCCCGGCCGACTTGGCAGCGTTACCACCTGCGTGAAATCGGCTTTGCCGCTGTGGCTGCTCTGGATGAAACTCTCCAGGCTTTGCAAACCACCCGCGCTGGCCAGCGTCGTTGCCAGCCAGCCCGTGACCAACCAGCCCTTGACGAGCAGCATCGCTTTCATTCCTCGCGCCTCGGCACCAGAATCTCACGCTGACCGCTGTTGCTCATGGCGCTGACCAGGCCGGCATTTTCCATTTCCTCCACCAGCCGTGCCGCGCGGTTGTAGCCAATTTTCAAGTAGCGCTGCACCAGCGAAATGCTGGCTTTGTGATTTTTCAGCACCACTTCAACTGCCTGGTCGTAGAGCGGATCTTTTTCCGCCGACGCGCCACCCGCCAGCGCCGACGAATCGTCATCGGCTTCACCGCCTTCGAGCAAACCCTCAACGTAATTGGATGCCCCCTGCGACTTGAGGTGACTCACCACCCGATGCACTTCTTCATCGCTGACAAAAGCGCCGTGCACCCGGATCGGCACACCGGTGCCACTGGGCAGGTAAAGCATGTCGCCCATGCCAAGCAGGGCCTCGGCGCCCATCTGATCGAGAATCGTGCGGCTGTCGATCTTGCTCGAAACCTGAAAAGCGATGCGCGTTGGAATGTTGGCCTTGATCAGACCGGTGATGACATCAACGCTGGGGCGCTGGGTGGCCAGAATCAGATGGATGCCAGCAGCCCGCGCCTTTTGCGCCAGGCGGGCAATCAGCTCTTCAATTTTCTTACCCACCACCATCATCAAATCGGCCAGCTCGTCGATCACCACCACGATGTGCGCCATGCGCGACAGTGGCTCAGGTGCCTCGGGCATCAGACTAAACGGGTTGTCCAGGTGCTCGCCGCGCGCCGCTGCTTCGTCAATGCGGGCGTTGAAACCGGCCAGGTTGCGCACGCCGATCTTGCTCATGAGCTTGTAGCGGCGCTCCATCTCCGCGACACACCAGCTCAGCGCATAAGCCGCTTGGCGCATGTCGGTGACCACTGGCGCGAGCAAGTGCGGTATGCCCTCGTAGGCTGACATCTCCAGCATCTTGGGGTCGATCATCAGCAAGCGCACATCGCCCGCGTCGGCTTTGTAGAGCAGGCTCAGGATCATGGCGTTGATGCCGACCGACTTGCCCGAGCCAGTGGTTCCGGCCACCAACAGGTGCGGCATTTTGGCCAAATCGGCCAGCACCGGCTTGCCCACGATGTCCTTGCCCAGCCCGATGGTCAGCAACGACCTGGCTTCGTTGTACACCTGCGAGCCGAGTATTTCCGACAGCCGAATCGATTGCCGCTTGGCGTTGGGCAGTTCAAGCGCCATGGAATTCTTGCCGGGAACGGTCTCCACGACACGAATCGACACCAGGCTCAAGGAGCGCGCCAGGTCTTTGGCCAAGGCCACAATCTGCGCGCCCTTGACACCGGTGGCAGGTTCGATCTCGTAGCGGGTGATGACGGGGCCGGGCTGCGCCAGCACAACGCGCACCTCAACGCCAAAGTCGCGCAGTTTTTTCTCAATCATGCGGCTGGTCATCTCCAGCGTCTCCGGCTCCACCGCGTCCTGGCGCGACGGTGCCGCATCGAGCAGCGCCACCGGTGGCAGCTTGCTGTCGGGCAGTTCGGCAAACAGAGGTTTTTGCCGCTCCTTGGTCGCGCGCTCGCTGGGCGCAACCTCCACCAGCACCGGCTCGATCTTGAGTGGCTTGGCCGGACGCACTTTGGCTTCGAGCTGCTCGTCGCTGACGCCTTGGGCGCGCACCCACGCCGCTTTTTGTCCCACCGCCACGTCTTGCGCCAGCTCCCGCTGCTCGCGCTGCGACTCGATCTGCGAGAAAACCCAGGCACCGATTCGCTCCGCCAACTGCGCCCAGGAAAAACCAAATGCCAGCGCAACGCCGATCAACCCGACCACGATGCAGAGCAATGCCGCGCCGGAAAAACCAAGCCAACTCACACTCAGCGACCCCAGCACAGACCCCAGAACACCACCGCTGTAGCCAGGCAAGCGAGCTTCCAGGCTGTATAAACGCGTCCATTCCAAGCTGCTGCTGGCAGCCAGCAGCAACACCAAACCGAACCAGAATGCCGCTCCAGATGAATGCCACCCGCGGCGTTGCGGCATCGCCGGTTGCGACACCAGCAACTCATGCCCACGCAGCCAATGTGCCAGGCTGGCAAGCCAGAGCCGCACTCCGGCCAGCACACACCACCAGACCGAAATTCCAAGCAGAAAATAGCTCGCATCGGCCAGCCAGGCACCCCAGGGGCCAAGGCGATTGAGCGGCACATCGCTGCTGCCCGAAGTTGACCAGGCCGCGTCCTGCGGCGAATAGCTCAGCAACGCCAGCGTCCACACCACCAGCAGCGCCAGCCCCAGCACCAATGTGATTTCCTCGCCAAAGCGGCCCCAGCGAGTGGCTCCGGCGTGCCCGACAGACGGCTGGGAGTGCATCGAATTGAACAAATGAGTCATACTGTCCTACACTGTACCGTACACGGCTTATAGGTATCACGATGGCAACCACCAAGCACACGCAAGTTCTGATTTTGGGCTCCGGCCCGGCTGGCTACACCGCCGCCATTTACGCCGCGCGCGCCAACCTCAAACCACTGCTGATCACCGGCATCGCGCAAGGCGGCCAGTTGATGACCACCACCGAAGTTGACAACTGGCCGGCGGACGTGGCGGGCGTGCAAGGACCCGATTTGATGCAACGCTTTCTGGCCCATGCCGAGCGCTTCAAGACCGAAATTGTTTTTGACCAGATCAGCTCGGTCGATTTCAGCCAGCGCCCGTTTCTGTTGCACGGCGACGAGGCCAGCTACAGTTGCGATGCCTTGATTCTGGCCACCGGCGCTGCGGCCAAATACCTGGGACTGCCAAGCGAAACCGCGTTTATGGGCCGCGGCGTTTCAGGCTGTGCCACCTGCGACGGTTTTTTTTACCGCAACCAGCTCTGCTGCGTGGTTGGCGGTGGCAATACAGCGGTGGAAGAAGCGCTGTACCTCTCCAACATCGCCAGCAAAGTCTATTTGATCCACCGTCGCGACAAGTTCCGCGCCGAACCGATCATGATCGACCAATTGATGGAAAAAGTCGCTGCTGGCAAGATTGAACTCAAAACGTTTTCCACGCTCGATGAAGTGCTGGGCGATGGCACCGGTGTCACCGGCATCAGACTCAAGGACGTGAACAGCGGACAAACCCAGGAGCTCGCCCTGCAAGGCTGCTTCATTGCCATCGGCCATTCCCCGAACACGGAAATTTTCAAAGGTCAACTGGCGATGGCCGGCGGCTACCTGGTGACGCAGGGCGGACAAAACGGCTTTGCCACGCAGACCAGCGTGCCCGGCATTTTTGCCGCTGGCGATGTGCAGGACCACATCTATCGCCAGGCCATCACCAGCGCCGGCAGCGGCTGCATGGCCGCCCTCGATGCGCAACGCTTTCTGGAGCAGCAACATGCTGCGGCCGAACGTGCCTGACGCGTTTGCAAGGTTTTGACATCCAACTGCGGTGCGGTGCGTACGAGCTGGCCAATAAGGGTTATTGGGGTCG
>JAVHQY010000031.1:0-1157 GCA_036171375.1 Rhodoferax sp. | reverse complement strand
GTGACCGGCGGGCACTTCGACGAGGATATTTATTACGGTGCGCCTACGGGCGGTGCGCAAGCCACTGCCACCATCACCGTCGGCAGCACGGGGCAGATCAGTGGGGTGCCGGCCACCTTGGGTGCCATCACCGTCGATGGTGCCACCATTTTGACGGGCCTGTCGGTGACGGACATCGTCGATGGCAGCAACGCAAGCGGCAACGCAACGACGATCAAAAATCTGGTGTCCGGCGGCTTTACCGCCACGGTTTCAGGCAATGTGGTGACCGTCAAGGCACCGGTTGGCGCGCAATACAACGGCAAGAGTATCGTGGTCGGTGCCGGGACGGCGCAGACACCCCAAGTGGCGGCGATGCCGGCAACGGCGGCCACCAAAGCTGTTGGCAGCGTGAGCTTTACCTACGCCAGCAGCAGCACCTCGAAGAATGTGACGGCGCTGACGATTGTGGCCAACGGCGAAACGCTTTATTCGGGTGTACCAGGCAGTTACAAGCCGAAAAACCTGGATGACTTCCTTGACGGTAAGTCGTCGGCGCATTACGTTATCAGCAAAAATTATGGTAACGATCACACCATCAAAATCAGCGCCAAAAGCAGCGGCGCTGCCTGGAACGGTTCGGTAAATGTCACCATGACCACCAGCGGCAGCTCACCCGGTTTTAGCAGCACCAATTTGACCGGCGGTGCCGATGCCTCGGCGGGTACCGCAGCCTCGGGCTGGACCGATTTTGCCCCGGCGCTGACGGCCAGTGCTTTCAACAGTGCGGGCGTGGAGGCGGTGAGTGTGGGCGATAGCTGCACAGGTTCTGCTTGCCAGTCCAAACAACACTTTCACCAATATGACGACAAGTTCGACGTGACCGGTGTCAATATGCTCAACCCCAGCAGCACGACGCTGCTTCTGAGTAACGCGATACCGTCCTTGACGCAAAATTTCAAGGTGCTGGCGCAAAATCAGTATCTGAGCCCGGCGGTGAAGCTGCACATTGGCAACCCCAGCTACGTGTACAACATTAATTTTGGCTATGTTGCGTTCAAGGATTATGTAACTTCGGCGACGCTGGACATGGCCAGCTTGCAGACCTACCGTCGTGATCCCAACACCGTCTGGCCTGGCGCGGCGGTGACAGCAACAGAAAAGCTGGCGCAGCCCAA
>JAVHQY010000030.1:0-5635 GCA_036171375.1 Rhodoferax sp. | reverse complement strand
GGCGGGAACACGCAGCACAGCACTCAGGCAGCCCGATCCCGGGCGCTTGGTATTTCAGCGTGCAAAACAAAGTCAGGACGCAGCAACGGGGTCGGGGTGCGCGCCAAAGTGAGAGTCGCTAACTTATTGCAACGGCTCTTTCAACGCCAGCGGCAATGGCAGCGGCTGCACGGCAATGCCTTCTTCCAGCAGGGATTGCACTTCAGCGCTACTGGCCTGGCCGCGAATGCCTCGGCGCTGGACCTCGCCATAGTGAATTTTGCGCGCTTCTTCGGCAAACCGGTCGCCCACATCGTCGGTATGCGCGATGACACGTCGCGCCAGTGCGAACCACGCCGCCTGCAGGGCTGCCGGTTCAACCGCAGTGTCGGCAGGTGCCGGCGCTTGCGGCAACCTGGCCGCTGACGCACCCAGGTTCAGACGCGGTACGCTCAGGCGTTTGCTGACGCTGGTGTCGCCGCACACCGGGCACGCCACCAGCGCGCCCTCGCACTGCGACAGGTAATCTTCTTCCGAGCCAAACCAGCCCTCAAACTGATGCTGCTGTGCGCACTGAAGATCCAGAACTTTCATGTGGGCATTATCTGACAGCTGCGGAAAACGGGTTCGCCTGCCACTTCAATTGCCAGTCGCCGGCCAGCACATGGTTCAGCCACAGCAGTCCGCTCAAAGTCTTGCCGTCGGTGACTCGGCCGTCGCGGCACCAGTGCTGCAAATCGGCTGCGCTGGCAGCAAACACTTGCAAAAACTCGCCTTGGTCGAGCTGGCGCTCGCCGGCACTGAGGTCGCGCGCAAACCAGATGTCGATGAATTCGGTGGAATAAGCAATGGCCGGATGCAGGCAACCCGCGCGCGCCCACTGGGCAGCACGGTAACCGGTTTCTTCCCACAGTTCACGCTGGGCGCAGTGCAGGCTTTCTTCGCCCGTTTCGAGCTTGCCGGCCGGAAACTCGATCATCACTTGCTGCAGCGGGTAGCGAAACTGGCGCTCCAGCACCACTTGGGTTTGCTCGCCGCTTTCGCTCAGCAGCGCGATCACCATCACGGCACCCGGGTGCACGATGTACTCGCGCACGCTGGCTGTGCCGTCGGGCAGTCGGACCTGGTCGCAGAAAGCGTGTAGAAAACTGCCGTGCAGCAGCTCCGTGCTGGCCAGCCTGGTTTCAGTCAGGGCAGTAGCGCTGAGGTCTTGGTCGGAGCTGTGCGGCAAGCGCCGCGGCCGCTGGTTCATGCCGGGATGTTGCCCAAGGTCAGCGTCAAAGGCTGGAAAAACCTGCTCAGGTGCCAAGCATTTGCAGCACGGCATTGGCGCACAGGGTCATCAAGCCGCCCGGCAGCAGACCCAGCACCAGCAGCAAAGCGCCGTTGACCGACAGCACGGCGCGCACGTCAAAGGGCGCTGCAATAGCGGCCGTTTGCACCGGCTTGTCGAAGTACATGACCTTGATGACACGCAGGTAGTAGAAGGCACCCACCAGCGACATCATGACCGCAAACACGGCCAGGCCGATGTCAATGCTGCGCCCGGATGCCACCAGCGCCTGAATCACGGCCAGCTTGGCATAGAAACCCACCATCGGCGGAATCCCGGCCAGCGAAAACAGACACACGGCCATGATGCCGGCGTAGAGCGGACTGCGTTCGTTGAGACCGGCGAAGTCGCTGATTTCCTCACTCTCAAAGCCGTCCCGCGCCAGCAACATGATGGTGCCGAACGTTCCCAGCGTGGTCAGCACGTAGGTGACCACATAAAACATCGCCGAGCTGTAGGCGTTGGCGGCAAAATGCACGTCACCGCTGACCACCCCGGACATCAGGCCCACCAGCACAAAGCCCATGTGCGAAATGGTCGAGTAGGCCAGCATGCGTTTGAGATTGCTCTGTACCACCGCGATAAAGTTGCCCACGAACAGCGAGCCGATCGCCAGCAGCATCAACATCTGCTGCCAATCGATCGCCAGCGGCAGCAGCGCTTCCACCAACAGCCGGATGCCGATGGCGAACGCCGCCAGTTTGGTGGCGCCGCCGATCAGCAGCGTGACCACGGTGGGTGCGCCTTGATAGACATCGGGAATCCACATGTGAAACGGCACCGCGCCAAATTTGAAGGCCAGCCCGGCCGCGATGAAAACGGTGCCAAACACCAGCACCTGGTGCTTGATCTGGCCAGCATTGATGGCTTTGAAAACCAGGTTGATGTCAAGCGAGCCGGTGGCACCGTAAATCATCGACAAACCATAGAGCAAAAAGCCCGAGGCCATGGCACCGAGCACAAAATACTTCATCGCGGCTTCGGTGGAAGTAGCGTGATCGCGGCGCAGCGCCACCAGCGCGTAGCTTGACAGCGTGAGCAGTTCCAGCCCCAGGTAGATCACCAGAAAATTGTTGGCCGAGCTCATGACGCTGATGCCGAGCAAGGCAAACATGCTCAATGAAAACAGCTCGCCGCCACGCAGCATGCCGCGATCGGCAGCGTAGGGGCGACCATAGACCAGCGTGACCATGACCGCCAGCGTGGCAAAACACGACAGCCAGTTGCCCATCGGGTCGCTTACCACCATGTTGCCAAAGCCATAAATCGTGGCACCGGAACTGGCCGCGTTGGCCTGCAACACCGCTACCAACGCCAGCGCCAGCAGCGTCAGGCCATAAGTCAGGTTGCGCCGAGGTGTCTTCACCGCCAAATCCACCAGCGCAATCGCGCAGGCCGCCACGAGCAAGATGATTTCGGGCAATACCGAAATCCAACTGAGTTTATCGATCATTCTTTTATCTCTTCAATCAATTGGGTCAATGCGGCCTGATCAAACCAGTTTGGAAATGGCAACGTGCCGCAGCAGTTCGGTCACCGAACTGTCCATGACGTCGGTAAACGGCTTCGGGTACAAGCCCATGTAGAGCACCGCAATCGCCAGCAGCGAAAGAAACGCAAATTCGCGCGCGTTGATGTCGGTGAGTTCTTTCACGTGCTGGTTGGTGACCGGCCCCAGATAGACCCGCTTCACCATCCACAGCGTGTAAGCGGCACCGAGAATCAAAGATGTCGCAGCGCCAAAGCCGACCCAGAAGTTGACCTTGACGGCGGCCAGAATCACCATCCACTCGCCGACGAAACCGGCGGTGCCGGGCAGGCCGCAGTTGGCCATGGCGAACAAAATGGCAAAAGCGGCGAACTTGGGCATGGTATTGACCACCCCGCCGTAGCTGGCGATCTCACGCGAGTGGGCGCGGTCGTACAAAACGCCGATCGAGAGGAACATCGCCGCCGACACAAAACCGTGCGAAACCATTTGCACCAGCGCACCGGCCAGCCCCAGATCGCTGAACAGGAAGAAACCCAGCGTGACAAAACCCATGTGCGCCACCGATGCGTAGGCCACCAGTTTTTTCATGTCGGTCTGCACCAGCGCCACCAGCCCGACGTAGATGACGGCAATCAGCGACAGCGCAATCATCAGCCAGGCCCACTCATGCGTGGCATCAGGCGCAATCGGCATGGAAAAGCGCAGGAAGCCAAAAGCACCAAGCTTGAGCATCACCGCCGCCAGCACGGCTGAGCCACCGGTGGGCGCTTCAACGTGCACGTCGGGCAGCCAGGTGTGCACCGGCCACATTGGCACCTTGACGGCAAACGCCGCCAGGAAAGCAAAGAACAGCAGCGTTTGCGCGGTGCGCCCCAGCGGCAGCAGTTGCCACTGCACCAGGTCAAAGCTGCCGCCCGACTTGGTGTAGAGGAAAATCAGCGCCACCAGCATCAACAGCGAGCCCATCAAGGTGTAGAGGAAGAACTTGAAAGCGGCGTAAATCTTGTTGGGCCCGCCCCAGATGCCGATGATCACGTACATCGGAATCAGCGTGGCCTCAAAGAAGACGTAGAACAGCATGCCGTCGAGCGCGGTGAAAACGCCCACCTGCAAACCGCTCAGAATCAGGAACGCACCCATGTACTGGTTGACGCGACGGGTGATGACTTCCCAACCGGCAATGATCACCACCACGTTGATGAACGCGGTGAGCAGCACAAACCACAGGCCGATGCCATCGACACCGAGGTGGTAGTTGACGTTGAAGCGCTCGATCCAGGGCGCTTTTTCGACGAACTGCATGGCAGCCGTGCCCAGCTTGAAGCCGGTGTAGAGTGGCAGCGTGACCAGAAAACTCGCCACCGCGCCGATCAGGGCAACCCAGCGCACGGTGCGCGCCTGATCGTCGCGACCGAGTGCCAGCAGCACCACACCGAAAACAATCGGTGTCCAAATAGCCAGGCTCAAAAGACCCATTTTTCTAGTTCCAGTCAGTGGGGAACAGCGCCTGCCGCAGCAGCGGCTGCCACGCGTCCCGCAATCTCATTATTTCAGCCACACAAAGTAGGTCATCAGCACCAGCACACCGACGATCATGACCAGCGCATAGTGGTACAGATAGCCGGTCTGCGAGCGCCGCGCGACGCCGGCAATCCAGGCCACGCCGCGCCACGAACCGTTGACCACCGCGCCATCGATGATGGCCACATCGCCGCCCTTCCACAGCACGCTGCCGATCGCGCGCGCCACCCGGCAGACAACGTTTTCGTTGAACCAGTCGAGGTAATACTTGTTCTCAAGCAGGGTGTAAATCGGCTCGACGTGACGCTTGATTGCCGCCGGCAGCGCCGGGTTGACCAGGTACATGTAGTAGGCACTGACCACACCGGCCAGCGCCAGCCAGAACGGCAGCGTCAGCAGGCCATGCAGCGCCATCTGCAGCGGCCCATGAAACGCCGCCGCCAGCTCTTCCATCGCCGGGTGCCGTTGCAAATTGGTGAAAATCGAATCCTTGAAAAAATCGCTGAACAACATCGGCTCTATCGTCAGGTAACCCAGCACCACCGAAGGAATCGCCAGCAGCACCAGCGGCACCGTCACCACCCAGGGCGACTCGTGCGGGGGCTCTTTTTCACCATGCCCATGATGCGCGTCGTGGTGCGCTTCGGGGTTCTGGTCATAGCGCTCGGCACCGTGGAACACCAGGAAGTACAGGCGGAAGGTGTAGAAAGCGGTCAGGAAAACGCCACCCAGCACCGCAAAGCTGGCAAAGCCGGCACCCGGCAAATGGCTCTCGGCCACCGCTTCGATGATGCTGTCTTTGGAATAGAAGCCAGCAAACAGCGGTGCACCAATCAGCGCCAGCGACCCCAGCAACGCCGTGATCCAGGTAATCGGCATGTATTTGCGCACACCGCCCATCCAGCGAATGTCCTGGTTGTGGTGCATGCCCATGATGACCGAGCCGGCGGCCAGGAACAGCAGCGCTTTGAAGAACGCGTGCGTCATCAGGTGAAACACCGCTACCGAATAGGCTGAAGCCCCCAACGCCGCCGTCATGTAGCCCAACTGTGACAGCGTTGAATAAGCCACCACGCGCTTGATGTCGTTCTGGATGACACCGAGCAAGCCCATGAACAAAGCGGTGATGGAGCCGATGACCAACACGAAACTGAGGGCCGCTTCGCTCAGCTCAAACAGCGGCGACATGCGCGCTACCATGAAGATGCCGGCCGTCACCATGGTGGCGGCGTGGATCAGCGCCGAGATCGGTGTTGGGCCTTCCATCGAATCGGGCAGCCAGACGTGCAGCGGAAACTGCGCCGACTTGG
>JAVHQY010000029.1:0-5659 GCA_036171375.1 Rhodoferax sp. | reverse complement strand
GTGATAAATCTTGATGCACATGATAGGATGCACATCAAACATGCACACTAGGAGCCACCATGTGCCCAGCCATTCAATCCCCAAAGCGTCCTGTCAATTTGTCGATCACCGCACAGACTCTGGACCAAGCCAAGGCCATGGGAATCAACTTGTCGAAAACGGTAGATACATTTTTGCAGGGCGAGGTCAAGCGGCAATATTGGGAAAAGTGGAACGAAACAAACAAGGATGCCATTGCCGCCTACAACAACAGGATAGCCAAACATGGTCTGCCACTGGCCAAGTACCGCAGCTGGGGCAAGTCGCTGGGCGATGGACGCACTGGAGTCAAAGATGGCGCGCTTTGATGTTTACCCCAACAGCACCATCAAAGAAAGATCGTTGATTCCCTACTTTCTGGACGTGCAAAATGACCATATCCAAGGTCTTCAAACCAGAATCCTGGTGCCGTTGTGGAATGCCAAGGTGCTGCCGTTACGGGTCGCCGACCTGAATCCAGAGTTCGAGATTGAAGGCCACCGAGTGGTGATGGACACCCCCTCATTGGGTGCCGTTCCGGTGTCCGCCCTCAAACCGGCTGTTGACAATCTGGCACCGCAACAATTGGTGATTCAAAACGCACTTGATGTGTTGTTTGGCGGCTTTTGATGATGCCACCCGTGCGCTCCCAGTACGAAGATTTTTTGCGCCATGTGGCCACGCACGGCGTGTTCAAGGCTGACCGCACCGGCACCGGCACCAAGAGCGTGTTCGGCTACCAAATGCGTTTCGATTTGAACGAGGGCTTTCCGCTGGTCACGACCAAAAAAGTTTTCCTCAAGGCGGTCATCGTCGAGCTGCTGTGGTTTTTGCGCGGCGACTCGAACGTGCGCTGGCTGCAACAGCGCGGTTGCACCATCTGGGACGAATGGGCCGACCCGCAAAGCGGTGAACTCGGCCCGGTTTATGGTGTGCAGTGGCGCAGTTGGCCCACACCCGACGGCGGCCACATCGACCAGATTGCGCAGGCCATTCACCTGCTCAAAACCAACCCCGATTCACGCCGCATCATGGTCAGCGCCTGGAACGTGGCCGAGCTGGACAAGATGGCGCTGATGCCGTGCCATGCGCTGTTTCAGTTTTATGTGGCACCGGCGCAGGTGCCAGGCGCGAAAGGCAAACTCAGTTGCCAGCTCTACCAGCGCAGCGCCGACATTTTTCTGGGTGTGCCGTTCAATATCGCCAGCTACGCGCTGCTCACGCACATGGTGGCGCAGCAGTGCGATCTGGACGTGGGCGACTTCATCTGGAGCGGCGGCGACTGCCACATCTACGACAACCACGCCGAGCAAGTCGCGCTGCAACTGAGCCGCGCGCCGTTTGCCTACCCGCAGTTGCAGATCAAGCGTCGGCCAGCCAGCATTTTTGATTACCAACTGGAAGACTTTGAAATGCTCAACTACCAGTGCCATCCCGCCATCAAAGCGCCAGTGGCGGTTTAGGGAACAATAAAATTATCAACTCACCAGCTTTCGTCATTGCAAGCGAAGCGCGGCAATCCATGACTTTGCTACGCCAGCGTGGATTGCCGCGTCGCTGCGCTCCTCGCAATGACGAATTAGATGTATCTAAATGAAACTACACCTGATCCTGGCGCGCGCCGCCAACGGCGTCATCGGCAAACAAGGCGGCCTGCCCTGGCACCTGCCCGAAGACATGGCGCATTTCAAAAGCACAACGATGGGCGCGCCGGTCATCATGGGGCGCAAGACGTGGGAGTCGTTGCCGCAGCGGTTTCGGCCATTGCCGGGACGGCTCAACATCGTCCTCACCACACAGCCCGATTGGCAGACCGATGGAGCGCAAACCGCGCACAGCCTCGCGCAGGCCTGCGCCTTGTGCCCGACGCAAAGCGATGCCTGGGTGATTGGTGGTGCCGCCCTGTACCAGCAGGCGCTGCCGCTTGCCAGCACGGCGGTGGTGACTGAAATCGAGGCCAATTTTGATGGCGACGTTTTTGCGCCAGCATTTGGCACCCGCTGGCGGGAGAGCGCTCGCGAGCGCCACGTCTCCAGCACTGGTCTGAAGTTCAGTTTTGTCACCTACCGGCAGCAGCCCGGCCCGACAGGAGTTTGAAATGTCTGCACATGGTTTTCACGTTCACGGTCCGCACGACCACGAGATCGAGCAGGCCCAGCAAGGCGGTCATGGCGAGCACGCACCCGGCAGTGGCATGGTCAATCAAATCGCCTTGTTTACCGCCATCATTGCCACCGTCGGGGCCGTGTTTGGCTACATGGGCGGTGCCACGCAGGCCAATGCCAGCCTGTTCAAAAACAACGCCGCCATCAAGAAGACCGAGGCCTCCAACCAGTGGAACTACTTCCAGGCCAAGAGCACCAAACAGTCGCTGGCCGAGTTGGCGCGCGACCTGGCCAGCGCCGACAAGAAGCCCGGCTACCAGGCCAAAATGGACCGCTACGAGAAAGAAAAAAATGACATCAAGCTGGTGGCCGACAAGCTCGAAGCGCAGGCCGCACAGTGGGACCAGCGAAGCGATGAGCAAATCCACCAGCATCACCGCTGGGCACAGTCAACCACCGTGTTGCAAGTCTCGATCGCACTGGCCGCCATCGCCATTTTGACCAAGAAGAAATGGCTTGAGGCCGCCATGTTTGCTGCCGGCGGCATCGGGTTGCTGGTGGGCATTTTGGCGGCGCTGCATATTTAGAATGACCGCAATGATCAAAAACCGTTTTTGTCGTCATCGCGAGCGCAGCGCGGCGATCCATGCCCTCCAATTTCCTGGATTGCCGCGTCGCTGCGCTCCTCGCAATGACGTGAGCAAGGTAGCGGTGTTGCCCCCATGAACCGGATATTCAGGGGCGCGCACTTCACCGGCTTTGTTTACGGCTGTGTGGTACTGGCCCTGGTGCATGTGATTGGAACACTGGGCTATCGCTTCATCGGTGGCCCTTCGGTGACATGGATTGACGGTTTTTACATGACCTTCATCACCATCGCCAGCATCGGCTATGGTGAAATCGTCGATTTGAGCCAACACCCCATGGGGCGCTTGTTCACGGTGTTCATTGCCGTCATCGGCATCGCCACCATCAGCTACCTGTTTTCAACTTTTGTGGCGCTGCTGCTCGAATCCAATCTGAACGTCGCTCTGAGGCATAAACGCATGAAAAAAGAAATTGACAAACTGCGCGGGCATTACATCGTCTGTGGCATTGGTCGCATCGGCACCAACGTGGCCAACGAGCTACTCAAAAACAAGCGTAGCCTGGTCGTGATTGAAAATAATCGGGAATCGCTCGATGCCTGGCTCGCAGACCACCCGCACACGCTGTACTTGCACGAGGATGCCGCCGTCGATGAAGCGCTGCGCAAAGCCGGGCTGATGGCGGCAGCCGGCGTGTTTGCCGTCACCGGCGACGACAGCCACAACCTGATGGTTTCGCTCTCGGTCAAGCTGCTCAATCCCAAAGCGCGCGTCGTGGCGCGCGTGCATGACATTCGCAACACCAACAAGGCGCGCCAGGCCGGTGCCGATGAAGTGGTTTCGCCCGACTTTACCGGCGGCATGCGCATCGCCTCAGCCATGGTGCGCCCGCATGCGGTCAGCTTCATGGACCAGATGTTGCGCACTGACGATGATTTGCGGGTCGAAGAGGTGCTGGTGCCCGCCCACTGTCCTGAGACTGAACTGGCCGAACTGGTGCCCAAGTCAAGAGACTACATCCTGATGGCCACGCATGAAGGCGGCCAATGGGTTTTCAATCCGCCTGACGACCACATCATCAAAGCCGGTACCGCTCTGGTGCTGATGACCAGCCCGGACGCACGCGCACGCCTGGAGGAATTGCTCCAGGCGCGCTTCCCGGCTTAGGGCTTGTAAAGCAATAAGGGAAGTCACCGTTTCTGCGGTCACCGGCACACCAGTGACAACGGCGCTGCTGCTCTGGTGCACGCGCACCTTCTGGATCGTCAGGTTGACAGTGTCATAGCCGCAGGACGGCGCATCGGTCAACGCCAGACGCAAGGTTCCACTGGCATCACTGCTACCGCCACCACCGCCGCCGGCCGCAAGGCCCGCCAGCACGACACCACAAGGACCAGGGTTCTAACCAACAAAACAGATCGATTCTTCAGGTTGATCATGCAGAATTGCCTGCCCGCTTTCTGTGCGCTAGCGCACCGACACCAATTCGAAAGAGTGCGACATTGAGGCATCTTTACAGGAGTTATTGATGAAAACAAAATTGAAAATCACGGTAACGGCAGCGTTGATCGCGATCGCCGCCCAGGCGAGCGCACAGGTCACCTTTTACGAGCACGACAACTTTGAAGGACAGTCTTTTACCACCAGCAAGCGGATCAACGATTTGAATCGCTATGGTTTTAGCAACCGCGCCTCGTCGGTTGTAGTGCAAAGCAATCGCTGGGAAGTTTGCGAAGATGTCCGCTTCGATGGACGCTGCGTCGTATTGCGCCCGGGCAGTTACCGCTCGCTGGCGGCGATGGGCTTGAATGACCGCGTTTCATCGGTGCGGGCCGTGCGCCAAAACGAACGCATCGATGAAGAACGCTATGCGCCAGCCCCGGTGATTGCGCAAGTCACATTTTATGAAGGGGACGGGTTTCAAGGTGGCACTTTCACGACCAGCAAACAAGTGGGCAATCTACAGCGTTTTGGCTTCAATGACCGTGCTTCGTCGGTGGTGGTGGTTGGCGAGCGCTGGGAGGTTTGCCAGGATTCCCAGTTCCGTGGGCGCTGCGTCATCCTGCGGCCAGGAAACTACGCATCACTGGCTGCCATGGGCTTGAATGACCGCATTTCCTCGGTACGGGCCGTGAGCCTGAACGAGCGCATCGACGAACGCCGTTATGCGCCCGCGCCGGTGGCGGCACCCGACTACCGTCGGCGCAACAACGAGCGGCTTTATGAAGCCAACGTGACCTCAGTTCGTGCCGTGGTGGGTCCACCCGACCAGCGTTGCTGGGTTGAGCGCGAGCAGGTCGCGGCGCAAAATAGCGAAGCCAACGTTCCAGGCGCCATTGCCGGTGCCCTCATTGGTGGCATTCTGGGGCATCAGGTGGGAGGTGGTTTCGGCAAGGATGTGGCCACCGCCGGCGGCTTGGTCGCCGGAGCGGCAATCGGTGCCAATGTGGGCCGCGATAGCAATGGAACACAGACAACGACCAGAGACGTGCGTCGTTGCGAAAATGTACCCAGCCAGGCCCGTCCCCAGTATTGGGATGTTACCTACACCTTTCGCGGTCAGGAAAGTCGCGTCCAGATGACCAGACCCCCCGGCGCTACCATCACCGTCAACGAGCAGGGCGAACCACGCAAGTAACAGCGCTGGTGCCCGAACTGCGGCCCTGCGGGGCCGTTTTGCTGCGTCAATGCGTAGCACTGCCGCGCGTCGCGGCGTAAATATGCCAGATCGCCATGAACATCGCAGCAATCGCCGGACCGATGACAAAGCCATTGATGCCAAATACCGCCATGCCGCCGACGGTCGTGATCATCACAACGTAGTCGGGCATGCGCGTGTCCTTGCCAACCAGAATCGGCCGCAGCAGGTTGTCCACCAAACCGATCACCAGCAGACCATAAGCGGTCAGCGCAACGCACTGCCAGAGCGCACCGGTGAGGAGGAAGTAA
>JAVHQY010000028.1:0-5687 GCA_036171375.1 Rhodoferax sp. | reverse complement strand
CATTGGCCAGCGCGATGCAGGCCGCACCGATCAAGCCCAGGGCGGCGCCCAGCGGCACGCCGGCCAGCATCATGACAATGAAACCGGTGAAAAGCAGGGTGACAATCATTGCGTCTGCGCAGACCGAAAGCGGCGCATGAAGAGTCCGACAGCGCGCAAGGCAATGGCCAGTGAGATGATCGGCAGCCACACCGTGTACCACCACTGCGGCACACCAATGCCGGGCGACGTTTCATTAAAGCGAAAATCATCCCACACCAAGCGCACGCTCAAAGCAGCCATCAAAAAGAAGAGCACCGCCACCATCGCCGCGCCAAACAGTGCCAGACGGCGCTGGCGCTGTGCTGAGCCACTCGCCGAGAAAAATTCGATACGGATATGCCGGTCGCGTGCCACGGCACCCGAGCCCGCCACCATCGCCAGCAAAATCATCAGGAAAACCGAAAACTCTTCGGTCCAGGCAAACGAGCTGTCGGTGAAATAGCGCACCAGCACGTTGACGAAGGTGACCAGCGCCAGCAGCGCCATGATGATCACCGTAGCCCAGTCTTCAATCTTGAGCGGAACAACACTGGCTTCGTCCGGCGCGCTTGGGTCCAGCAATTCACTGGCTCGGTGGGTGGTGTCGTTCAATCGGGACATGGAGCCGACAGCTTACAGCAGATGCGATGAACTGGGCATTGGGATAAACCTTAACTCAGCATGGCTCGCACAGCAGCAGCCACGGCTTCGACGCTGATGCGCGACTGCGCCTCCAGCACGGCGGAGTAACCGACCGGGATGCGCGGTGCACCCAGACGTTTGACACGGCAACCGGTGGCCTCGGCGGCGCTGGCGGCGATTTCGGCGCCAAAACCAGCCACCTGCACCGCCTCATGCACCACCAGCAGGTGTCCGGTTTTGGCGCAGGAAGTGAGGACCCGCTCACGGTCCCAGGGCCAGATCGATCGCAAATCAATCAGCTCCACATCGATGCCCTCGGCGGCCAAGACATCACACGCTTGCTCACACAACAGCGCCTGGCGGCTCCAGCTCACCAGCGTCAGCGCTGAGCCGCCGCGCCGGATCGCGGCCCGGCCCAGCGGCACATCGATCGCTTCGTCGACCTCACCCTGGCTGCCCCAGAGTGTCTTGTGTTCGATGTAGATCACCGGATCGCCACTTTGCAGTGCCGCACGCAGCATCGAATAATTGTCTTGCGGCGTGGCTGGACAAAGCACCACCAGGCCGGGCAGGTGCGCAAACCAGGCTTCGAGCGATTGCGAATGTTGCGCGGCCGAGGCATCCCAGATGCCCCCAGGCAGCCGTGCCACCAGCGGCACGCGGCCCTGGCCGCCGAACATGAAGCGGTTTTTTGCGGCCTGGTTGACGATCTCGTCCATGCCGCACAGGGCAAAGTCCACCACCCGCATCTCCACCACCGGGCGCAAACCGGCCAAGGCCATGCCGACACCCGCCCCCATGATCGCGGCTTCACTGATGGGCGTGTCGATCACGCGTTGGATGCCAAATTGCTGCTGTAGGCCGGCGTACTGGCCAAAAATGCCGCCGCGACCCACGTCTTCACCCAGCACCACCACGCGCGCGTCAGCCGCCATTTCGCGCTGCAGAGCCAGCGCCGCGGCCTGGGCATAGCTGATTTTGCCGGCGACCGCATTCTTCTCAGCGTTCAGAACCATGTGCCCGCTCCTGTCGTCTGGACATCGGTGTAAGCTGCGCTGGCATCCGGCCAGGGTGCCGCTGCAGCCGCGCTCAAGGCAGCGTCCAGCTCCAGGTTTACTTCATTATCTATAGCTTCTAGCGCATATTGCGTAATGCCTGCAGCCAGAATATGTTTTAGAAATCGGGCGATTGGATCGGTTTGCAGGGCAGCCGCCAGTTCCTGCGGGTCGCGGTAGTTGGCCGGATCGACCGAGACATGACCCTTGACCCGGTAGGTCAGCGCATGCAGCAGGCGCGGCCCGGGCCCTGCACGCACCTGCGCCACCAAATCTGCCGCCGCATGGAACACTGCCAACACGTCGTTGCCGTCCACCTGGCAGGCGGCAATGTCCAGACTCAGCGCGCGCGCCGCAGCACCAGCCCCAGCCGTCATTTCGCCACTGGCGGTGGTGGCGCTCCAGTGGTTGTCCTCACAAACAAACAGCACCGGCAACTCAAACACCCTAGCCCAGTTCAGGGCTTCCAGAAACGGCCCGCGGTTGATCGCGCCATCGCCAAAAAAACACACTGTGATGGCATCGCGACCTTGTAGTTTCTGCGCTTGCGCCGCACCCACGGCAATCGGCAACCCGGCCGCCACCACGCCATTGGTGCCGAGCATGCCAACTGAAAAATCAGCAATGTGCATGGAGCCGCCTTTGCCACCGTTGAAGCCGCTAGCCTTGCCAAACAGCTCGGCCATCATGCGCTGCATGTCGGCACCCTTGGCTAGCGTGTGACCGTGGCCGCGGTGCGTGGAAGTGAGATAGTCGCTGCTTCGCAGGTGGGCGCAAACGCCGCTGGCGACCGCCTCCTGCCCGGTGGAGAGGTGCAGTGGGCCGCGCACTTTGGCCGTGCCAGCGGCATTCTGCCCAAATGCATTGACACCGCCCTGGCTGGCGATTTCAGCGGCGTTCTCAAAGGCGCGAATGCGCAGCATGCTGCGGTACAGGCCGAGCAGGGTGGCCTCTGTTTCAGATGGATTTAATGGCATGTGGCTGGGCGCACGCTTGCCGCCCTCAAATAAATCGTAATCCTAGCAGCTTGTCGCCAATTTGGGACTGGCTTGGGATTTCCGCATCCCTAAGTCTCAGATATGGGTTCGATTCCCGTCGGTGTACCAGCGGCTTTGCCTTGGGTCACCAAATCCGCTACATTGCGACTGGGTTCGGTGTTCCATTTTGGGGGATCAGAGATGGCCATACTCAATGTCAATGGTGTCGTGCGCGAATTCCAGGCCGAAAGCGACACGCCGCTGTTGTGGGTGCTGCGCGAGCAGCTTGGACTGACCGGCAGCAAATACGGCTGTGGCATCGGCCAGTGTGGTGCCTGCACCGTGTTGATCGATGGCCAGCCGGTACGCAGTTGCCTGCGACCGCTGTCGTCGCTTGACGGCACCGAAAAAATTGTGACCATCGAGGGCTTGTCCAGTGACGCTGCGCACCTGGTGCAAAAAGTCTGGGCCGAGCTTGACGTGCCACAGTGTGGCTTTTGTCAGAGCGGCATGATCATGGCCAGCGTGGCCTTGTTGCGTGAAAAACCGCATCCGACCGATGCCGACATCGATGCCGCGATCACCAACATCTGCCGCTGCGGCAGCTACAACCGGGTGCGCGCCGCGATCAAGGTAGTGGCCAATGGCGGCCACAGCGAAGCGGCTGGTCTGCACATTGTGCAAGTCGATCGGAGCACGACATGAAAACGATTCACGCACCGGCTGTTGAGGTTTCGCGCCGCGCTTTTCTGGGTCAGTCCGCTGCTGGCAGCGCCGGTTTGGTGCTGGCGTTCTATCTTCCGCTGCCGGGCCAAGCCGCGGCGCAGACGGCGCTGGAGGCAACACCGCCCGAAGTCAATGCCTGGGTCGTGGTGCGCCCCGATGAGCGCGTCGTCATCCGCATCGCCCGCTCGGAAATGGGCCAGGGAACGCTCACGGGCTTGTCGCAACTGGTGGCCGAAGAGCTGGAGTGTGACTGGGCCAAGGTCACTACCGAATATCCGACACCGGGCCAGAGCCTGGCGCGCAACCGGGTCTGGGGCAGCTTCAGCACCGGTGGCAGTCAGGGCATCAGACAGTCCAACGACTACGTGCGCCGGGGCGGTGCCGCCGCGCGCATGATGCTGATCCAGGCCGCAGCCAACGAGTGGAAAGTGCCGGCCAGCGAGTGCCGTGCAGCGCGCAGCGTCATCACACACACAGCGTCGGGTCGGCGCAAGAGTTTTGGCAGTGTCGCCATTGCCGCGGGCAAGCTCACGCCACCAACCGCTGTGGTTTTGAAAGACCCAAAAGACTGGCATTTGGCGGGCCAGCGGCTGGCGCGACTCGACAGCGTTGACAAGACCACTGGCAAACAGATTTACGGCATGGACCTGGTGCTGCCGGGGATGCTCAACGCGGCGATCAAAGACTGCCCGGTGTTTGGCGGCAAGCTCAAAGGCTTTGCTGCGGCAGCGATTGAAAAACGCCCCGGCGTGAAGAAGGTGGTGCGCGTCGGCAACAGTGCCGTGGCGGTGATTGCCGATACCTGGTGGCACGCGCACACCGCACTCGAGGCATTGCCGATTGAGTGGGACGAAGGTGCCAATGCCAAAGCGTCGAGCGCGAGCTTTGCTGCCATTTTGAAAACCGCTCTGGAGTCACCCGAAGCGGCGGTCGGCAACCAAAACGGTGATGCGCGCGCCGCCATTGCTGCGGCCGCGCGCAAAGTCGAAGCGGTCTATTCCTACCCGCACCAGAACCACGCCACGATGGAGACGATGAATGCCACCGTGCGCTACACGCCGCAGCGTTGCGAAGCCTGGGTGTCGACGCAAAACGGTGAAGCGGCGTTGCAAGCCGTGGCGCTGGCCGCAGGGCTGCCGGCGCAAAACTGCGAGGTCTATAAGCTGCTGCTGGGTGGCGGTTTTGGCCGTCGCGGTGCCACCGATTACGTGCAGCAGGCGGTGGCCGTGGCCAAGGCCATGCCGGGCACGCCGGTCAAACTGATCTGGTCACGCGAAGAAGACATGTTGCACGGCAGATTCCACCCGGTCACGCAGTGCAAGTTCAGCGCCGGGCTCGATGCCCAGGGCAATATCACGGCCTTGCACATGCGCCTGGCCGGGCAGTCCATTTTTGCCACAGTGGCACCGCAAGCGGTCAAGGACGGCAAGGACCCGGTGGTTTTCCAGGGTCTCAATCCAACCGGCCCTGAAGCCGGAATCGGCTACCGTTTTCCCAATCTGTTGATCGACTACGCCATGCGCAACCCCTCGGTGCCTGCGGGTTTCTGGCGCGGTGTCAACCTCAACCACAACACGCTTTACCTGGAATGTTTTATCGACGAGTTGGCGCACGCCACCGGACAAGACCCGCTGGCCCTGCGGCGCCAGCTGATGAGCCGGCACCCGAAGCATTTGGCCGTTCTCAATGCGGTGGCCGAGCGTGCCGGTTGGGGTCAGCCCGCCGCCCAAGGTGTCCATCGCGGGCTGGCGCAAGCGATGGGTTTTGGCAGCTACGTGGCCGCTTGCGCCGAGGTCTCGGTCAGCGCTGAAGGCGAGCTCAAAATCCACCGCATTGTGGCTGCCACCGACCCGGGCCACGCCGTCAATCCGCAGCAAATTGAGGCGCAAGTGGAAGGCTCTTTTGCGTACGGCCTGTCCGCCGCACTGTACGGTGAATGCACGCTCAAGAATGGCCGCATGGAACAGGAAAACTTTGACAGCTACCGGGTTCTGAAAATGAAGGAAATGCCCAAGGTGGAAGCGATTGTCATGCCTTCGGGCGGCTTTTGGGGCGGCGTTGGCGAGCCCACCATCGCGGTGGCGGCCCCGGCCGTGCTGAACGCCATTTTTGCCGCCACCGGCAAGCGCATCCGCGAGCTGCCGCTGAAGAACCACAGCCTGAAGCAGGCTTGAGTACTACATGGCGTTTCTGGAACAGGCCATAGCTGCATTGGGGTCGGATCCCAATTCGGGGCAGGGCCTTGGAGCTTGCCAACAACGATGCA
>JAVHQY010000027.1:0-5703 GCA_036171375.1 Rhodoferax sp. | reverse complement strand
TCGTGTACCTGCACAGAGCAGTCAGGCATCGTGCTTCGCGCGGTATCGTATCGGGCATGTCATTATTTCTGGAGAGATCCGGGATGACGGTGGAAAAGAACCAACTTTTCTTGATGTGAAATTGCGGTGCAGCATACGAGGCTGCGCTGGTCAATTTCCCGGATTTCTGCGTTACAAAAATACCGCTCTCCTCTGAAAAACACGATTTGCTGCGTTGCAAGATTTCTTTATACTGAAAGCTCACGAACAGACGAGAGGCTCAACTTCTCGACTGCCTAGTCCGGGCGGGTGTTAAGCCACCTGTCTGCCTTGTTGACCGGAAGATCTCCGGTTGCGCCGTGAGTGCCGTGTTTTCTGGTCTGCCCAACCTCAGCGCAGACGCGCCGACGCGAGCACCTTGAATTGACCCAACCCAATCCAACAGGCAGCAAGATGAAAAAACCTCAAGTGAAATATCCCGGCATCCCCAGCGTGATCCACGGCAATGGCGCGGTCGCCTACGTCATGAACCATGTTTGTGGCGGTGTCATCGGTTTCCCGATCACACCATCGACTGAAATCGCCGAGCTGTTTGAAGCCGCCCGCGCCGAAGGCAGCATCAATGTCTGGGGCCAGCACCCCTTCTTCTTCGGTCCCGAAGGAGAACACTCAGCGCAGAGCGGTGCCCTCGGTGCGGCCCTGACCGGCGGCCAATTCATTTCCAACGCTTCTTCGAGCCAGGGCATTTTGTACGCGCTCGAATCGCACTACGTCACCGTTGGCAAAAAAGTCGGCGGCTTCGTGCTGCAAGTCGCCGCGCGCGTGGTCTCCAAACATTCGCTCAACGTCATGGCCGGGCACGACGATGTTTACGCGCTGCTGTCGTCGGGCTACACCATCTTGTTCGGCGCCAACCCGCAAGAAGCCGCCGACCTGGCCGCCATTTCCTACCGCGCCGCAGCACTCTCGCTGATTCCGGTGGCCAACGCCATGGACGGCTTTGCCACCAGCCACATGCTGTGCGAGGCCAACCTGCCTGAGCCCGCGCTGCTGGCCGAGTACCTGGGTGATCCGGCCGGGCGCATCAAGTCACCCACCGTGGCGCAGGAGATGCTCTACGGTGCCAAAGGTCGCGTTGCCCAGTTGCAGCACTACCTGGCTCGCCACCAGACCGACCTGAGCGAAACCCAGCTGAAAAAACTGCAAGACTATCTCGATGCCAATGCAGCAAAAGTTGAGCAAGACCCCAGCGGCAAACTGGTTGCCAAAACGCTCCAATGGCTGCCCGAAGAACTGCACGCGCAGTGGCAACGCCAGTGGCTCAACGCGTTCGAGAAAGGCACGCGCCAATTGGTGCCAGCGCTGGTCGATGTGAACAACCCGGGGTTGACCGGTGCGGTGCAGAACCAGGCCGACTTTCAAGCCGGTGCAGTCGATCACCGCACCCACTTCGCCAGCGCCGTCCCGGCGTTGGTGCGCCAGGCCATGAATGAATATGCGGCTTTGACCGGGCGCAACTATGCACCGGTGCAAACCTTTATGTGCGACGATGCCCAGACCGTCATGGTCGGACTGGGCTCGGTCACCGACGACGTGGAAGCGGTCGTCACTTACCTGCGCAGTCAGGGCAAAAAAGTCGGCTCAATCGCCATCAAACTGTTGCAGCCCTTCCCCGAGGCGGAGTTGATCGCTGCACTCAAAGGCAAAAAAGCCGTCACCGTGCTGGAGCGTTCCGACCAGACCGCGCTCACCAGCCTGGTGACGCAAGCGCTGTTCAAAGCGCGCGAGAACACTTCTCAAATGCGCCACCCGGGCATCCCGGCGCTGGCTGCCAGCCCCAAACTCACCACCGCGATTTTTGGTCTCGGTGGCCACGACCTGCAGCCGCGTCATCTGATTGCGGCTTTCAAAAACATGGCAGGCGACAACACCGCACCGCTGATCTACCTGGGTTCGCAGTTCTTCTCCAAAACACCCTCGCCACGCGTGGCTGAACTGCAAGCACGGCTCAAAGCGGCCTACCCTGAAACCGAGTTGATGGCGCTTGACACCGAGGCCAACCCGAGGTTGCTGCCGACGAATGCGATCCGGGCACGCTTTCACTCCGTCGGCGGCTACGGCACCATCGCCACCGGCAAGTTGCTCACCGACATCCTGGCCGGGGTGCTCGCCATGCACTCCAAATCAGCCCCCAAATACGGCTCGGAAAAAAGCGGCTCACCGACCAACTACTACATCACCCTGAGCCCCGAGCCGGTGAAAATAACCAATGCCGAACTCGAAGATGTCGAAGTCGTCATTTCGCCCGATCACAAGGTTTTCAGCCACACCAACCCCTTGATCGGTCTGGTCAGCGGTGGCACGTTCATCCTGCAATCGAGCGCTGCGCCGCAGCAGGTCTGGTTGCAGTTGCCCGATCAGGCCCGCAAAACCATTCGCCAGAAACAAATCCGTTTCTTCATCATTGATGCTTTTGCGGTCGCCCAGAAACATGCACCGACACCGGAGCTGGCCACGCGCATGATGGGCATCGCTTTTATCGGTGCCGTCGCAGGCCACGTGCAACAGGTCGCCGCCGGTGCCAGCGCTGCTGCCATTTTGAAAAAAATCCAGCAGCAAATCAGCAAGAAATTCGGCGGCAAGGGCAGTGCCGTGATCGACGGCAATATGGCGGTGATCAAGGAAGGGATTGAAGCGACGCAAGAAGTCGATTACAACTCTGCCGCCTTCTCTGTGCTCAAGACACGGCCCGATCCGATCGCCGTTCACCAAGAGTCGGCCTCGGCATCGATTTGCCGCAGCTCTGGCAGCTCGGGCTGCACTGGCTTGTTTGACCGTGCTTACTTTGACGACATGGTGGCGCAACCGTTTCGCGACGGCAGCATCGCTGAAGCACCGGTGCTGCCCGGCACCGGCCTGTTCATGCCAGCGGGCAGCGGCGGCGACAAGGACAAAGGGCTGTTCCGGCGCACCGTGCCCGTCTTCAACGCCGACTTGTGCACCGGCTGCATGGAGTGCGCCCTGGTCTGCCCGGACACCGCCATCCCCAACAGCGTGCACGACATCCACGAACTGCTGCTCACCGGCATTGGCCAGATCGACATCACGGCGGCGCAGCGCGCTGCCATGCAAAGCCACGTCCATGCGCTGGCGAGCAGCCTGCGCGAGATGTATTTGCAAAGCAAGCAGGCGCGGCCTTTGCACGAAATGCTGGCCGAAGCAGCGCTCCATCTGGAGACGGACAATGTCACGCTGCTGCGCAACTTCAGCAAGCTGGTCGATGTGCTGGCACTGCTGCCGGTGGCGCGAACCCGCCCCTTCTTTGATGCCATGGAAAAGGCCGCGCCGGGCAGCGGCGGGCTTTACGCCGTCACGATCGACCCCTGGAAGTGCACCGGTTGCCTGGAATGTGTGGAGGTCTGCGGCCCAGGTGCGCTGGTGTCAACCGAGCAGGATGCCGCACTGCTCGCGGCCTTGCAAGCACGCTTCGAATTCATGCGCCAAACCGCCAGCACGCCGCAGCGTTTTGTTGCCGAGGCCACACTGCCGGGCGGCGAGATCAAGCGCCTGTTTCTGGAGCGCAGCAACTACTACAGTACCACCGGCGGCCATGGCGCATGCCGCGGCTGCGGTGAGGTCACTGCCACCCGTCTGGTCATGTCAACCAACCACGCCATCACCGAAAAACGCCGCCGCGGCCACATCCGCGAGTTGGAGAGCCTGCTCGAGCGTCTGTCGGCCAAACAAGCCGCGCTGGTCAAGCTCGATGGCGCGCGCGCCGAGCGCATCGCCAGAATCATCGCCGCGCTGCAAAAACGCCTGTACCTCCAGGAGAGCGGCCCCACCGGCAACGGCCCGTCGGGAACGGTGGTCGCCAATGCCACCGGTTGCAGCAGCGTCTATGCCTCGACTTTTCCGTTCAACTCCTTCAACGACCCCTGGGTCAACAGCCTGTTTCAGGATGCGCAGCCCTTGGCCAAAGGCCTGTTCGAAGGCATTGCGGCGCAAACCGTCGGCGACGTTCGTGCCCTGCGCCAGGCCGAACTCGAACTCGCCGATGCCTATGACCCGGCCCGCCATGACGCGGCGCTGCGCCTGCTGTCGTGGGAGCAATTCAGCGTGAAAGAACTCGCACTGTTGCCCACCGTGGTCACCATCGGCGGCGACGGTGCCACTTACGACATCGGCTTTGGTGCACTCTCGCGCATCCTGATGAGCGGCACGCCGCTCAAGATCCTGGTGCTCAACACCGGCTCCTATTCCAACACCGGCGGCCAGGCATCCACCTCAAGCTACATCGCCCAAGATGCCGACCTGGCGCGCTTTGGCCACGATGCCAGTGGCAAGCACGAGTCGCGCAAGGAACTGGCGCTGATCGCCGCGTTCCACTCCAACGTGTTCGTCTGCGCCACCAGCACCGCGCTGCAAGGGCATTTTCTCAAGAACACCCTGGAATGCCTGACTTACACCGATGGCCCAGCGCTGCTCGATGTCTATACCCCGTGCCAGGGCGAACAAGGCATCAGTGATGCCGCCTCCAACCAGCGCTCCCGGCTGGCAGTCGAGAGCCGCATGAGCCCGGTGTTCGTGCACGACCCGCGCCGGGGCAGCACGCTGCACGACTGGTTCTCGCTCGAAGGCAACCCCGATGCCCGCCAGACCTGGGCGACGACGACGCTGGAGTACCTCGACGAATCGGGTCAGCTCAAACTGCTCAGCACGGCGCTCACCCCGGCGCACTTTGCCATCGGTGAGAATCGCTTCAAAAAGCAGTTCCATCCGCTCACCGACGACAGCGCCCCGGCGCTGCCGGTCGAAGACTATGTGGAATTGCCAACAGCCGAGCGCGCGGGAAAAAGCGCTTTCATCTGGTCCACCGATGTCCACCGCAAGCTGGTCAAAATTGAAGTTTCACCAGCCATCGTGGCCCTGGTCGAAGAGCGGCGCAGGTACTGGCACTTGCTGCAATTCCTGGCCGGCCAGCACGTGGCCAAAATGGACGAGAGCCATCGCGCTGGCATGGCCAGCTTGCAAGCGCAGTACCTGGATTCGGTGACGCAGCGCGATTCATCACTGGACTCGTTTGCGCGCGCCATGTCCGAGCTCGCCGCCGCCAGCAAAGCGCCGCTCGGCGGTGCACGCGTGATCCCCATCATGGCGCAAGCACCCAGCGCTGGTCACACCAGTGCCAGCACGGCCAGCGGCGCAGCAACCGCCACCGCCGAGGCGCTAGTGAGCTACGATGTGGCCGACCAGGTGAAGTGCACCGATTGCAAAACCTGCTACCAGGATTTGCCCGAGTTGTTCGAGAAAACCCGCATCGTCGTCAACGGCGAGTCGCATGATGTCGGCCAGATGATCGCCGGTGCGCTGGAGCGCGTCAAGGTCACACCCGAGCTCAAGGGCCGCATCAAGCGGGTGGTCGCCAATTGCGATGCGGAGATCATTCGATGAACAACGCCAACAGCTCCTTGCGCCACGACGACCCGCTCACCCACTACCTCAGCGCCAGCAATGCACTCCAGAGCACACGCTCTGAACTTGATTCGCTGGAGCAGACCGAAGCAGTGGCCACTTACCACCGCCAACTTGCGCTGTTGCAGCGTCGCCTGCTCAGTGAGCCGCAAGCGTTTCGCGACATCTTCATTGCCGACGGCAGCCAGGCGATGGTCTGGGAGTTCCAGCAAGAAGACCTCAGCGCTGAATTCACTCGCACCCTGTGGG
>JAVHQY010000026.1:0-5724 GCA_036171375.1 Rhodoferax sp. | reverse complement strand
GTGGGCATTGGCATTTTGTCGGCCGGCATCATTTTGGCGATCATGATCATCCCGTTCATCGCGGCGGTGATGCGCGACGTGTTCGATGTCACACCGACCCTGCTCAAGGAGTCGGCTTACGGCCTGGGTGCCACCACCTGGGAAGTGGTCTGGAGCGTGGTGTTGCCCTACACCAAGGCTGGCGTGGTCGGCGGCATCATGCTGGGGCTGGGGCGCGCCATTGGCGAGACCATGGCGGTCACTTTTGTCATTGGCAACTTCAATCAACTCGATTCACTGAGCCTGTTTCAGGCCGCCAACAGCATCACTTCGGCGCTCGCCAATGAGTTTGCCGAGGCCGGTCAAGGTCTGCATCAGGCGGCACTGATGTACCTCGGCCTGGTGCTGTTTTTCATCACCTTTGTGGTGCTCTCGCTGTCCAAAATTCTGCTGGTACAGTTGAAGAAAGGCGAAGGCGTTGTGGCATGAGTCGCGTAGCCGCTGAACTCAAAACGACGGGTCAGGAGCAGGCCCGCCTGGTGCGTTATGCGCAGCGCAAGCGGGTCAACCGCGTCGCGCTCGCACTGTCTTTGCTGGCCATGGCCTTTGGCTTGTTCTGGTTGGCCTGGATTTTGTTCGAGACCATTCGGCTGGGTCTGGGTGGGTTGAACCTCGCTGCGCTGTCCCAGATGACACCACCGCCGAACGATGCCGGCGGCTTGGCCAATGCCATTTATGGTTCGTTTTTGATGGTTTTGCTGGCCACTTTTGTGGGCACCCCGATCGGCATCATGGCTGGCATTTATCTGGCCGAGTTCGACAGCAAAGGCTGGCTTGCGCAAGTGACTCGCTTTGTCAACGACATCCTGCTGTCGGCACCCAGCATTGTGATTGGTCTGTTTGTTTATGCGGTGATGGTGACACGCTTCAAGTCGTTCTCCGGTTATGCCGGTGTGATGGCGCTGGCATTGATCGTCATCCCGGTCGTGATTCGCACCACCGAGAACATGTTGCAACTGGTGCCAGCCGGTTTGCGTGAAGCGGCCTATGCGCTCGGGGCACCCAAGTGGAAAGTGATCATCAGCATTACCCTGCGGGCTTCGAGCGCGGGGGTCTTGACTGGGGTGTTGCTGGCAGTCGCGCGGATTGCCGGTGAAACCGCCCCGCTTTTGTTCACCGCGCTGTCCAATCAATTCTGGACCTCCAGCCTGAGTGAGCCAATGGCAAGTTTGCCAGTGACCATTTTCAAGTTCGCCATGAGCCCATACGACAACTGGCAAAAGCTGGCCTGGGCCGGCGTTTTCATCATCACCATGGCGGTGCTGGGCCTGAATGTTCTGGCACGAGTTTTGACACGCCAGAAATCCTGAGAAAAAATCCAACATGAACACCGTTTTCCAGGCCGCTACGGAACCGAAAATGTCCGTCAAAAACTTGAACTTCTTTTACGGCAAGTTTCACGCGCTCAAAGACATCAATCTGGAAATCTCCGAGCACCAGGTCACCGCCTTCATCGGCCCGTCGGGCTGCGGAAAATCAACACTCTTGCGCGTTTTCAACCGCATGTTTGAGTTGTACCCGGAGCAGCGCGCCGAGGGTGAAGTCTGGTTCGATGGCGAGAATTTGCTGACCAGCAAAAAAGACGTGGCCCTGTTGCGGGCCAAGGTTGGCATGGTGTTCCAGAAACCGACACCGTTTCCGATGTCGATCTTTGACAACATTGCTTTCGGCGTGAAACTGTTTGAGTCGCTCAATAGTACCGACCTGGAAGAGCGGGTTGAATGGGCGCTGCGCAAGGCCGCCTTGTGGGGCGAAGTGAAAGACAAGCTCGGGCAAAGTGGAGCGAGTCTCTCGGGCGGGCAGCAGCAGCGCTTGTGCATCGCCCGCGGCATTGCCATCAAGCCCGAAGTCTTGCTGCTCGACGAACCCTGCTCGGCGCTGGACCCGATCTCGACCGCCAAGATCGAGGAACTGATCACTGAGCTCAAGAGCGACTACACGGTGGTGATCGTTACCCACAACATGCAGCAGGCGGCGCGTTGCAGTGATTTCACCGCTTACATGTACCTGGGCGACCTGATTGAATTTGGCACCACCGAACAAATGTTTTTCAAGCCCACGCGCAAAGAGACTGAAGACTACATTACGGGAAGGTTCGGATAAACCTGAAATTTTGCGGGACAGACCAAAGCTACACGCAGTGAGCGTGCTTAAGGAAATTTACCATGCCAGAAAAACATCTTTCCACCCAATTTGACAGTGAACTCAGCACCGTCTCCAGCCGCGTCATGGAAATGGGCGGACTGGTTGAGTCGCAGATTCAGCAGGCGATTGTTGCCCTTTCAAAGTTCAGCATTGATGTCGCCAACGAAGTCTCCGCCACCGAGCCGCGCGTCAACACGATGGAAATCGATATTGACCGCGAGCTCTCCAGCATCATTGCGCGGCGCCAGCCCACGGCGCGCGACCTGCGCCTGTTGATGGCGATCTCCAAAACCACTGCCAATCTGGAGCGCGTCGGCGACGAAGCCGAAAAAATTGCCCGCATGGTGCGCTCCATTATCCAGAGTGACAGCCCCCGCTCCTTACCCGCACATGAGCTGCGGGTGGCAGCGGATATGGCAGCGGGATTGCTGCGCAAGGCACTCGATGCTTTTGCCCGGCTCGATACCGCCGCCGCGGTGGCGATCTTGAAAGAAGACGATTCGATCGACCGGGAGTTCAACGGCTTTGTGCGCAAGCTCATCACTTACATGATGGAAGACCCACGCACGATCTCACCCAGCCTGGACCTGCTCTTTGTGGCCAAGGCACTTGAGCGCATTGGCGACCACGCCAAGAATATTGCCGAGTTCATCATCTATGTGGTCAAGGGGGCGGACGTGCGTCATACCTCGATGCAGCAGATTGAATCAGTCGTCAAATGAAACACATGCCTGGTGTTTTGATTGTGGAGGACGAAGCGGCGATTGCCGAGCTGATTGCCGTCAACCTGCGCCACAACGGCTATCAACCGACCTGCGCCAGCGATGGCGTGAGCGCCCAGCGCGAACTCGACGCGGTGTTGCCCGATGTCATCCTGCTCGACTGGATGCTGCCCGGCGAGAGCGGCCTGTTGCTGGCCAAACGCTGGCGTGCCAACCCGCGCAGCAAGGCGGTGCCGATCATCATGCTCACGGCCCGTGGTGCCGAGACGGATCGGGTCGCCGGGCTGGATGCGGGGGCGGACGATTACATGGCCAAACCGTTTTCCATCAAGGAGCTGTTGGCGCGGATTCGCGCCGTGTTGCGCCGCCGTGCGCCCGAACAAGTTGCCGGTGTGGTCCGCATCGGTGCCTTGGTGCTGGACGGCGCTGCTCACCGCGTGACGTTTGACGACCAGTTGCTCAAACTTGGTCCCACCGAATTCAAGCTGCTGCACTACCTGATGACCCATGCCGAGCGCGTCCATAGCCGCTCCGCGTTGCTCGACAAAGTCTGGGGTGACCATGTGTTTATTGAAGAGCGCACGGTCGATGTCCACATCAAGCGTTTGCGCGAAGCCCTGGGTCCGGCGGCCGGGAAAATGCTGGAGACCGTGCGCGGCGCTGGCTACCGCCTGACGGCTATGCAAGAGCACTGTCATTGCGATTGCCGCGCTTCGCTTAATGACGAGGTTCCTCCACGTTAAACATGCTCTGGCGCTTTTTTTCCTTTGTTGCGTTTCAGTTTGCGGGCGGTCTTCTCGGTTGGTACGCGACCTCCTTCACGCGGGCCTCAAGTAGTGAACTCGTCGGCGGCCTGGCTGGTGTGGTGTTGGGCGGCGTTTTGTGGTTTTTGATGGATACCTCGCGCGGCGTGCGCTTGTTGCGCTGGCTGCGCGTGGGCGACAGCTCCGACGCAGCGATGCGCACCGGCTTGTGGGGCGAGGTGTCGGATCGGGTGCGGCGCTTGCTTCGGTCGCGCGAACAAGTCGCGCTTGAGAGCCAGCAGCGCCTGCAGGATTTTCTGGCCGCGTTCCAGGCTTCGCCCAACGGCGTGGTGCTGCTTGATGGGCGCGGACAAATTGAATGGTTCAACCAGATGGCGGCGACGCATTTTGGTTTTGAGCCGGAACGCGATCTGTTGCAGCACCTGGGCAATCTGGTGCGCGACCCGGGCTTTGCCGCTTATTTTTCTGGTCGCGATTACCGCCAGGAGCTGGTCATGCCGGGCCGCGAGAATACATCCACGCGCCCGGTCAAGCTCAGCGTCCATTTGCACCCCTATGGCGAGGGTCGGCTGATGTTGCTCTCCACTGACATCACCGCCCTGGAACAGGCTGAGGCGATGCGGCGTGATTTTGTTGCCAATGTGTCGCACGAAATCCGCTCGCCACTGACGGTGCTCAGCGGTTTTGTCGAGACGCTGCAGACCCTGGCGCTGAGTGAGGAAGAGCGCGAACGTTATCTGGCCTTGATGGCGCAGCAGGCGACCCGGATGCAGACGCTGGTCAGTGACTTGCTGACGCTCTCCAGCCTGGAGGGCAGTCCACTGCCCGGTGCGACTGAGTCTGTCGCGATCAACAAGCTCATGGCGCAACTCGAACAGGAGGGCAGGGCCTTGTCGGCAGCGTTGAATTCGGGCGCTGATTCTTCACATCACCTGCTGTTTGACTGCACGTTGACGGGTGCCGTTGTGGGTGCGCCCCATGAGTTGCACAGCGCCATGAGCAATCTGGTCAGCAACGCCATTCGTTACACACCCAGCGGTGGTGCGATCACGGTACGAACGCAAAGCTTGTCCGATGGTCGGGCCGAGTTTTCAGTTACCGACAACGGCCCCGGCATCGCGAGCGAGCATTTGCCGCGCCTGACCGAGCGCTTTTACCGGGTCGACCGCAGCCGCTCGCGCGACACCGGTGGCACCGGCCTAGGCCTGGCCATCGTCAAGCATGTGGCGCAGCGCCATGGTGCGGAACTCAAAATTGAAAGTACGCTGGGACAGGGCTCGGTCTTCAGGATCATTTTTCCGGCCAGTCGGGTCAGGCCAGTGACCGCGGCACCCAGTGCCGATGTCGGCGCGACGGATTGACGATGGTTCCCCGGGCGGCATCGTCAGTACCCGTCAAACCAGGTTTGATGCCGGGTTGCTGTTTTGCGGTGGCTTAAAAGTGGCTCATAGTCGCTGCTGAACTTGCCAGAGCGAATCGGGTTTTCAGGCCGCAGTCGTTTGATTTGCCAGCGCGGCTTGATGCAGCGCCACCAGACGTGCGCGCTGGAGTTTGCCTGTGGCGGTCAGCGGCAAAGAGTCAACCCAGTGCACCCAACGCGGGCGGCGGTAGTTTGGCAAGTCGGCAATGCCCTGGTTGATGCGCTCGGCGGCAATGGGTTGCTGGCCCGGTGCCGCGCTGACCAGCAGCGCCAGGCCTGTCAGGCCATCGTCCGTGCGCACCCCCACGCAGGCGATCTGCGCCACGCTGCTGCCGGCCGCGCTGCCCAGCGCCTGCTCAACCCACAGCGTGCTGACCCAGCGTCCATTGATCTTGAGCATGTCGTCGTTGCGCCCGGCGTATTCCAGTTGGCCGTCAGCGTGGCGCAGAAACATGTCACCCGGGCAATACCAGCCGTCCTGAAAGCCGTCGGCTTGCGCTTGCGGCCGCTGCCAGTAGCCCAGCGCATTGGTGCTGCTTTGGAGCCAGATGCGCTGCGGCACGCTGGCATCAACGTTATCTGCGTAGCGAACTTGTGTATCAGGCGTAGGCTGCAACAGCCCATCGTTGCGCTC
>JAVHQY010000025.1:0-5772 GCA_036171375.1 Rhodoferax sp. | reverse complement strand
GTGGTCAGCACGGTGAAATATTTTGTTCCCATGCTGCTGGTGCGCTTTGCCAAGCAGGTGCCGGGTATCGAAATCAAACTGCATATCGAGAACAAGCAAAGCATTCTGGCCATGCTGTCGCGCAATGAGGTGGACCTGGTCATTATGGGACGCGCTCCGACAGACCTGCATTGCGAGGCCACGCCTTTTTCGACAAACCCGATGGGCATCGTCTGCGCTCCAGACCATCCCTTGTCGCGCCGAAAGCACGCGGCGTTTGACCTGTTGCGTGAACACGGCTTTGTGGTGCGAGAGCAGGGTTCGGGCACCCGCGCGGCCATGGAGCGGCTGTTTGCCCAGCACGATATCCCCCTCAAGATCGTCATGGAAATGCCCAGCAACGAAACTATCAAACAAGCCGTCATGGCTGACATGGGCATGAGTTTCTTATCGTTGCGCACGGTGCGTCATGAACTTGCCGCGGGACACCTGGCGCTGGTGGACATTAGCGGGCTGCCCATCGTGGGCCACTGGTACGTGACACACCTGCGCCAGAGCCGACTTTCACCGGCCAGCAAGGCCTTTAAAGACTTTCTGATCGAGCAAGGCGGGCCGCTAATTGAATCCTGGGCTTGAGGCGACACCAGCCCTTTAATCATCATTATTTTCTGATGAAATATTGAATATTATTGACTATAAATGATGATATATTTTCCCTATAGTGGCGTTCATTCAACCCCAACCCACAGGAGCCCGATATGGACCAATCGAACCGCTACGCCGACCTGAGCCTCAAAGAAATCGACCTTATCTCGGCTGGCCAACACATTCTTGTGGCCTATAAAATGTTGCCCAAAGCGGGTCTTGGATATCTGCAAGCCGCCGCCCACTTTGCCGCCGAATCCTCCACCGGCACCAACGTCGAGGTCTGCACCACCGATGACTTCGCCAAGGGCGTTGACGCGCTGGTTTATTACATCGACGAAGCCAGCGAGGACATGCGCATCGCCTATCCGCTGGATCTGTTCGACCGCAACATGACGGACGGCCGCTTCATGCTGGTGTCATTCCTGACGCTGGCGATCGGCAACAACCAGGGCATGGGCGACATTGCGCATGCCAAGATGATTGATTTTTACGTGCCGCCGCGCGTCGTCCAGATGTTCGACGGCCCAGCCAAGGGTATCGCTGACCTGTGGCGCATTCTCGGTCGCCCGGTGGTCAACGGCGGCTACATCGCCGGCACCATCATCAAACCCAAGCTCGGACTGCGCCCCGAGCCGTTTGCCCAGGCCGCTTACCAGTTCTGGCTCGGCGGCGACTTCATCAAGAACGACGAGCCGCAAGGCAACCAAGTGTTCGCGCCGATCAAAAAGGTGCTGCCGCTGGTTTATGACTCGCTCAAGCGTGCCCAGGATAAAACCGGCCAGGCCAAGCTGTTCTCGATGAACATCACCGCTGACGACCATTTTGAGATGTGTGCCCGCGCCGACTTTGCGCTGGAGGTTTTCGGCACGGATGCCGATAAGCTGGCCTTCCTGGTCGATGGTTTCGTCGGCGGTCCGGGCATGGTCACCACGGCACGGCGTCAGTACCCCAACCAATACCTGCATTACCACCGTGGCGGCCACGGTATGGTTACCTCCCCATCCTCCAGGCGCGGCTACACGGCTTTTGTGCTGGCCAAGATGAGCCGCCTACAGGGTGCGTCAGGGATTCATGTCGGCACCATGGGTTACGGCAAGATGGAGGGTGAAAACGACGACCGGGTCATCGCTTACATGATTGAGCGCGACGAATGCCAGGGCCCGGTTTATTTCCAGAAATGGTACGGCATGAAACCCACCACCCCGATCATCTCCGGCGGCATGAATGCCCTGCGCCTGCCCGGCTTCTTCGAGAACCTGGGCCATGGCAACGTGATCAACACCGCTGGCGGCGGCGCTTACGGTCACATCGACAGCCCGGTCGCCGGTGCCAAATCGCTGCGTCAGGCTTACGAATGCTGGCAGGCCAAGGCTGACCCGATTGAATGGGCCAAAGAGCACCATGAATTTGCGCGCGCGTTCGAATCATTCCCGGGGGATGCTGACAAACTGTTCCCCGGCTGGCGTCAAAAACTGGTTGTGGCCAACTAAACTGTGGGTGTGACTTAGGCCGCCTTGATAGCCGCTCGTGCCTGTTCCAATCGCTGATCCAGGAAAGCGCCGTAATAGTCCGATGAGCTCACGCCATCCAGTCGCGGGGCGACTTCCAGACCGCGGCGTCCAAAAAACAACACGACCGGGGCCGCCGCGATGTGCCATTGATGCACCAATTTGTCGTGCGTGAACAACGTGCCCTGGAAGTCCTGCACAACAGCGCTGCTGCGCATATCGACCTGTACCACCGGCAAACCCTGTTCTCGATGCAAGGGGCTCAAATAGTTTTCGCGCACCAACTTGCAATAGGGGCAGCCTTCCAGACTCACCATCACCACCAAGGGATGCTCATTCTTAAGCGCCAATGCCAGCTCGTCGCCGAGCGATTTGGCAATGGGCAAGGCAATGGATGCGCCAAGCGCGACCCGGGCACCGCCGCACAGCAAAGCCAGCCCCATGCAAGCGCGACGTGTCAGGCCATCTTTTTTTTCAGCCTTTGAATTCGATGGATTCATGGCAATAGGTCAGCGATCAGCGGGGTCAGGCCGCATCGAGCCCCGGGTTGGGACGCACGCCCAACAACTTCGGACTGTTCAGGTGACGCGGTGAAACCTTGCCGCCACGCGCCTTCAGCCAGGTCTCAACCACTTCCCAGACCTGCTGGTGGCCCTGGTTTCTGGCCTCTTCGGCCACGGGTGCCCAACCCGCCACTTTGTACGCTTTGTCGGCATCGATGAGCTTGCCATGCAAGCGCATGTCGTCGACTCGGTGTCCCATGGCAGCCGTCGGACTGAGGCGGTATTGCAAACCCCCGACACGCACCATGTCGCCGCCCTGCTGGTAATACGGATCGGGGTTGAACAGGTTGTCGGCCACATCTTCGAGCACGTTCTTGATCGTCGCGCCTGTCATTTCATTCAGCGTGGCATAGGAATAAGTGGTGGCGGTCATGTCCATTAACCACTCGCGCGTAATGGCCTGCCCCGGCAGCAGCGTGGTGCCCCAGCGAAAAGCCGCCGAAAAACCAAGATCGGCCCCTTGCACTTCCATCAAAGCATCGAGCAGCAACTGGTCACCTGTGCCGTTGAAGTTGCCTCGACGATAGAGCAGACCTTCAGTCGCAGCCAATTTCTCATTTAGGCTCGCTTCGAAGGGGGCACGAATTTTGGTGACTAGCGCCGCCATCTCCGCGTCGGCTGGCAGCACGTTGGCAAACACCGGCAGCAGCTTGTAGCGAAAGTCGCTCACCCGCTTGTCCTTCACGTCAAAGTCGAGCACCGCCAGAAATTTTCCGTTCGAACCGGCGTTGGTGACGATGGTCTTTCCAGCGGCATTGGACACCAGCGTGGCGACCGGCATGGCATCGTGCGTGTGTCCGCCCATGATGGCGTCAATACCGGTGACGCGACTGGCCATTTTCAGATCAACGTCCATGCCATTGTGACTCAGCACGACCACCACCTGCGCGCCCTTGGCACGCACCTCATTGACCATTTTTTGCAGGTTCTCATCCTGAATGCCAAAGGTCCAGTCAGCCACCATATAGCGCGGGTTGGCAATCGGCGTATAAGGGAACGCCTGCCCGATGATGGCGCACGGCACGCCGTTGATTTCGCGCATCACGTAGGGTTTGAAGACGGGGTCGCCGAAGTCATTGGTCTTGATGTTCTGCGCCACAAAATCAACGCTGCCCTTGAAATCGTTCTCAATGATTTCCTTCACGCGCTCCATCCCCAGTGTGAATTCCCAATGGCCGGTCATCACATCAACCCCCAGCAGCTTGCAGGCATCGACCATGTCCTGGCCTTTGGTCCACAGCGCCGTGGCCGAACCCTGCCAAGTGTCCCCGCCGTCGAGCAACAGCGCGCCGGGGCGACTGGCCTTCATGCGCTTGACCAGCGTGGCCAGATGCGCAAAGCCACCGACCTTGCCATACCGCCGAGCCGCTTTCTCATAGTTCAAATAGGTGAGCGCATAAGCCTCGGCGCTGCCTGGGCGTACTTTGGCTACCTTGAGCAAATTCTCACCGACCAGATGCGGCAAATGGCCTTTCATGCTGCCCAAGCCAATGTTCACATCGGGCTCGCGAAAGTAAACCGGCTTGAGTTGCGCGTGGCAATCGGTCATGTGCAGAAAAGACACATTACCGAATGGAGCGATGTCGTAAAGGCCGTTCACGGCACTGGCAGAATCCGACTTGGCCGCAGCGCCAAGCCCCATACCGGCCATGGTACCAGCGCCAAGCACCTGAACGAATTCGCGTTTGGTGAGATTCATATCAAGCCCTAAGCAGCAACAGATTTACTGATTGACAGGCGACTTGGGATCGAGCAGCAAGGCCATGACGTGTTTGATTTGCTGTTCGGTCAAAATGCCTTTGTGCCCGGCTCTGGGCATATTTGAGCAGGCGTTGTACGCGCGCGAGTTCCAGAGCATGCCCCAGGTGTACTCCACGAAAGATCTGGAGGCCGGATTGGCCGGATCGACGACACCATGCACCTTTCCGTACTGGTACAAGCTCGGGCCGAGCGTGCCGAAAGAAATTTCTTTTTTGTCAATCTGGTGACAGTTATAACAATTGCCGCCGTTGACTGAACCTTCTTTGTCACTCCAGGTCATGCCGCGACCACTCTGCGCGATCTGTTCGCCTGCTCTCCAGTCACCCAGGAACTTGCCATCCGCCGGTAATTTGATGGTTTTCAAATTTTCGGCTTCAATTGCTTCTCCCCAGGCCTTTTCGATCGGTTTGCCAGTCACATCGGCAGCACTGCACTGGCGGTTGGCCGTATCTGGCAGAAGGCGATCCATCTTGGCCTGCCCCTTGGCGACGAAAGACGTTTTGACTATGTTGGCCGTGATCTGGTCAAGTTCCGTACTTGATGGCATGGCAGCGCATCCGGCCAGACAAATCACCAGAGCCGATGAAAAATAATTGAATACGGTTTTCATGCTGCTGCCTCTTTAACGCTTGAGCGCTGGGGCAATGGATTCACTGCCCTTGCCGTTGACACCCATATAGACACCGAGTGCGATGGTCGCATCGCTACCGAATTTAGGAGCCGGAAAACGCTGCTGCCGATAACAGTCGTTCAAGCGTCGTTGCATACCCCACAACTGCCCATTGGAGACACGGTAAGCTGGCCAGGCACCAAAGCCCGCACCCGCGCCCGGGTTCTTGGTCAGGTTGGGCAAGTCCTGCAAGCGGATGCGCTTGCCTTCGACCGCATGACACGTGGCGCAAGCGAAGTCATGCGAACCGCCGCGCAAGAAAAAAAGCCGTTTGCCCACTTCGTACATGATCTTCTCCTGCGCATGATCCTGCGGCAGGTTAAATTTCATCCCGCGTGATTCACCGGAGATCCAGGCCGCCAGTGCCGTCACGGTGTCTTGCTCGCCTTTGTCAAACGGAGTCTTGGCAATCTCGGCGGCATTGAAGCCTTGCAGGGTCTCCATGCAGGTGAGCAAGCGCGACTCCATGTCCTGCACGCGCCCGGTATCGGGGAAATAGCGCGGGAGCTCTACAAAAGCGCCCTTGACAACGCCGGGACCCTTGCCCAGATCACATTGCTCCAGCGACTTCTGGTTGGGGCCACGCGCCTGTTTCCACAGCTCCTGGCCCTTGGCTTCAAACAGCTCTGCCGGGTTGCCATCG
>JAVHQY010000024.1:0-5775 GCA_036171375.1 Rhodoferax sp. | reverse complement strand
ATGCAGTTCGACATGCAGCCGGACGGCTCGGTTCAACCCTTGCCGGCACCCTGCGTCGATACCGGCATGGGGCTCGAGCGCCTGGCGGCGATCTTGCAGCACAAACACAGCAATTACGAGATCGATATTTTTCAGGCGCTGATCAAGGCCGCTGCGCGTGAAACCGGCTGCCCGGACCTGGCCAACAATTCGCTCAAGGTGATTGCCGACCACATTCGCGCCACGGCCTTTTTGGTCAGCGACGGCGTGCTGCCCGCCAACGAAGGCCGCGGCTATGTGCAGCGGCGCATCATCCGGCGCGCCATTCGCCACGGCTACAAGCTGGGCTGCAAGAAGCCGTTCTTTTACAAGCTGGTGCCCGATCTGGTGGCGCTGATGGGTGAGGCTTATCCCAGTCTGGCAGCGCAGGCTGGACGCATCGGCGAGGTGCTCAAGGCCGAAGAAGAGCGCTTTTTTGAGACGCTGGAAAACGGCATGGAAATACTCGATGAAGCGCTGGCCGGTGGTGCCAAACTGCTGCCGGGTAGCGTCGCTTTCAAGCTGCACGACACCTTTGGTTTCCCGCTGGATCTCTCTGCGGACGTGTGCCGTGAGCGCGGCGTGGCGGTGGATGAAGCGGGTTTCCATGCGGCCATGGAAAAGCAAAAAGCGCTGGGTCGGGCGGCGGGCAAATTCAAAATGGAGCGCTCGCTGGAGTACGGCGGCGCTGACAACACGTTTGTCGGCTACGAGCGCCTGACGCAGGCCAGCCGGGTGCTGGCGCTGTACGCCGGCGAGCAGGCGGTAGATCAATTGCAGGCCGGGCAAGACGGGGTGGTGGTGCTGGCCGCGACGCCGTTTTACAGCGAGAGCGGCGGCCAGATCGGCGACGCCGGTGCCATCTTCTGTGACCGCGCGCTGTTTGAAGTCGCCGACACGCAAAAAATCAAGGCCACGGTATTTGGCCACCACGGCACGCTCAGCAGCGGCAGCCTCAAGGTGGGCGATGAGGTCACGGCGCACGTCGATGCCACACGCCGCGCCGCCACCCAGCGCAACCACAGCGTCACGCACCTGATGCACAAGGCGCTGCGCGAAGTGCTGGGCGAGCATGTGCAGCAAAAAGGCTCGCTGGTCACGCCCGAGCGCACGCGCTTTGACTTTGCCCACAACGCCCCCATCAGCGACGAACAGATGCGTGAAGTGGAAGCGCGCGTCAACGCCGAAGTGCTGGCCAACGCCGCCACCCAATCGCGCGTGATGGACATTGAAGCGGCGCAAAAAACCGGTGCCATGATGCTGTTTGGCGAGAAGTATGGCGAGTCGGTGCGCGTGATCGACATCGGTGCCAGCCGCGAACTGTGCGGCGGCACGCACGTGCAGCGCAGCGGCGACATCGGCCTATTTAAAGTGGTGGCGCAAAGCGGTGTCGCCTCGGGTGTGCGCCGCATTGAGGCCGTCACCGGCCAGAACGCGCTGGCCTATGTACAAGAGCTGGAAGACACCGTGACGCAGGCGGCCGAGTGCTTCAAGGCCGCCGTGCCAGAGCTCAATGAGCGCATCCATCACACGCTCGACCACGTCAAGGCGCTGGAGAAAGAAATTGCCGCACTCAAGGGCAAGCTGGCCTCCAGCCAGGGCGATGAGCTGCTGGCGCAGGCCGTCGATATCAAAGGCGTGAAAGTGCTGGTCGCCAAGCTTGAAGGCGCTGATGCCAAGACGCTGCGCGACAGCATGGACAAGCTCAAAGGCAAACTCAAGACGGCGGTCATCGTGCTCGGCGTGGTCGATGGCACGAAGGTGCAGCTTGCCGTCGGTGTCACGCCTGACACCACTGGCAAAGTCAAAGCCGGTGAACTGGTCAACTTCATCGCCGCACAAGTTGGCGGCAAAGGCGGCGGCAAGCCCGACCTTGCCATGGCCGGTGGCACCGAACCGGCCAAGCTGGCGCAAGCGCTGGCCAGCGTGCTGGCCTGGGTCTCTGCCAAGCTTTGACGAGCTTAATGAATATTTGACATTTACTTGCGAAATGAATAAAGTGCAGATATTCATCAAATGCATACGACATGAAGCAGACCATCACCACGCCCGAACAGTTGAGCCTCATCCTACAGTCGGCCCGCAAGCGCCATGGGCTGACTCAGTCCGCCCTGGCTGGCTCTCTCGATATGAGCCAGGCCAGCCTGTCGCGTCTGGAGCTTAAAACGCAGAACATGAAGGTGACGCAGTTGTTGATGTTGTGCCAGCGCTTGGGGCTGGAGCTGGTCATGCTGGAGCGGGCGACCGCCAAGCGCTGCATTGAACCTTCTTCGAGCGACGCGGCAGACTGGTAAGCATGGGGCGCAAGTCACATCGCCGCGCGCTGGCGGTCTGGATCAACGGGCAACGGGTTGCCACTTGGCGCATGCCCGCTCGCGGCGCGGTCGAGCTACAGTATGAAGACCAGTGGGTGCATTCGCCTCAAGGCAGGCCCCTGTCGCTCTCGCTGCTGTTCCAGCCGGGGAACATGCCCATACGGGGGCCGGTCGTCACCAACTATTTTGACAACCTGCTGCCTGACAGCGAGCCCATCCGCCGCCGACTTGCCCAGCGCTACCGGTCCGAATCCACCGGGACCTTCGATCTGCTACAGCAGCTCGGGCGCGACTGCGTGGGCGCAGTCCAGCTGGTGAATGAGGGCGAGCAGCCGCAGGGCTATGACCGCATCGAGGGGGAGCCCTTGAGCGAACTGCAGGTCGAGCGCCACCTACAGCGCGTCGTGACAACACCGGGTGCGATAGGCAGGCCGGAAGACAGCAGCGATGATTTGCGCCTGTCCATTGCCGGTGCCCAGGAGAAGACCGCACTGCTGTGGCACCAAGGCCAGTGGGTGCTACCGCGCGGTGCAACGCCGACCACCCACATTCTCAAACTTCCGCTCGGGCGGGTGGGCAACGAAGGCCGGTTGAGCATGAGCACCTCCGTGGAAAACGAATGGCTATGCCTGCGCATACTCGACGCCTTCGGACTGCCTGTGCCACGCGCAGCCATGCTGCGATTTGGCAAGCAAAAGGTGTTGGGCATTGAGCGTTTTGATCGGCGCCTGCATGCAAGCGGGGGTTGGTGGATGCGCTTGCCGCAAGAAGATTTCTGTCAGGCCAGAGGCTTGCCGCCAAGCCGCAAATATGAAAGCGACGGCGGGCCGGGCATGCAAAGCATCTGCGAGATCCTGCACGGCTCGGTGGCGGCGGAGCAAGACCTGCGCTCTTTTTTCAGCGCCCAAATACTGTTCTGGCTGCTCGCGGCCACCGATGGCCACGCCAAGAATTTCAGTATTCATCTGCTCCAGCAAGGGCAGTACCGCCTGACCCCCCTGTATGACGTGATCTCGACGTGGCCCGTGATCGGGCACGGGGTGGGAAAACTGGAATGGCAAAAAGCCAGGCTTGCCATGTCGGTGCGCGGCAACAGCCGCCACTACCGGCTCCATGAAATCCAGCGACGGCACTTCAACGCCATGGCGCTGCGCTGCGGGCTGGGCGCGGATGCCGAAGACCTGATCCAGGGGTTGATCGAGCGTACTGACAGCGTCATCGACAAGGTCTCGCGTGAGTTGCCCGAAGGTTTCCCGCATGGTGTCGCCGGCCCTATCCTGGACAACTTGTACAAATCAGCGTTGCGACTGGGAGAAATGCCGCCAAAGTAATCTCTGGTTCTTGGTCGAGAGTGCTACAGCCATGCGATGACCCCAGCACCGGTAGCCGTCTTCAGGTCAAAAAAAGAGGTCTATGATTCAAAAAAACTAAGAATCCATGTCGAACCCTTTTTTCGACCACCCGATCCTCAACTCCCCCTACGCCTGCCCGCAGCGGCACTGGGAGCTTGACCCCGACGGTCAGCCCACTCAACGAGTGATTGAAACCCGCAGGCGTGCCGAGTTCATCACTCCAATTGCCAAGCCCAAAAAGCGCAAGAGGCTGGCAGTCCAGGACGAGAGGGTGTTTGACGAGGGCAAGCAGTTCTCGACGACAGCCCAGCAATACGACAGCATTTCCATCATCAACCAGGTGCGCCAGGCAGTCGATGCGTGGCGCGCCTTGCCCAATTCCAACCAGTGGCAGGTCACGCCCGAGACCGCCCGCTTGCTGAAACACTGGCGGCATCACAACTTCAGCGGTGTGCGCCCGTTCTTCTGTCAGGTTGAAGCGGCAGAGACTGCCATCTGGCTGACCGAGGTCGCGCCGCAAACCAAGAGCGGCAAGCTCCTGCTGGAGCACCTGGCAAGTGCCAACAAGGATGCCGACATGGCCTGCAACAAGATCACCGCCGCCATCACCCGCCAGTTTCTGGGTGAGCGCCCTATCAAGGCCCTGCTCGATGCCTACAACCCCACCGGCAGCACCGCCCATGTGCGCTTCAACACCTCCAAGACCGACCGCTGGGAGACCAGCTCCAAGCACTGCCACCTCAACTGGGTGATTCTGGACAGCGACTGGGAGGCCGAATTCTGCCGCGTGGCCGAATCCCACCCCAAGGTGCTGGCCTACGTCAAAAACCACAACCTGGGCTGGAAGTGCCCTACCGCTTTGGCTCCGTCATGCGCACATACCGTCCCGACTTTGTGGTGCTGATCGACGACGGCCACGGCGTGGCTAACCCGCTGCACCTGGTGGTCGAGATCAAAGGCTACCGGGGCGAAGACGCGATCGAGAAAAAGTCCACCATGGACACCTACTGGGTGCCCGGCGTGAACCACCTTGGCAGCTATGGCCGCTGGGCCTTCGCCGAGTTCACCGAGGTGTTTCAGATGCAGGCCGACTTCAAGGCCACGGTGGATGCCAACTTCAACAAGCTGATCGAGGGGTTTGCCGCATGAAAGTTAGTCCGACTTTCAATTCCCCCGAATTCGAGGGAATTGGAAACGATGGTTTGCAGCGATCAGGTCAATTTTCAATTGTGGCGAATTCGCCATAGTTGGAACATCTGCACCAACCCGCACTGTGTAATAACAGACAGCAATGGCAATCAACACTTGAAAAAGATCGACCCCATGACTCAAATCATTCCCAAACCAGAGAATCTGGCAAAACTTGTCTATTTTGTCCGTGGCGAGAAGGTCTTGTTGGATGCCGACTTGGCTGACCTATACGGCGTGGCCACCAAGGTGCTGAATCAGGCCGTCAAACGCAACCTGGATCGGTTCCCGGTTGACTTCATGTTCCAGCTCACGCCCGAAGAGTGGGAGGGTATGCGGTCACAAATTGTGACCGCATACCCCGGAAACAGCCCTATGCGGTCACAAATTGTGACCACATCCCGTCGCAACGTCGGGGCTTTACCCTACGCCTTCACCGAGCAAGGTGTCGCCATGCTCTCCAGTGTGTTGCGCTCTCAGCGTGCAGTCGAGGTCAACATCGCCATCATGCGCACATTCGTTCAGTTGCGCCGCCTGATGGACTCCAACCGCGACCTGCGGATGCGCATCGAAGCCATCGAAACCCGCTACGACGAGCAGTTTTCGCAGGTCTTCGATGCCATCAAACAACTCATTGCCGAAGACAAAACGCGCAAAGCCAAGCCGCCCATCGGCTTTCTTTGAACCGCATCGCTTCTGCCATCCACGCACACACAAGATTCCCCATGGCCACCAAACTCAGCACCAAACACGTCGAAACGCTCACCCACGACGAGGCCAAGCGCAAAAACATTCCGTCGGTGGAACAGCAATCCATTGCCACCCAGGCGCACATCGCGCCCAAACAAATCCGCTACCCGTGCTGAAGGCGCGCATGAACGCTGACCTGCACATGGCCGAAG
>JAVHQY010000023.1:0-23504 GCA_036171375.1 Rhodoferax sp. | reverse complement strand
CTTGCTCAAGGGCCATTGAACCAGTTCCAGCAACTGGGCAGGCGTTGCGCCGGGTGCCAACTCGGTACGGACCTTGTACTTGCGCCCCAGCGCCAGCGCCGTCTGCTCACAGCGCTGCGCCGGGCTCGTGAAGATGCGAGCCCCTTCTGGCAATTGCCGGTCGAGCCAACTGGCCATGCGAGTGGCCTGCTTCACACCACGCGGCATCAGCGAACGCTCCAGGTCGCTGGCACCTTGCGGATCACCCTCAGGCCTGTCCTGGGCTTGCGCATGACGCCACAAGATCAAATCCATGCCTATTTCCCGTGTCGGCGGGGTGCCGTATCGGTGACCGAATAGCGCGCCATCAAGGCCGCTTGCGCGCCATGGCGCTGCGCCGGGTCTGGCGGGTTGACCCGGGCATAGGTGCCGTCGGGCTGCAGGTCCCAGGCATCAACCCCGTCGTGCAGGTAAGCCGTCAGGCATTCATCAACGATGCGCTGTCGAAGCGCAGGGTCGGTCACCGGCCAGGCCAGTTCGATGCGGCGCAGCATGTTGCGGTTCATCAAGTCGGCGCTTGAAAGATACAACGCTTCTTCCTTCACACAACGAAAATAAAACACGCGCGAATGTTCCAGGAAACGGCCAATGATCGAACGGACACGGATGTTGTCCGTCACACCAGGCAACTGGGCCGGCAACATGCAGGCGCCGCGCACGATCAAATCAATTTTCACGCCGCGCTGCCCAGCCTTGATCAGCGACCGCATCAAGTCCTCGTCGGTCAGCGCATTCATCTTGGCCACAATGCGGGTTTCCTTGCCCTGCAGGGCAGCTTCACCCAACAGATCAATTTTCTCTACCAGTTTACGCTGCAACTGGAACGGTGCCAGCCAGACGTGATGCAGCCTGGGCAAGCGGCTTTGGCTGGCCAGGTGCACAAATACATTGTGAATATCCAGAGTCAGCAACGGCTCGGCCGTCAGGTAGCTGACATCGGTATAAAGGCGCGCCGTGCCCGGGTTGTAATTGCCCGTGGACAGATGGGCGTAGCGAACCAGGCGCTGGCCCTCGCGCCGGGTCACCAGCAGCATCTTGGCGTGGGTTTTCAGGCCCACCACGCCATAAACGACTTGCGCACCGATTGACTCAAGCATTTCAGCCCAGTTGATGTTGACTTCTTCATCGAAACGCGCTTTGAGCTCAACCACCACGGTGACTTCCTTGCCACGCCGAACCGCCTCGCGCAGCAGCAGCATCAGCGTCGAATCAGTACCGGTGCGGTAAATGGTTTGCTTGATCGCCAGCACCTGCGGGTCGTTAACCGCCTCGCGCAGGAAGTCGAGCACTGCGTCAAAGCTCTCGAAGGGCTGATGAATGGCGACATCGCCGTGCTTGATCCGTTCAAAAAATGATTGACCCGGTTGCAATTGGGTCGGGTAGCAAGCGCTGTAGCGCGGAAAAAGAAGCCTGGGATCATTAACCAGGTCCACCAGTTGGGTCAGCCGCACCAGGTTGACCGGGCCTTGCACGCGATACAAGGCCAACTCGGACAGGTTGAATTGCTTGAGCAGGAAACCGGAAAGGTATTCCGAGCAGCCAGCCGACACTTCCAGCCGCACGGCCTCCCCATAGTTACGCTGTTCCAGACCGTGGCGCAAGGCGGTGCGCAGGTTTTTCACGTCGTCTTCATCAACTGCCAGGTCGGAGTGCCGCGTCACCCGAAACTGTGAAAACTGCCCGACTTCGCGGCCCGGAAACAGCTCGGCCAGGTGACCGCGGATAATGCTCGACAGCGAGACAAACAGCATGCCCTTGCGACCGGATTTGCCACCGTCGGGCATATGGATAAAGCGCGGCAGCACCCGCGGCACCTTGACGATGGCGATTTCATTGGCGCGCCCAAAGGCATCATGCCCCCCGAGCCGGACGATGAAGTTGAGCGACTTGTTGGCAACCTGGGGAAACGGATGCGATGGATCCAGCCCCACCGGAATCAGCAAAGGCCGCACTTCCCTTTCGAAATAGGCCTTGACCCAGCGCCGCTGGGCCAGGTTGCGCTCGCCATGCGAGACGATGCGAATGCCTTCCCGTCCAAAAGCCGGCAGCAGCTTATCGTTATAAAGCGAATACTGGCGCGCCACCATGTCATGCGTTGCCGCCGCAAGGGCTTCGAAAGACTGGGCCGTGTACAAGCCCATTGGCCCATTGCCTTGGGCTGCCTTCAAATGGGGTGCCGCGCGGACCTCAAAAAACTCGTCCAGATTGGACGACACGATGCACAAATAGCGCAAGCGTTCAAGCAACGGCACCTCGGGGCACCTGGCCCAATCAAGCACCCGCTCATTGAAAGCGAGAATGCTGTGATCGCGGTCCAGAAACCGGATAGGCGGCACATTGGTGGCTTGCGAAACAGGTGAAATCGGCATCGGTGGCGAGTATTTTTGCAATCAAACGTAAGCCCGAGTGTTCACTGGTTTGATGACAATGGTGTGACAATGCTTCGGGCTGACGATGCACCCTGGCTAGGCGCGCGGAGGCGACATAGCCGTAGCTATGGCAACGACGATTCACAATGCCAGGCCGGGAAAAGACACGATTTCATGTCAGTGTTTTGGTGAAACGCACTACGAGCCGTCGCCCTGGTCGTCAAGTTGGCCATAGAGCCCGGCATGCTTGATTCCTTGCGCGGTGCCCGCCATCGCTTGCCGGCCTCAGCTGTCCGTGGAACTCGCCCGCAGGGCTTCAACCTCCAGCCGCAGGTCGGCGCTCCACCCACGCCGTTTACGCCCTTGAGCGAACTGCTGCTCGCCAAACAACAGGGTCGCACGCAGCGGGGGCGCATTCAAAATGCGCCAGATCGAGCCGATGAGCGTGTCGCTATTGATGTAGCACGGTGTCAAGCTTGGCGCGGTGCTGGCAGCCTCCGAAAAGCGCATCGCGATGGGTTGCGCTGGCGCATTGGAAGCAATAGCGGCTTGCATCAGGTTGGAATGAAATGGCAACACGTCCACGCCGTCACTGCTGGTGCCTTCTGGAAATACCACAATCACGTCACCAGCATACAGACTACTGGCCATTTGATGCACCACACGCAAAGTGTCACGCCGGGACTCGCGCTCGATAAATATGGTGCCGGCCGCCCGCGCCAGCGTACCAATCAGGGGCCAGCGCCCCACTTCTGCCTTGGCAACAAAGCGGCAATGGCAGAAGGCATAGATCACATAGATGTCGAGCCATGAGATATGGTTGCACACCAGCAACAGCGGGCCCTGCGTCGGCGGTTTGCCAATTACTTCTAATTTAATAGCTAGATAGTCAAGAAGGTCGATGGCCAAAGACCTGATTCGTTCTTCTCTTCGAGGCCTAGGCAGTCCTGGAAACACCAGGACCACCGTCCACCAGCCCCGCACCAGGCGGAGCAGCACAGCTGCCAGCTTCCAACTGGCGCGAACCCTGGGAGTGATCGACATCATCAAACAAGACACTACGGATGATCATTCCAACGCGGGCGGCCACCTGCAACACAGCTTAGAGTGTGGGCAGTCCGCTGAGGTAACCGATGGCCGAACTCTTTTTGTTGTTCCAGTTGGCATTGATCAGCGGATCGATGCCTGCCTTGACGACCGAGTGGATGCTGCCCCAGTCGCCTGCATGCTGGAAGTTGCTCATGATGTAGGAAAAACCGTTGAGGTTGTCCACCGCCTGCAAGCCAGTTGATTCGGCACCTGCGGGCACCGACAAAATGCGCGAGAGCTTCTTGGTGTCCACGTTGTAGGCCCACAAGAAGTTGTTGACGTGCATGCCGGAGTCTTCACCGATGAACAATGTGCGCAGCTTTTCGGAGAACTTGACGTTGTCGGGATTGGCCACTTTGTCGACGTTGGCCGTGTTTCCGACAGCGTCGGCTGTGGTCAGGTCTTCACCCACGAGTGCGGGAACAGCGGTCATGACGGTGGGCACCCAGTCGGTGCCGATGGCCGTGCCGCCGGTGTCTTTCTGGCTTGTCGACAGCGTCAGCTGGAATGTAGCGCCAGCATTGATGGTCGGCAGCTTGATGTCGCCCGCTGTATCGCTCATGGTTTTGTACAGATAAGAGATGGCGACATAAGCCACCTTGTCCCGGGCGTTGAGGGTGACACCCTCCATCTTGGTGAACTCCATGCTCGCACCCATGAATGCGGCGTAGCGGTGGGTCTCCAGAAAGGCGGCTGCCTTTTCCTTGCCTGTAGCAAACTTGACCCACTCGGTCTTGCCGTTAAACGCAATCTTGGTGTAACTCGTATCGACCGGATCGGCGGTCTTGACGGTGACAATATCGCCGGCACTGAGCGTGTCGGCCAGGCCCTTGATTTCCGCGCTGGTGGCGCTACCGAGTTTGATCCAGGTCAGGGTGCCGCTGCCGCCGTTGATGGTTGCGGTCTGCGCCCATTTGGCGACATACAAGCTTCCGCTACTCAGATCCTTGGCCGTGTCCGCGATGAACATGAACAGGCCCGTGTTGATGCCGTCGTCACCCATCAGCACGGTCTTGTTGTCAGGCATCACCTCGACCAGTTCACGTGCCACCCGGCCCATGCCATAGTGTTTCTTGATGCTGGCCGTACCGTCCGGGTTAACGGTCACTTCGGGCACGTGCCCATAGTGGTAGGGCTTGGCTGTAGTGGCGTTGCCAAACAGGCTCTGGCTGAAGGCCTGGAACATCTTGTTGCTGGCAATGTTGACTGCGTCGGGTTCATACTCTTCGCTCGAAAGGTGAGTGTTCCAGGGCGACAGGCTGCCGGCACAGGTGATCCACAGGCCATGAACGCCGCTCGTATCCACCGGGAAGTAGCGCACGACCGAGAGTGCACCGGTGCTCTTGTCCTGATCCAGCGTGGCCACGGCAATCTGCGACGGCAGTTTGCCATACATATCCGTGCTGGCTATTGCGGGGCGTGCGCCAGCGGAGGCATTGTTGGCGCTCAGGTATTCGAACTGGGTGACCAGAAACACCGTATTTCCTTTGATGCCAGCAGCCGTTGGGTTAGCCAGGTTGAGCAGCGACTGTCCGTCCGGACTATCGCTGAAATGTTGCATCGACACTGTGCCCGATGCGTCAATGATTGGCGCACCGCCTTGGTCAAAGTAGCCTCCGGCCACCACGCTGGCGCTGCCGTTCTTGAGTGTGTCACCGGTCTTGTACAAGGTGTTGTAGGTCAATGCCCGGGTCTTCATGCTGGCATCGGAATATGTGATCTTGACGCTGGCACCGGTGAACGTGGTCGCACGTTGTGCATCGGTCATGGTGGCTGGCATGCCGATAAATTCCAATCCCGTGGCTGTCACAGCAGTCGCAGCATCGCTGCCGCCGCAGGCGCTCAGCCCCAGGCTACCCAGGCCCAACGTGGCCACACCGCCGAGCGCGCCTTTGAGCAGTTGGCGGCGCTGTAGATGCAGTGATTCTGGCGCAGGGCCTGTAGAGTGGTCGAGTGAGTTGCTGATGAGCGAAATAGTAGTGGGCATGAAGACTCCTTGGATTGAGAAGCCCTCAGCTTACAAACCCAACATGACAGCATGACGACGCTTTGATGACGATTCCGTGAAACAACGGTAAGCGCCAGCCAGCAGCAGCGCCAAAGCCAGGCCCCACAGTGGCCACAGGCCAAAGCGTGACAGCCACCAGGCGTAGGGGGTGATGCCGCTGCGGCCTTCCACCGCCCCCACCAAAACCGAGCGTATGTCGCGTGGCAGACGGGCGAGCACCTGGCCGCGGTGGTCAACGATGGCGCTGGTGCCGGTGTTGGTCACCAGCACAAAGGGGCGCTCGAATTCGATCGCCCGCATGCGCGCGATTTGCAAATGCTGCTGCTGCGCCAGCCCGGCACCAAACCAGGCCAGGTTGCTGACGTTGACGAAGATCGTGGGCGCTTGCGCCGGGTCGTCAAAATGCGGCGCAAGTTCTTCGCCAAACAGGTCTTCGTAGCAGATGTTGGCGGCCAGTCTTTGACCCTGCCATGCAAACAGGGCTTGCCGGGGCGCGCCGCGGTTGAAGTCGCCCAGCGGGATATGCATCATGCGGGTGAACCACTTGAACAGCGGCGGAATGAACTCACCAAACGGCACCAGATGCTGTTTGTCGTAGCGCCACGGCTGCGCTTGAGCGGGCTTGAGCGCCAGCACCGAATTGGTGTAACCGCTTTGCTCGTCACCCAAGGGCGTGCCTATCATGGCCGCTTGATGTCCGCTGGAGAAATGGCGCTGCAAGTCCGACCAGTAATTGCCTGGCAGTTGCTGCGGCAGCAGCGGGATGGCGGTCTCGGGTGCCAGCACCAACGCGCCGCGAGCGGCTTTGAGTTGCTCGGCGTACCACTGCAGCGCCAGCGGCACGCCGCTGCCGACCTCAAACTTTTCATCCTGCGCGATATTGCCTTGCAGCAGGGTCACGCTCAGGCGGCCGCTTGAGCTTGAAGTTGGCACCAAAGTCGCTCCCCAGCACAGGGCTGCCAGCAGCGGCAAAGGCAACCACACCCGGGCGCGCTGCCAGGGTGTTGGCGGCGACTGGCGGACGGGGAGGCGCAGCCACTGAACCAGTGTCATCGCCAGCCAGGCAACCAGGGCCGTGAGGCCATTGACCCCGATCCAGGGTGCCAGCACCGCCAGCGGGCCCGATACCTGCGCGTAGCCGCCTGCGCCCCAGCCAAAGCCGCTCAGCAAACTGCCGCGCGCCAGTTCGGCCAGCAACCACAGGGCGGCAAACAGCAGCGCCGAACCCGCGCTGCGATGGTCGCGCATACGCATAAACAGCGCGGTGGCCGCAGCGTAGTACAAGGCCAGCAGCGCTGCCAGCACCGCCACCGCAAGGGCCGCCAGCAGGCTGGGCAGCCCGCCATAAGTATGCAATGCAACAAACAGCCAGCCAAACGTCAACCCGAACCAGACGCTGGCAAACAACCAGCCCCGCAGCGCTGCCGTTTGCCAGCTTGGTCTGTGCGGAGTTGCTGCGCCCAGCGCGAAAGCCAGCATCACCATCGCCAACAGTTGCAGCCACCATACGGGCTCACCGTAGTGCAAACCCAAGGCAGACAAAGGCCCGATTGAAAAAGGCCAGGCCAGGCTGGCAGAGTGCGCCGCGCCGCCGAGCAGGGCTAGCGCTGCGGGCAGCATGGAAGGCCGCGGATCAAATCCTGGCTGCATTGCCAAGGACAGAGACTTTGAACCATTTGACGGCACCGCCCTGGGTATGCAGCACCAAAAAATCAAGCCCGGCCAGCGTGCAGCGCTCGCCGCGCTTGGGCACCCGCCCGAGCATGTGCGCGATCAAGCCGCCGATGGTGTCAAACGTTTCGCCAGCATCGGGGTCTGCGAGCTTGACATCAAAGGCGGCGTTGATGCGCTCGATCGGTGTCTGTCCGCTGACGCGGTAACTGCGGTCGGCGAGCGCAAAGATGTCATTGTTGTCTTCAGTGTCGTCAAATTCGTCTTCGATCTCACCGACGATCTGCTCCAGCACATCCTCGATCGTGACCAGTCCGGCGACACGGCCGAATTCGTCGATCACGATCGCCAGGTGGTTGTGGCTGCGCTGAAATTCACGCAGCAAATCGTTAAGCCCCTTGCTCTCGGGTATGAACAGCGGGCTGCGCAGCAAAGCCCGGATGTTGAGAGCGGGCGCGCGCTGAAGTTTGAGCAGGTCTTTGGCCAACAGGATGCCGATGATGTTTTCACGTTCTCCTTCATGGACCGGGAAGCGCGAGTGCGCCGTGTCTATCACCACCCGCATCATTTGGTCGTTACTGTCGGCGATGCTGATCAACTGCATCTGCGTGGCCGTCACCATCACGTCACCGGCGGTCATGTCGGCCATGCGAATCACGCCTTCGAGCATTTTGCGCGACTCGGCACCGATGATCTTGTTGTCTTGCGCCTCGGCCAGGGCTTCGATCAGCTCAGCAGTCGAGTCAGGGCCGGGGTGGATGAACTCGGCAAGTTTCTTCAGGAAAGTGCGCTTGTCTTCCTTCTCTGGCAAGCGATCTGGATGAGGGTCTGACACGGTGGAAAAAAGCAAGTCGTGCGGTTGTTGAGTGGCCTCAAGGATAGCGGATTTCAAATTCCACCTCTTGGGCGACGGCGCTACACCTGCGCAAGGGGATCGGCGACATGCAGGCATGAGCCTGGTGTCGTGTCGATCCGGACGCGCTGCCAGCGGCGCACTCGGGCGTGCCATCACGCCAGCCAGCCGCAGCGTGTCACCTTTGAGACCAGAACAGAAGGGCTATCGGGACAACCCCGATGGGCAACGTTGCCAGCCTGGCTCAAAATGCGGTGCAAGGAGATTGAAGTTTATGGAAAAGATTTGGCTCAAGAGTTATCCGCCGGGCGTTGCACACGATGTCAATCCGGAGCAATACCGCTCGCTCACCGAGTTGCTCAACGAGTCGTTCAAAAAGAATGCCGCGCGCCCGTTTGGGGTTTGCATGGAAAGCTGGCTCAGTTACCAGCAGCTCGATCAACTCTCGGCCGCCTTGGCCGCCTATTTGCAGAGCAAGGGGCTGGCACCGGGGGCACGGGTTGCCATCATGCTGCCCAATGTGTTTCAGTTTCCGGTGACGATGGCAGCGGTTTTGCGCGCCGGCTACACCTGCGTCAACGTCAATCCACTGTACACGCCGCGTGAGCTCGAGCATCAACTCAAGGACTCGGGGGCCAGCGCCATCGTGGTGCTGGAAAATTTCGCCGCCACGCTGGCCGAAGTAATTGACAAGACCGCCGTCAAGCACGTGGTGATCGCCTCCATGGGTGACCTGCTCGGTTTCTGGTACGGCCACTGGATCACTTTTGCGGTACGACATCTGGCCAAGATGGTGCCGGCTTTCAAACTCACGCTGGCCGACGATCAAAGCGCCATTTCGTTCAAACAGGCGCTGGCGCAGGGCAGCCGGCTGTCGCTGCGCGCGGTTGACAGCACGCTCGACTCGATCGCCTTTTTGCAATACACCGGCGGCACCACCGGACTGAGCAAGGGTGCCGTACTGACGCACCGCAATGTGGTGGCAGCGGTGCTACAGGCCGAAGCCTGGTTTGCACCGGCGCTGGAACGCGTGGGCGATGCCAGCCGCATCAACAGCATCGGCGCTTTGCCGCTGTACCACATCTTCGCGCTGACGCTGTCCTTGCTGGCGATTCGCTGGGGCGCGCTGCTGACCCTGATTCCCAATCCACGCGACATCAGCGGTTTTGTGGCCACGCTCAAACAGCGCCCATTTCACCTGCTGCCGGCCGTCAATACGCTGTTTAACGCTTTGTTGCAGCACCCACAGTTTCACAGCGTCGATTTTTCCAACCTGTGCGTCTCGCAAGCCGGTGGCATGGCGGCCGCGGCCGGCACCGCCCAGCATTGGCTGGAAGTGACACACTGCCCGATGGTGGAAGGCTGGGGCATGAGCGAGACCTGCGCCATTGGCACCAACAACCCGGTGCTGTCGAAAGAATTCTCCGGCACCATCGGTTTACCACTGCCGGGGATCGACATCGCCATCAAGAACGACGGCGGGCAATCGCTGGCCTTGGGTGAAACCGGTGAAATTTGCATCCGCGGCCCCAACGTGATGACCGGTTACTACCAGCAGCCGGAAGAAAACAAGCAGGCCTTTACTGCGGATGGCTTCATGCGCACCGGCGACATCGGGTTCATGGACCAGCGCGGCTACACCAAGATAGTCGATCGCAAAAAGGACATGATCCTGGTCAGTGGTTTCAATGTTTTCCCAAGCGAGTTGGAAGACGTGATTTCGCTTTGCGATGGGGTGCTGGAGTGCGCCGTGATCGGCGTACCCGATGCCAAACAAGGTGAAGCGATCAAGGTCTTTGTGGTGAAGCAGAGCCCGACTTTGTCCGAGGACGATGTGGTCAGTTACTGCCGCCAGAACCTGACTGGCTACAAGCAGCCCAAGTACATTGAGTTTCGTGACGAGTTGCCGAAATCAAACGTCGGCAAAATCCTGCGGCGTGAATTGCGCTCCGGGAAATGATCACTGCACCGATGGCTGACATGTCGCAACATCCCTCGCTGCCAGCCGGCATCACGGTATTTGAGCGCGACTGGCTGTCTTCCAACAATGTCTTGATCTGCGGCCAAGACAGTGCGGCGCTGGTTGACAGCGGCTACTGCCTGCACTCCGGACAGACGCTCAGTCTGGTAGCACAGGCGCTCGACGGACGGCCACTGGATGTGCTGGTCAACACGCACCTGCACAGCGACCATTGCGGTGGCAACGCTGCGCTACAGGCAAAGTATGCGGCGCTGCAAACCATGATTGCACCGGGGCAGGCGGAGCAGGTTCGCGCCTGGAACCCGCAAGCGCTGAGCTACACACCCACCGGCCAGCAGTGTCCGCAGTTTCATTTTGAAGCCTTGTTGCAGCCGGGCACGACGCTTGATCTGGGCGGGCTGGCGTGGCAAATCCACGCCGCTCCCGGCCACGATCCGCACAGTGTGATCCTGTTTCAGCCGCAGTCGGGCGTGTTGATCTCAGCCGATGCGCTGTGGCAAAACGGATTTGGCGTGGTATTTCCGGAGCTCGAAGGGATCAGCGCTTTTGAAAAAGTCGCACAGACACTCGATTTGATTGAAGCGCTTGCGCCGCGTATTGTCATTCCTGGCCATGGCAGCGTGTTTTCGGACATCGCACCAGCGCTGGCCAATGCGCGCAAACGGCTGGCAGGTTTTCAGGCCAACCCGCGCAAGCATATTGAATACGCTGCCAAGGTATTGCTCAAATTCAGGTTGCTCGAAGTCGGTGCCACGGATATGCCAAGTCTGCTGCAATGGGCGCTGGCAACGCCCTATTTTGTTTTCATTCAGCAGCAGTTTTTTGCGCAAATTGATTTTGCCACCTGGCTCGATAATCTGGTGGCGGAATTGGTTCGCTCAGGTGCCAGTTCGCGCGACGGAATGTTGATCGGCAATGGTTGAGTGTCGGTGCGCTGCCCGGCAATCGGGTGATTGGAAAATACCATGGATTTGAAACCGTTGGTAACCTTATTGGCCATCGTCAATCCGTTGGCGGTGGTGCCGTTTTTCATTCATTACACGCAGGATTTCACGCCCGAACAGCGTCGGCGCACGATCTGGATTGCCTCCTGCAGCGCGTTCCTGGTGATTTCCGTCAGCGCACTGCTGGGGCTGCATATCCTGAACTTTTTTGGTATCTCGCTGGCCAGTTTTCAAGTCGGCGGCGGTATGTTGCTGTTGCTGTCGGCGCTGTCCATGCTCAACGCCCAACCGGCGGAAGCCAAATCCAACGCCGAAGAGGTCAACGACGCGGCGGCGCGCGCCAGCATTGCGGTGGTGCCGTTGACCATTCCGCTGCTCACCGGTCCGGCCACCATGTCCACCGTGGTGATTTATGCCGACAAGGCCAAGACGTTCCTGAATCTGGGCGCGCTGGTGGTTTACGGGGTGGTGATTGCGTTGGCAACGGCACTGTGTTTCTCGCTGGCGCAACCGATCGCGCGCGTATTGGGCAAGACCGGTATCAACGTGATGACCCGCTTGATGGGTTTGATATTGGCGGCACTGGCAGTCGAAGTGATGGCCGATGGTCTGGCGCGATTGTTTCCTATTCTGGGGAAATAAAAAGCAGGTTGCCTCACGCGGTCAAAATTACCTCTCCGGTGGCAGGAATATTGCCCCGTCGGTGAATTAATTCTGATCTGGTGAGATAATCGCGTCGGAAAACGTAGTAGGGTATGAAACCAGTCCCGAATAAACGGGTTGAATCACTTTGGAGCTAACAGCATGACGGATTTAATTGAACTGCAAAATAAAATTGAACAACTGCAAAAACAGGCGGGCGAAATCAAAGCCCGTGAGTTTGACAAAACAGTCCAGGAGATACTTGCCAAAATGGCAGCGTTTGGTATCACGCTGAAAGATTTGCAACAACCCAAAAAACGCAGTGGCAAGCGCAAGGCCAAATCGGCGCTGCCCGGCAAACCGGTGAGCAATAAAAAGGGTAAACCACTGGGCAAGGCACCGATCAAATACCGTGGCCCCAAAGGCGAAAGCTGGAGCGGGCGTGGTGTCATGCCACGCTGGCTGGCAGCGCTGGTGGCACAGGGTCAGACCAAAGAGCAGTTTTTCATCAAAGCCTGACGCTGAACAACGCACTGAGTCGTTGTGGGTATGCAGCGCAGGGTGTTGGCGTGGCCGCGCGCCACCAAGCGGGCCGTGGTGCTTGCACTCGATGCAACGCTGGCTTTGCTGGCCACCGGCCTGGCTTTTGCGCTCAGGCTTGATGGCCTCAATTGGCCGGTTGGGGCGCAATGGTGGGTTTATGCCCTGTCGTTGACGGCGTTACCGGTATTTACCTGGTTTGGTTTGTACCGTGCCATGTTTCGCTATACCGGTTTGACCGCCTTGACCGATACGGCCAAGGCGGTCGTTGTTTACGCGCTGTTCCTTTCGGTGACGCTGTTGTGGCGGCAATGGATGGGAGTACCGCGTACCTTGGGACTGCTGCAGCCACTGATTTTTTTGCTGCTGGTGTGGCTCAGCCGTGCGGTAGCGCAGCTTTGGCTGGCCGGTGCGGAAGCGGCACCGGTGAGGAAAGCAGGTCGCTTGCTGATTTATGGCGCTGGCGTGGCGGGCGTGCAAACAGCTTCGGCGCTGAGCCTTTCCAACCAGTTTGAGTTGCTGGGTTTCATCGACGATGACGCTGGCAAGGTCGGGCGCAGCGTCAACGGCTTGCCGGTACTGGCTGCGGATCAAATCAAAAAGTGGGTGACGCAGCAGGCGGTGAGCGACATTTTGTTGGCCCTGCCCAGTGCTCCGCGCGAACGTCGCATCGCCATGGTGGAGAGCCTGCGTTCATTGCCGGTTCATGTGCGCACCTTGCCCGGCCTGGCGGATCTGGCCAGCGGCCGGGTCACGGTGCAGGATTTTCACGAGCTCGGTGTGGAAGACTTGCTGGGTCGCCCAGCGGTGGCACCCGATGCGGCCTTGCTGGCGCAGGATCTGCGCGACCAGGTGGTGCTGGTCAGCGGTGCTGGCGGCAGCATCGGTGGCGAGCTGGCGCGGCAAATCGTCACCCGCTCGCCACGCCAGTTGTTGCTGCTCGATCACAATGAGTTTGGTTTGTACAGCATTCACCAGGAGCTGCAAGGCCTGTGTGCCAGCCTGGGTCTGACGGTCGGTTTGGTGCCGCTGCTGGCGAGCGTTGCCAATGCCGCGCGGCTGACTTCGATTTGCCATCAGTACCGGCCGGCAACGCTGTACCACGCGGCGGCCTACAAGCACGTGCCGATGGTGGAAGACAACCCCGGCGAAGGTGTGCTCAACAACGTTTTTGGCACGCTTAATCTGGCCCGCGCAGCGATCGCCAGCGGTGTCAGGCGTTTTGTACTGATCTCGACCGACAAAGCGGTGCGGCCCACCAACGTCATGGGTGCCAGCAAGCGCATGGCCGAGCTGGTGCTACAGGCATTGGCAGCTGTAGCCGGCCCGACCTGCTTTACCATGGTTCGCTTTGGCAATGTTCTCGATTCCAGCGGCAGTGTGGTGCCGTTGTTTAGACGCCAGTTGGCGGCCGGGGGACCGTTGACCGTGACACATCCGGAAGTGACGCGCTATTTCATGACCATCCCCGAGGCGGCGCAACTGGTTTTGCAGGCCGGTGCCATGGCTGGCGGCGGTGAAGTCTTTCTGCTCGATATGGGAGAGCCGGTGAAAATCATGGCGCTGGCGCGGCGCATGGTGCAGCTCAGCGGTTTGCGCTTGCGCGACGAGAACTGTCCAGACGGTGACATCGAAATCGCCATCATCGGATTGCGTCCAGGTGAAAAACTCTACGAGGAGCTGTTGATCGGTGACAACCCTGAGCCCACTTCTCACCCACGCATCAGGAAAGCCCGCGAAGCTTGCCTGGGCTGGAGTCAATTGCAAGTGCATTTGCAAACCTTGCAGCAGGCTGCCGAGCGGGGTGACGCGGGTGGCATCAAAGCCGTGCTGCGAGCCTGCGTGGCGGGCTACCCGGCATGACGGCGTTGACGACAGCCGGGCGCGTACTGGCAGAGTATTGCCAGCTTGCTTTACACTGGCATCGATGCCAGCCGGCCCTCAATCATTCACCCGTCCATTGATTTGACATGAGCTTTTCTTCCGACAAGCGCGCGCTCGACAAAGCTGAAGTGCTGGCCCAGGCACTGCCCTATATTCGCCGCTTCCACGGCAAGACCGTGGTTATCAAATATGGTGGCAACGCCATGACCGAGCCGGCGTTGCAAGCCGCGTTCGCGCAGGACGTGGTGCTGCTCAAGCTGGTCGGTATCAACCCGGTGGTGGTGCACGGTGGCGGGCCACAGATCGAGACGGCACTCAAGCGGTTGGGCAAAAAAGGCGAGTTCATTCAGGGCATGCGCGTGACCGATGCCGAAACCATGGAAGTGGTGGAGTGGGTGCTGGGTGGTGAAGTGCAGCAACATATCGTGGGGCTGATCAACCAGGCCGGAGGCAAGGCGGTGGGACTGACGGGTCGCGACGGCGGCATGATCCGGGCGCAAAAACTCAAAATGGTGGACCAACAGGACCCGACCAAGGAGCACGATGTGGGCCAGGTGGGTGACATCATCAGCATCGACCCGAGCGTGGTCAAAGCCTTGCAGGACGATGCCTTCATTCCGGTCATCAGCCCGATTGGCTTTGGCGATAACAACGAGAGCTACAACATCAATGCCGATGTGGTGGCGGGCAAACTGGCGTGCGTGCTGCGAGCTGAAAAATTGGTGCTGCTGACCAACACCGCCGGCGTTTTGAACAAGGCCGGTGAATTGCTGACCGACTTGTCGGCAGCCCGGATTGAAGCCTTGTTTGCCGATGGAACGATCAGTGGTGGCATGTTGCCAAAAATCAGTGGCGCGCTCGAGGCGGCAAAAAACGGGGTCAACTCGGTGCACATCATTGATGGCCGCGTGGCGCATGTGCTGTTGCTTGAACTCCTGACCGAGCAGGCTTTCGGTACCTTGATCCAGTCGCATTGAACAGTGGTGGCTGACTGCCCCCCCCGTGGAAACCCTCGGCTGTGCTATGCGAGAATGAAACCAAGTGATTGACCGCTCCATGTCCGATTCCGAAACCACCGTTGCGCAGACCCGTGTTGAAGCCGATGTCGCAGCGCCGGTGCGCAAGCGACCCAAGGCCGGTCAGCGACGCGAACAAATCCTGCAGACGCTGGCCGCCATGCTCGAGCAACCCGGGCTGGAGCGCATCACCACGGCCGCTCTGGCGGCCCGGCTTGACGTGAGCGAAGCGGCGCTGTACCGGCATTTCGCCAGCAAGGCACAAATGTTCGAAGGCTTGATGGAGTTCATCGAGCAAAGTGTTTTTTCCCTTATCAATCAGATCGTGTTGCGCGAGCGCCTGGCTGACAGCGCCGACGTTGCTGTAGTCACCGGATTGCGCCAAGCCGCGCAGATGGTCACCATGGTGATCGGTTTTGCCGAAAAGAATCCGGGCTTGAGCCGGATCATGGTGGGTGATGCGCTGGTGTTTGAAAACGAAAGACTACAGCAGCGCATGAACCAGTTTTTTGACAAGGTTGAAGCCAGCCTCAAGCAATGCCTGCGCGTCAGCGTCCAGGCCAGTGGTTCGCCCACCCCCACGGTTGATACCCAGGTGCGGGCATCGGCCGTGACGGCTTTTGTGATGGGGCGTTTGCAGCGCTTTGCGCGTTCCAACTTCAAGCGCAGTCCGTCGGAACACCTCGATGCCAGCCTGGCGCTGCTGCTTTCGACATGAAGCTGCTGCGTTTTGGTCGCGTTGGCAAAGAAAGACCGGGCCTGGTCGATGCCGCCGGGAAACTGCGCGATTTGAGCGCTGTGGTCCCCGACATTGACGCTGAACAGTTGAGTCCGCTGGCGTTGGCCAGGTTACGTCGGATCGATCCGCAGACGTTGCCGTTGGTGCGGGGCACGCCGCGGATTGGCTGCCCGGTGGCCAGGGTTGGCAAGTTCATTGCGATCGGCCTCAACTATCGCGACCACGCCATCGAGGCTGGCCTGCCGATTCCGCGCGAGCCGGTGGTTTTCATGAAAGCCATCTCCTGCATCCAGGGCCCCAATGACCCGGTGATGTTGCCGCGTGGTGCCACCAAGATGGACTGGGAAGTGGAGCTGGGCGTGGTGATCGGCAGCCGCGCGCGCTACGTCACGCAAAAAGACGCGCTCCAGAGCGTCGCCGGTTATTGCGTGGTCAACGATGTCAGCGAGCGCTCGTACCAATTGGAGCGTGGCACGCAGTGGGACAAAGGCAAGGGCTGCGACACTTTTGGTCCGATCGGCCCCTGGCTGGTTACCAGCGACGAATTGACGCAGCCGCAAAAGTTGAGTCTGTGGCTTGACATCGACGGCCAGCGTGTTCAAAGCGGCAATACCAAAACCATGATTTTTGGCGTTGCCAAACTGCTGAGTTACCTCAGCGAGTTCATGACTTTGCTGCCGGGCGACGTGATCACCACCGGCACTCCGCCCGGAGTCGGGATGGGAATGAAGCCACCGCGTTACCTGAAAAAAGGCGAAGTCATGACCTTGGGCATCGACGCTCTGGGGCAACAGCGCCAGTTGGTTGTTCCCTTCCGGCGCTAAGGGCTCACTCGGCGCGCTGGCCAGCCATTCGCGCCGCAAGCTTGAAAAATATTTTCGCCGCGCCAGTGGTTTGCTGCAAAAGGTTAAAAAATTGGTGCAAAATAGAACGGTCGTTCTATTTTAATTGCCATGAGCCTGTCCGAACCTCCCATCAAAGCCAGCGTCGCAGCGTCGCAGCGTGTGGTGCGCGCGCTCTCGAACTTGCCAAAAGGACAGCAGACCAAACAGGCGATCGTCGATGCGGCCTTGGCGCTGGCAGCGCAGATCGGGCTCGAGAGTTTGAGCATTGGTGCCGTGGCCGAGCGCACGCAGCGCAGCAAATCAGGGGTCTTTGCCCATTTTGGTTCGCGTGAAGAGCTGCAGATTTCAGTCATCCGCGAATACCACGCACGTTTTTCTGATGAAGTTTTTTCCCCTGCCATGGGTCGGGCGCGGGGTTTGCCCCGGGTGCGTGCGCTGTTTGCCAACTGGATGAAGCGGGTGACGGTGGAGTTGCAGTCGGGCTGCATTTTTATCAGTGGTGCAGTGGAGTTTGACGACCGTCCCGGTGCCGTGCGCGATGCGCTGGCCAATTCTGTCAACACTTGGTTGGCGGCGGTGCATCGCGCGGTGGTGCAGGCCAAAACTGAAGGTCAGCTCAAGCCCGATGCGAACGAAGAACAAATGGCGTTTGAGATTCATGGCCTGATACTGGCCTTGCACTACGAAGCCCGCTTTCTGAAAAAGAAGGGCGCCATTGCGCGCGCCAACACTGGTTTTGAAAATATTCTGGCGCGCTACGGCAAGTCCGCTGCACTGCATTCCACCCCCAAACCGAAGCGAAATCCAAAGGAGTAAACAGCATGCCTATCTATACCCCGCCCCTGCGCGACATGCAGTTTGTGATGCACGAGCTGCTCAATGTGGTTAATGATTTCAAGCAGATTCCCCAGCACGCCGACATCGATGCCGATACCATCAATGCGGTGCTTGAAGAAGGCGGCAAATTTGCCGCTGAAGTGACTTTCCCGCTCAACATCAGCGGTGATACCGAGGGCTGCAAGATCGACCAGACGACGCACGCCGTCACCACCCCCAAAGGTTTCAAGGAGGCGTATGCCAAGTACGTTGCCGGTGGCTGGCCGGCGCTGGGTTGCGACCCGGCCTATGGCGGACAGGGCCTGCCGCTGGTGGTGAACCAGATGTTCTACGAAATGCTCAACAGCGCCAACCAGGCCTGGACCATGTATCCCGGTTTGACGCACGGCGCTTATGCAGCGCTGCATGCGCACGGCACCGAAGAGCAAAAACAGACCTACCTGCACAAAATGACCAGCGGTGAGTGGACCGGCACCATGTGCCTGACCGAGCCGCACTGCGGCACCGACCTGGGCCTGATGCGCACCAAGGCCGAGCCCCAAGCGGACGGCAGTTATGCGCTCACCGGCAACAAGATATTCATCAGCGCCGGTGAAAACGACATGACCGAAAACATCATCCATCTGGTGCTGGCGCGCCTGCCCGATGCCCCGCCCGGCATCAAGGGCGTGAGTCTTTTTATCGTGCCAAAATTCCTGGTCAATAAAGATGGCAGCCTGGGCGCTCGCAACGGTATTTACTGCGGCGGCCTGGAACACAAGATGGGAATCCATGGCAACACCACGGCGCAAATGGTTCTTGACGGCGCCATCGGCACGATGGTCGGGCAACCCAACAAGGGCATGAACGCGATGTTCGTGATGATGAATGCGGCGCGCCTGGGTGTGGGCAACCAGGGCCTGGGCCTGACCGAAGTGGCGTACCAGAACGCGCTGGCCTACGCCAAAGACCGGCTGCAAATGCGCTCACTCACCGGTGCCAAAGCCAAAGACAAGGCGGCCGACCCGATCATCGTGCACCCGGATGTGCGCAAGATGCTGCTCACCGCCAAAGCCTACGCCGAGGGCGGTCGGGCGCTGCTGTGTTTCAGCTCGATGTTGCTGGAAAAAGAGATGAACCACCCGGATGAGAAAGTGCGCAAGGATGCCGGCGAAATGCTGGCCATGCTCACGCCCATCGTCAAGGCTTTCATCACCGACAACGGTTTTACTGCCACTTCGGCCTGCTTGCAGGTGTTTGGCGGCCATGGCTACATCAAGGAGTGGGGCATGGAGCAGTTTGTTCGCGATGCCCGCATCAACCTGATTTACGAAGGCACCAACACGATTCAGTCGCTGGATCTGCTGGGGCGCAAAATCCTGGGCAACGCCGGTGCGACGCTGCGCAAGTTTGGCAAGCTCATTGCGCAACTGGTGGCCGAAGAAGGGGTCAACGAGAAAATGTCCGAGTTCATCACGCCGATCGCCATTCTGGGCGAACAGATGACCAGGTTCACCACCGAGATCGGCTTCAAGGGCATGCAAAATCCGGACGAAGTGGGTGCCGCCGCGGTGGATTATTTGCGCGTTGCCGGGCACCTGGTGTTTGGTTACTTTTGGGCGCGCATGGCGCAGGTGGCGTTGCGCCAAATTGCCGCTGGCAACGCCGACCCGTTTTATCGGGCCAAGGTGCAGACAGCTCGTTTTTACTTTGCCAAGCTGTTCCCGGAAACCGCCAGCCTGATGCAAACGGCGCGCGCCGGCAGCCGCGTGTTGATGGATACCGACGCAGCACTGGCATAAGTTTTGCAAATCATAGACAGGAGACTTCAAATGAAAACGACTCGCTTTGCACTTCGCGCTGCCTTGGCCATGACCGCAGTTTGCAGTTTTGGCGTGGCATCGGCCCAGATGACACCGGTGGGCAATTGGCACACGATCGACGATAAAACCGGCGAACTCAAAAGCCAGATTCAGATTACCGAGAGCAACGGCGTGCTCAGCGGACGCATTGAAAAACTGCTGCGCAAGCAGGCCGATCAAAAAGCAGTTTGTGATAAATGCACCGATGACCGCAAGGACAAACCCCTGCTGGGTCTGGAAATCATTCGCGGTGCCAAGAAGGCTGAAGGCAAGGATGTCTGGGAGGACGGCCACATTGTGGATCCCGATAACGGCACCGTCTATAAACTCAAAATGACCCCGATTGAGGGCGGCAAGAAGCTTGAAGTGCGCGGCTTTATCGGTTTTGCCCTGCTCGGCAGAACGCAAGTCTGGAATCGCGTCGAGTAAGCGATGTATTCGTGGGGCATGGATTGCCGCAGTGACGCAATGATTTGCGTGGATTCACCAATTTTTCAGGAACCATCATGTCTCGTTTTAATGTGAAAAAAGTCGCCGTGCTCGGTGCCGGCGTGATGGGCGCGCAAATTGCCGCCCACCTGGTCAATTGCAAGGTGCCGGTGATCCTGTTTGATTTGCCGGCCAAGGAAGGCCCGAAGAACGCCATCGTCACGCGCGCCATTGACGGTTTGAAAAAGCTCAAACCGGCACCGCTGGGTGTGGCACAAGACGCTGCCCTGATCCAGGCGGCCAATTACGAAGAGCATATGGCGCTGCTCAAAGAGTGCGACCTGGTGATCGAGGCGATTGCCGAGCGCATGGACTGGAAGCTTGATTTGTACAAGAAGATCGCACCGTTTGTGGCAGCGCACGCCATCGTTGCGTCCAACACCTCGGGCTTGTCGATCAGCAAGCTCAGTGAAGTGCTGCCGCAGGAGATCAGGCCGCGCTTTTGTGGCATTCACTTCTTCAACCCGCCGCGCTACATGGCGCTGGTGGAGCTCATCAACACGCCCACCACCGAGCCAAAAATTCTGGACGAGCTCGAAGCTTTTGTGACCAGCACCCTGGGCAAGGGCGTGGTGCGTGCCAAGGATTCGCCCAACTTCATTGCCAACCGGGTCGGCATTGCCGGCATGCTCGCGACCATGAAAGAAGTCGCCAATTTCGGCTTGACGTACGACGTGGTCGATGACCTCACCGGCAAGAAAATGGGCCGCGCCAGTTCGGGCACTTTCCGCACCGCCGACGTGGTGGGGCTGGACACCATGGCGCACGTCATCACCACCTTGCAAGACACTTTAAGCCTCAAGAGCGATCCGTTTTACGAGAGCTTCGCCACGCCTGAAGTGCTCAAGACGCTGCTTGAAATGGGCAACCTCGGCCAGAAAACCAAGGCCGGATTTTTCAAGAAGGTTGGGCGAGACATTTTGCGCTTCGACCTGGCCAGCAAATCTTACGTGCCAGCGGGTGAAAAAGCCGATGAGGTCTATGCCCGCATGCTGAAAAAACCGGCGGCCGAACGGCTGCCATTGCTGCGCGCAAGCAGCGGCGCGCAAGGGCAATTTTTGTGGGCCATTTTGCGCAACAGCTTTCACTACGCCGCGGTGCATCTGGCCGCGATTGCCGACAACGCGCGCGATGTGGACTTTTGCCTGCGCTGGGGTTTTGGCATGAAGCAAGGGCCTTTCGAGCTGTGGCAGGAGGCCGGTTGGCTGACGGTCGCCAACATGATCAAGGAGGATATCGACGCTGGCAAAGCCTTGTGCCAAGCACCGCTGCCCGACTGGGTGTTCCAAGGCCCGGTGGCCGATGCCGGCGGCGTGCACACGCCAGCGGGTTCGTGGAATCCGACGACGGCCCAATTTGTTCCGCCGCGCAAGCTGCCGGTCTATTCGCGCCAGCATTTTCCTGAGAGCGTGTTGGGTGCCAAAGCGCCGTCGGCCGCCAGCGCGGGCAAGACGCTGTTTGAAGATGAGTCGATGCGCCTGTGGACGCTCGACGATGAAGTGCTGATCGCCAGCATCAAGACCAAAATGCACGCCATCGGTGCCGGTGTAATGGCCGGTCTGCTGCGCGGCATCGAGCTGGCCGAGGCCGGTTATCAGGGCCTGGTGATCTGGTCCAACGACGAGATGTTCTCCGCTGGTGCCGACCTCAAAGCCATGTTGCCCGCTTTCATGATGGGCGGTGCCAAAGCCATTGATGGCGCTGAACTGGAGATGCAGCAAGCCATGCTCAAGCTGCGTTACGCCAGCGTGCCGGTGGTCTGTGCAGTGCGTGGCTTGGCGCTGGGGGGCGGCTGCGAGATCGCGGTCTATTCGGCCAAGCGCGTAGCGGCGATGGAAAGCTACATGGGCTTGGTGGAAGTCGGTGTCGGGCTGGTGCCCGGCGGTGGTGGCCTGACCTACATCGCTCGCCGCGCGGCGCAGAATGCCAGTGCCTCGACCGGCAAGGATTTGCTGCCTTTCCTCACTGAAGGTTTCACTGCCGCGGCCATGGCCAAGGTGGGAACCAGCGCGCTGGAATGCCGCAAGCTGGGCTACTTGCTGGAAAGCGACGTGATCGTTGCGCACAAGGATGAGCTGCTGTATGTGGCCATCGCGCAGGCCAGGGCGCTGGCCCAGAGTGGTTACCGTGCACCGTTGAAGCGGCAATTCACCGTGGCCGGACGCAGCGGCATCGCCACCATCAAGGCCTCGCTCGTGAACATGCGTGACGGCGGTTTCATCAGCGCCCATGACTATCACATTGCCGGCCTGATCGCCGGTGTGGTCTGCGGTGGCGATGTTGATGCCGGCAGCCTGGTGAGCGAGGAGTATCTGATGACGCTGGAGCGCCAAGCCTTCTGTTCGCTGCTGACGCACCCCAAGACGCAGGAGCGGATCATGGGGATGATGAGTTCGGGCAAACCGGTTCGCAACTAACTGTCATGGCCAAATGCCAACCCGCCGCGGCCATGGGGTGTCCGACTCCGCGAATGTCCCCCGACTTGGGCTGCGCCCAAGTCTCCTCCTTTATTTCGCTGCGTCAGACACCCCACGTCCACAGCTGGACGTCGCGTAGCCAGTGCCTTTGTTCACATTAATAACTTTGCTCTGTCCCCAACCGATTAAGAGAAAACCATGAAACAAATTCAAGAAGCCTATATCGTCGCCGCCACGCGCTCGCCCATCGGGCGATCGGGGCGCGGATTTTTCCGCAACCTGCGCCCCGACGATCTGCTGGTCAGGGTGTTGCAGTCGGCGCTGGCACAAGTGCCCACGCTCGACCACAACACGATCGAAGACCTGGTTTGCGGCTGCGCCATGCCCGAAGGCCAGCAGGGCCTGAACGTGGCGCGCACGGCGGTGGTGCTGGCGGGGCTGCCCAAGAGCGTGGGCGGCATCACCGTCAACCGCTTTTGCGCCTCGGGCTTGTCGGCGATCGAGATCGCGGCAAACCGGATTCGCGTCGGCGAAGCCGAAGTGATGATCGCCGCCGGTGTCGAGAGCATGAGCATGGTGCCCATGGGTGGCAACTCGCCGTCGTTTTCACCGCTGATGTTTGCGCGCGACGAAGACGTGGGCATCGCCTACGGCATGGGCCTGACGGCCGAGAAAGTGGCGACGCAGTGGAAAGTCAGCCGCCAAGCGCAGGACGCTTTTGCGCTGCAATCGCACCAGCGCGCGCTGGCAGCGCAGGCGGCGGGTTACTTCAGCGCCGAGATGACACCGATTGAAGTCATCGACAGATCGCCCGACCTGGCCACGGGTGAAGTGATTGAGAAAAAGCGCACTGTCAAGCTCGACGAAGGTGCCAGGCCCGACACCTCGCTCGAAGGCCTGGCCAAGCTCAAGTCGCCATTTGCGGCGCGCGGTTCGGTCACGGCGGGCAACAGCTCGCAAACGTCGGATGGAGCCGGCGCGCTGATTCTGGCGAGCGAAAAAGCGGTCAAGCTGTTTGGCCTCAAACCGCTGGCGCGTTTTGTCAGTTTTGCCGCCAAAGGTGTGCCGCCCGAGATCATGGGCATCGGCCCGATCGAGGCCATTCCGGCGGCGCTGCGCTGCGCCAATTTGAAGCTCGACGACATAGCCTGGATCGAACTCAACGAGGCCTTTGCCGCGCAGTCGCTGGCTGTCATCAACACGCTGGCGCTGGACCCTGCCAAAGTCAACCCGATGGGCGGTGCGATTGCCCTGGGTCACCCGCTCGGTGCCACCGGTGCCATTCGCGCTGCCACCGTGA
>JAVHQY010000022.1:0-5795 GCA_036171375.1 Rhodoferax sp. | reverse complement strand
CCTTTCCGCCCGGCGGGGCGGGAAGGGGGCGGGGGGGATTGAGTGGGGCCAAAAAATGAAAACGGATACATTCTTTTCAACCACCGCAACGCAGTTCGATGCCGCAGCCGCAGGCGAACACGTGCAACCGGTTCACCATCAGAACGACCTTGGCAAGCCAAGCACGTGCTCGGCAATGTAGGAATAAATCAGGTTGGTGGAAATCGGTGCCACCTGGTACAGGCGGGTTTCACGGAACTTGCGCTCCACGTCGTATTCGTTGGCAAAACCGAAACCGCCGTGGAACTGGATGCAGGCGTTGGCGGCTTCCCAACTCGCCTTGGCCGCCAGGTACTTGGCCATGTTGGCTTGCGCGCCGCAGGGCTGGCCGGCATCGAACAATTGGCACGCCTGCCAGCGCATCAAGTCGGCGGCGGCGACTTCGATATACGCATCGGCAATCGGGAATTGCACACCCTGGTTTTGCCCGATCGGGCGGTCAAACACGACGCGCTCGCAGACATATTTGGTCACCCGGTCGAGAAACCAGTAGCCGTCGCCAATGCACTCGGCTGCGATCAGAGTGCGCTCGGCGTTGAGGCCGTCCAGAATGTATTTGAAGCCCTGACCCTCCTGCCCGATCAGGTTTTCCGCAGGGATTTCCAGGTTCTCAAAAAACAGCTCGTTGGTTTCGTGATTCACCATGTTGGGAATCGGCCGCACCGTCATGCCCGATTTTTCCGCCTGGCGCAGATCCACCATGAAGATCGACATGCCCCCGGATTTTTTTTGCACTTCGGCCAGCGCCGTGGTGCGCGCCAGCAAAATCATCCAGTCGGAATGCTGCACGCGCGAGATCCAGACCTTCTGGCCGTTGATCACATAACGGTCGCCGCGTTTGACTGCGGTGGTCTTGATTTTGGTGGTGTCGGTGCCGGTGCTGGGCTCGGTCACTCCCATTGATTGCAAGCGCCACTCGCCGGTGGCAATCTTGGGCAAGTACAGCTCTTTTTGCGCTTTCGAGCCGTGGCGCAGCAGCGTTCCCATGTTGTACATCTGGCCGTGGCAGGCACCTGAGTTGCCGCCGCTGCGGTTGATTTCTTCCATGATGACCGAAGCCTCGGCCAAGCCCAGTCCAGAGCCGCCGTACTCCGCCGGAATCAGCGCCGCCAGCCAGCCGGCTTTGGTCAGCGCATCGACAAAAGCTTCGGGATACGCGCGCTGCGCGTCGATTTCGCGCTGGTAGGCATCGGGGAATTCGGCGCACAGGGCGCGCACGGCATCGCGAATGTCCTGGTACTGGTCAGGGGCAGTTTTAATCATGGTTTGAGTTAACGTGAAAAAGCGCACTGGCTACGCCCGTCCAGCTGTGGGCGTGGTGTGTCTGACGCAGTGAAATAAAGGAGGAGACTTGGGCATAGCCCAAGTCGGGGGACATTCGCGGAGTCGGATACGCCATGGCCGCAGCGGGTTGGTGCGACTGTGGCTGACGCAAGGACAAGCATCACTTTCATGCTTCGGGGTGGCATCTGGCCATGAAAGTTTGGTAGTTGCAAGTGTTCAGAGCAGCTCGACCGTGCCCTGCATCGTAAGCCAGCCCTCATGGTCTTGCGCCCACAGCCGCACGCTCTTGCCATCCGCCGAGGGTTGGGCGTTGAGGCGAAACGGGTGCAGGTCAAAAGTCGGGCGCAGCGCCTTGAAGTCAAATGCCTTGACAAATGCACCTGGCAAATAGCGGCGCAGCAGATCAAGCAGCAGCGTGGCGATCAAGGGGCCATGCACCATCAGGCCCGGATAGCCTTCAACTTGTGTCACGTAGCGCCGGTCGTAATGGATGCGGTGGCCGTTGAAGGTGAGCGCCGAGTAGCGAAAAAGCAGCACATCGTCGGGAACAATTTCGCGCTGCCAGGGTGCATCTTTTTCTGCCGCCATGGGCACCGGTGCCGGGTCACCCGACTGTGCAGCGGATCTATAAACGATGTCGTGCTCTTCGGTCAGACTCAAACCCTTGGCGTTTTGCACCTCATGCCTGACCAATACAAACAGCAGGTCGCCGCTGCGACCCCGCTTGTGCGTGACCGCTTCGATGCGCGAGAGCCGTTGCACCGCGTCGCCGCAACGCAGCGGATTTTCCGGCAACCATTGCAGCCGTCCGCCCGCCCACATGCGTCGCGGCAGCGGCACTGGCGGCAAAAAACCGCCACGGCGGGCGTGGCCATCGGGGCCAATTTCGCTTTGACGGTGTTGCGGCAGGAAATACAGCCAATGCCACAACGGTGCCAGCACCGTCTGGCCCGGCACGGGCAGTGCATCGTCGCGGTCGAGCGTAGCGCTGAGTGAGCGCATGGGCGCTGCCGTGATGACATCGTTGAGCGTTTCGGTTTTGCCAACCCATTGCTGCAGGTGGGCCACAGAAGCATCGTCAAGTGTTCGGGTGTCGCTGTTCATGGGTAGGCATCAAAGTTTATGGGTGGATGGTGACCGACTGCGGACACAAACGCAATCAGTGATTTTGAAAGCAAGCCTTCGAAAAAGCCTGCTGAGCGGCTGGTTTGCCATGATCTTAGCTTCCCCTGTTGGAGGCGCTGTGCGCCCACTACCGCGAGCAGCAGTCTCAAAGCCCCATTTCCTTGAACACTTCGCGCGCGACACGAAAGCTGTCGATCGCCGCGGGCACGCCGCAGTAGATGGCGGTCTGCAAAAACACCTCGCGAATTTCGTCCTTGGACAGACCGTTGTTGATCGCTCCGCGCACATGGGCCTTGATCTCGTGCGGCCGGTTCAATGCGGTGAGCATCGCCAGGTTGAGAAAACTGCGCGTGCGCCGATCGAGTCCGGGCCGGTTCCAGACATCGCCCCAGCAGTACTGGGTGACGAGCTCCTGCATCGGGCGATTGAAGTCATCGACCAGGCTGATCGCCGCATCGACGTAATCATTGCCCAGCACCTCGCGCCGGGTTTTTAGCCCCAGCTCGAACAGTTCCTGGTTCATTTTGTCTCCTTTTGGTCAGACCATTGCACCGGACCTCACCCTGAACGGGATCGCCATTTCGGTGACGCTGGCATTTTGGCATGCTGGTTTTCCCCCATGGGAGCTGGGGTATTTTCTTTCTACAATCGGCGCCGAACGGCTGAGGTTCCGCTCATTTTTTTTCTCACAATCAGGAGATATCAGATGAAATTTTCCAGACTATTGCTGGGCTTGCTGGTCAGCTGTGCGGCTTTGTCGGTCAGCGCCCAGACCGTCATCAAGTTCAGCCACGTGGTGGCGGTCGAAACGCCCAAGGGCCAGGCGGCACTGTTTTTTGCCAAACGGGCAGGCGAACTGACCAAGGGCAAAGTGAAGGTCGAGGTTTATCCCAATAGCTCTTTGTACAAAGACAAGGAAGAGATGGAAGCCTTGCAGATCGGTGCCGTGCAAATGCTGGCACCTTCGACCTCGAAGTTTGGTCCGCTGGGTGTGAAAGAGTTTGAGGCGCTCGATTTGCCGTTCATTTTTGACAATATCGATGAGCTGCACATGATTACTGCCGGCCCGGTGGGTGTCAGCCTGATGGCCAAACTCGAACCCAAGGGTATCCACGGCCTGGCGTTCTGGGACAACGGATTCAAGGATTTTGCCGCCAACACGCCGCTCAAAATGCCAGCGGACTACAAGGGCAAGAAATTCCGCATCCAGTCATCCAAAGTGCTCGATGAAATGGTTCGCTCGGTGGGCGGCATTCCACAGGTGATGGCTTTCTCCGAGGTTTATCACGCGCTGCAAACCGGCGTGGTCGATGGCCAGGAGAATTCGCCTTCCAACATGTACACCCAGAAGTTTCATGAGGTGCAAAAACATATGACGATCACCAACCATGGTGCCCTGGGTTACGCTGTCATCACCAACAAGAAATTCTGGGATGGCTTGCCCGCCGACGTGCGCGGCCAACTGGAACAGGCGATGAAAGAAGCTACGGTTTATGGCAACAAGATCGCCCAGAAGGAAAACGACGATGCGCTGGCCGGCATCAAGAAAGCTGGCAAGACCGAGGTCTATACCCTGACCAAGGAAGAGCGTATGGCGCTGAAAAAAGCCATGGCACCAGTGCATATCAAGATGGCCGACCGGGTTGGCAAAGACATGCTGCAACAAATTTACAAAGCCACCGGCTTTGACCCGACCAAGCTGTAAACTGACAATCCTTGTTGGCCCGTTACACCGGGCTTAGAGTTTGGCAACCCAGGGCGTTAGATGCGTTATGGGTTGCCGTTTTGTATTCGCAATGATGGATCTTGCCCCCATTTCGGAGTTGACATTATGAAGTATCTTGATCACCTGGAAGAGTGGCTGATCACCTTTTTGATGGGCGGCGCGACGCTGATCATTTTTGTCGCTGTGGGGCACCGCTACGCCGCCGGGTTGCATATTCCTGGCATCCAGGACTGGCTGTTGTCGCTCGACTTCAGCTGGGCGCAGGAGCTGTGCATCATCATGTTTGTCTGGATGTGCAAATTCGGCGCGGCCTACGGCGTTCGTACCGGCATTCACGTCGGGGTCGATGTCCTGATCAACCGCATGAATGAGAAACGGCGCGGCAAGTTCATTGTGTTTGGTTTGAGCGCCGGCGCTTTTTTTACTGCCATCGTCGCTGCGCTGGCAACTTATTTTGTCTGGGAAAACGGTGCCCACCACGCCTGGGCGCAACTGCTGGGGTTTTCGGTCGAGGGCATTCCGCTGGGCCCCACCACGCCCGACCTGGAAATGCCCACCTGGATGGTCTATAGCGCCGTGCCACTGGGATCGACGCTGATGTGTTTTCGGTTTTTGCAGGTGATGGTCACTTTCATCAAAACGGGCAACCTGCCGCACCACGACATGGGCCACGTCGATGGCCTGGATGAACCGGCCCCGCCGGTCGATTTCAACCCGCTGGGCCTCAACGACGACCTGCACCAGTCTGAAACGCAGCACCGGGGTTCCAAATGAACGCCGCCATCATCTTTGTGCTGCTGCTGGTGCTGATGCTCACCGGCATGCCGATTTCCATTTCACTCGGCCTCACCGTTCTGACCTTCCTGTTTGGCTTTACCCACGTGCCGCTGGAATCGGTGGCCCTGAAGCTGTTTACCGGCATTGAAAACTTCGAGATCATGGCGATCCCGTTCTTCATTCTGGCCGGCAACTTCCTGACGCACGGCGGTGTTGCCAGACGCATGATTCATTTTGCTTCGAGCATGGTTGGCCACTGGTACGGTGGTCTGGGGCTGGCCGGCGTGGTCGCCTGCGCCTTGTTTGCGGCTGTCTCGGGCTCAAGCCCCGCCACCGTGGTGGCGATTGGCTCGATCCTGATGCCGGCCATGGTGCGGGCCGGTTTCCCCAAGGCTTTTGGGGCTGGCGTGATCACCACTTCAGGTGCGCTGGGAATCTTGATTCCACCGTCAATTGTGATGGTGATGTATTCGGTGGCCACCAACACCTCGGTCGGTGCCCTTTTCATGGCCGGTGTCGTTCCCGGTTTAGGGCTGGCGTGTACGCTCGGCGGTGTCACTTTTTATCGCGCCTGGAAAGGCAAATTCCCGCGCCTGCCCAAAGCCAGTTGGGGCGAGCGCTGGCATGCCTTCAGGGAGTCGGTCTGGGGCTTGCTGCTGATCGTCATCGTCATGGGCGGCATTTACACCGGCCTGTTCACGCCGACCGAAGCGGCTGCCATGAGCGCGGTCTATGCCTTTTTTGTCGCGGTTTTTGTCTATAAGGACTTGAAGCTCAGCGACGTGCCACGGGTGCTGCTGAACTCGGCCAATATGTCGGCCATGTTGCTCTACATCATCACCAA
>JAVHQY010000021.1:0-5828 GCA_036171375.1 Rhodoferax sp. | reverse complement strand
GGCTATCTCACGCTTGACCGGCAAAGCCGCACCCTGTCGGGCGGCGAGGTGCAGCGCATCAACCTCACCACGGCGCTGGGCACTTCGCTGGTGAACACCTTGTTTGTGCTGGATGAGCCGAGCATCGGCCTGCACCCGCGTGACATTCACCGCATCGTTGTTGCCATGCAGCGCCTGCGCGCTGCCGGCAACACGCTGGTGGTGGTGGAGCACGATCCGGCGGTGATGCTGGCGGCCGATCGCATCATCGACATGGGGCCGGGGCCAGGCGAGCGCGGCGGTCAAATTGTTTTTGACGGCAGCGTGGCAGCGCTGCGCGACAGTGACAGCTTGACCGGCGCTTACCTGGGCCAGCGAAAAGCCGTTTGGAGTGGCTTTCGCCAGCCGGTGCACAGCCACACGCCGCGCCTGTTGCTGCAAGGCGCGCGCGAGCACAACCTGAAAAATATCGCGGTTGAATTTCCACTACAGCGCCTGGTGTGCATCACCGGTGTCAGCGGTTCGGGCAAATCGACGCTGATGCAAGACATTCTGGCACCCGCGCTGCAGCGTTATTTTGGCCAGGCCGCCCAGACCCCCGGCGCTTTTGATGCCTTGCTGGGTGCGGAGCAACTCGGCGCGGTGATGTTTGTCGATCAGTCGCCGATCGGCAAGACGGCGCGCTCCAACCCGGTCAGTTTTGTGGGCGCCTGGGATGGCATTCGCCAGCTTTTTGCCGCCGCGCCGCTGTCGCGCCAGCGTGGCTACAGCGCCAGCAAATTCAGTTTCAACACCGGCGACGGGCGCTGCCCGAGCTGTGGTGGTTCAGGCTATGAGCACATCGAGATGCAATTTCTCAGCGATGTTTATCTGCGCTGCCCCGATTGCGACGGCCAGCGGTACCGACCCGAGATACTCGAAGTGACGATAGCAAGATCGGGGCCAACGAAATCGGGGTCAGAGCCCAAATCGGTGGAGAAATCTCCGCTACCTCGAAGGCCCAGCCCCGAATTGGGATCCGACCCCGATTTCGTCAACGTGGCCGATGTCCTCAACCTCACCGTGAGCGAAGCAGCAGCGTTTTTCGCCGCCGAGCGCGACGTGGTGCGTGCGCTGCAGCCGGTGATCGATGTCGGGCTGGAGTACCTGCGGCTGGGCCAGCCGGTGCCCACGTTGTCCGGCGGCGAAGCGCAGCGCCTGAAGCTGGCCGCTTGTCTGGCGCAGGCGGCGCGCGGCGCTGGCGCGCAGCCCGGTGCCCGTCGCGGCACGCTGTTCATGTTCGATGAGCCCACCACCGGGCTGCATTTTGACGACATCGCCAAACTGCTGCGCGCACTGCGCAAGCTGCAAGGTGCCGGCAACTCGCTGCTGGTGATCGAGCACAACCTGGACGTGATCCGCGCCAGTGACTGGTTGATCGACCTCGGCCCTGAGGGCGGTGATTCCGGTGGCGAACTGGTGGCCTGCGGCACGCCCGAAGAAGTGATGCAGCAGCCGCGTTCACACACCGGCCAAGCGCTGCGCGACGCTGCCGCGCAAATGGGCACCGCGCACAGCGTGCACGACCTCGAAAATAATTGGGGTCAGATTCCAATTAGCGCCGCATTGTCATTGCGAGGAACGCAGCGACGCGGCAATCCAGGAAGTTTGGGTCATGGACTACCGCGTGACCCTGGCAATGACGAAGAGCGTGCAGCAGACTGCATCCAGATCAAAAACGCGCGCGAAAACAACCTGCGCGGCTTGAGTGTGAACATCGAGCGCGGCAAGTTCAGTGTCATCACCGGTGTCAGCGGTTCGGGCAAATCGACGTTGGCATTTGACATTGTTTTCAACGAGGGGCAACGCCGCTACCTGGAGTCGCTCAACGCCTATGCGCGCTCCATGGTGCAGCCCGCGGCCAGGCCGGAAGTCGATGCCGTGCTGGGCATACCGCCGACGGTGGCGATTGAGCAGCGGCTTTCGCGCGGCGGGCGCAAATCGACGGTGGGCACCAGCACCGAGGTGTGGCATTTCTTGCGCCTGCTGTTCGTCAAACTTGGCATCCAACACTGCATCCACGACGACACGGCGGTGCTGCCGCAGAGCCCGGAGCAAATTGTCGCCCAGTTGTTGACGCAGTTTGCCGGTGAGCAGATCGGTTTGCTGGCACCGCTGGTGCTCGATCGCAAAGGCGTTTATACCGAACTGGCGGCCTGGGCGCGTGCGCGCGGCTTCACGCACTTGCGGGTGGATGGGGAATTTTTGCCGACCGCCCACTTCCCGCGGCTGGAGCGGTTCAAGGCGCACCGCATCGAGTTGCCAGTGTTGAGCCTGGCCGTGAGTGCCGACAACGAGGCCGCGTTGCGCGCTGGGCTCAACGCCGCTTTGCAGCATGGCAAAGGGGTGGTGCATGTGCTCAGCAACTTGGGCGCGTTGGCGACGACGTTGCAAGCGGGTGCGTCCACCGCTAGCGTGGGTCAGCTCAGCGTTTTTTCCACGCTGCGTGCCTGCCCGCAGTGCCACACCAGCTACGCCGAGCTGATGCCGAGCCTGTTTTCCTACAACAGCAAGCACGGCTGGTGCCCGGACTGTGTCGGCACCGGCATCGAGCTCAACCCGCTGCAGCGCAAGCTGTTTGACGATTCGACGCACGACGATGTCAGCGGCCGCGAACAGACCTTTGCCCAGGCCGAGGTGGCCGACCTGGCGAACACCGTCTGCCCGGCTTGCCATGGCACGCGGCTCAACGCCACGGCGCGCGCGGTCAAATTGTCAATCGACAGTGTGACCATGACCGAGCTGGCCGCTTTGAGCGTGGGCGACTTGCGACAGTGGTTGCAGCAGGTGCAAAGCGGCGGGCGCATGAACCAGCGGGAAAGCGGCATCGGGCGCGACCTGTTGGCCGAGATCGGCAGCCGGCTGGACTTTCTGCAACAGGTGGGCCTGGGTTATTTGACGCTGGACCGCGGCGTGCCCACCCTCAGCGGCGGTGAAGCGCAGCGCATCCGGCTGGCAGCGCAACTGGGCAGCAACTTGCAAGGCGTGTGCTACGTGCTCGACGAGCCGACCATCGGCCTGCACCCGCGCGACAACCAGATTCTGCTGGGGGCTTTGCACCAGCTCAACGAGCAGGGCAACACGCTGCTGGTGGTCGAACACGACGAAGATACCATTCGCCACGCCGATCACATCATCGACATCGGCCCCGGTGCCGGACGACGCGGCGGCACGCTGGTAGCAGCCGGTGGCATTGACGACATCATGGCAGCGCCCGATTCCGTGACCGGGCGCTATTTGCGCCAGCCGATGCGTCACCCGCTACAGCCCCGGCGGGCGGTGGAGCCGGGCGCTGCTGCGGCACTGCCACCGCAATGGCTGGGTGTCAGGGCGGCCCGCTTGCACAACCTGCAAAACCTCGACGTTGACATCCCGCTGCAGCGGCTGGTGGTGGTGAGCGGCGTTTCGGGTTCGGGCAAATCGACACTGGCGCGCGACGTGCTGCTGGCCAATTTGCAGGCGCTGATGCACCAGCGCAGCCGCCGCGCCGGGCGCGATGCGTTGGCCGCAGGCGCGGCCATGGCCTGGAGCGGTTGTGCAGCAGTGTGCGGCTTTGAGTCGATCGAGCGCGTGCTGGAAGTCGATCAAACGCCGATTGGCAAGACGCCGCGTTCCTGCCCGGCCACTTACATCGGTTTTTGGGATGCCATTCGCAAGCTGTTTGCCCAGACGTTGGAAGCCAGGGCGCGCGGCTACAGTGCCAGCCGCTTCAGTTTCAACACCGGTACCGGTCGCTGCCCGACCTGCGAGGGCCAGGGTGTTCGCACCATCGCGATGAATTTTTTGCCGGATGTGAAGGTGCGCTGTGAAACTTGTCACGGCGCGCGCTTCAACCCGCAGACGCTGGCGGTGAGCTGGCGCGGCCAAAGCATTGCCGACATTTTGCAAATGGAAGTCGATCAGGCACTGGAATTGTTTGCCGCCATGCCCACCATCGCGCACCCGCTGCAACTGCTGCACGACGTGGGGTTGGGTTACCTGACGCTGGGTCAGCCCTCGCCCACGCTCAGTGGCGGTGAAGCGCAGCGCATCAAACTGGTGACCGAGCTGGTCAAGGTGCGCGCCGATGACAGCCTGCGCGGGCGAAAAGTGGCGCACACTTTTTACGTGCTTGACGAACCCACCGTCGGGCTGCACATGGCCGACGTGGAAAAGCTGATTCGTGTCCTGCACCGGCTGGTGGATGCCGGTCACAGCGTGCTGGTGATCGAACACAACCTGGACGTGCTGGCCGAGGCCGATTGGGTGCTCGATCTTGGCCCCGACGGCGGTCAGGCCGGTGGCCGCCTGGTGGCGGCGACCACACCCGAGGGCGTGGTGAAACTGGGCACGCCTACCGGCATCGCACTGGCAGCCATGCTGGCCACCGGTCAAAAAATTCACGCATTTCCATCGCGCCTTCGTTCACCGGGTTGATGTCACCCCAATTGCCACGGCGAGCCTTGTCAAGCCGACGTGCCAGCCGGATGCGGCCGCAACGCGGTCAGATCAGGTCGCGGCGGTCGTCAAAATGCGCTTCCACATCGCTGGGCAGCAATTGAATGGTGGCGCGCAAACCCGGCACCGCGCTCATCAGCGCTTGCTCAACGCTGGTGCGAACGGCAGCAGCGCGCCCCAGCGACCAGCTCGCGGGCATGTGCATGTGCAGGTCAACGAAGCGGCGCTGGCCCGAGCGGCGCGTGGTGACGTGGTCAAAGCGGATCGTGGGGTGGGCAAATTCATCCAGCGTTTTCTGGATCTGGCGCAGCACGTCGGGCTCCACTGCTTCGTCCATCAGCCCTTGCGATGAGCGCCACATCAGGTGAGCGCCTTCCCACAGGATGTTGAGCGCCACGCCGATGGCGACCAGCGGGTCGAGCCACAGCCAGTTGCTCAGCGCCACGCCCGCAATGCCGATCACCACGCCGACCGAAGTCCAGACATCGGTCACCAGGTGGCGCGCGTCGGCATCGAGCGCGACCGAGCGGTGAATTTTGGCGGCACCAAACATCACCCAGGCCAGCAAACCGTTCAGCGCCGAGCTCACCACCGACAACGCCAGCCCCCAGCCCACTTGCTCAATCGGTTGCGGTTCGAGCAGGCGCAGCACCGCGGCCCACACAATTCCCGCCGCTGCGGCGACGATCAAAACGCCTTCAAAGCCACTGGAAAAATACTCGGCCTTGTGGTGGCCATAAGGATGTTCTTCATCGGCCGGACGCTGTGCAATGGTGACCATCAGCAGGGCAAAAATCGCGCTCGCCAAATTCACCAGCGACTCCATCGCGTCCGACAGCAGCCCGACCGAATCGGTGATCAGCCAGGCACCGGTTTTCAGCGTGATGGTGATGATCGCCACCGCCACTGAAGCCCACAACAGGCGTGGCGGTGTGAGCCAGCGCAGGGGAAAGTATTTCATGGCATTGCGGGCAATGCTCAGGCCAAAGTGACGCGGGCAAACTTGCGCTTGCCCACTTGCAGCACGTAGCTGCCGGCACCGAGTTTGAGCCCCTTGTCGCTGACGACCACCGAGTTGACGCGCACGCCGCCGGCATCGATCAAGCGGTTGCCGTCGCTGTTGGAAGCGGTCAGTCCGGCCAGTTTGAGCAGCGCTGCCAGTCCCAGCGGCGCGCCGTCGGCGGCCAGCGCCAGCTTGAGTTCGGCAATGTCTTGCGGCACGCCGCCCTGGCTGCGCAGCGCAAAATCCTGTTCGGCGCGGTCGGCGGCGGCGGGCGAATGAAAGCGCGCCGTGATTTCACGTGCCAGCAAGACCTTGACTTCCTTCGGGTTGCGCCCGGCCTGGACCTGCGCGCGCATGGCGGCGATTTCGG
>JAVHQY010000020.1:0-5854 GCA_036171375.1 Rhodoferax sp. | reverse complement strand
GGCTATGGCGCCATCGAGTATGCCTATTACCTGATGGCCAGGGCGGCGGGCCTCACGATGAGCGAATGCCGCTTGCTGGAAGAAAACGGGCGACGGCACTTAACGCTGGCCGTGATCCCGGCCATTTACGCGCTGGTCAAAGAATGGTGGCTGAAGCGGGGTGCTGGAAGGGTAACGGTTGATTGCGACAACTGTGAACAGTCGTCGCAATCAACTCTCCCTGAGCCAAATTTTTTTTGTGTGACAGTCTTGCGATGTTCGCCAATTTGATTGCCAAACTGGCGGATTTTGCCAGTGTACACGATTCGACAAACTACGTCCGATGCTATGATTTCCGCCATGGCCACACCTTCAAGCTTTTCACAAACCTACGTCAAGTTCTTCAACTTGATGCGCGCTATCCGTCAGAAGGACCAGCTGTTCGCGCTCGACCCGGTCGAAGAGCGTTTGCTCAACAGCTTTGCCGCGGTCTGGGGTGCCGGTCGCCTGCTGAGCGCTTCGGAAGCCGCCATCATCGTCGAGAATGTGGCACCCCGCACCGTGCAGCGCCGCGTGGTATCGCTGCTCAAAAAGGGACTGCTGCGGGTGGAGAGTGACGAAAACGACAGTCGCATTAAATACTTCTTCGCAACGGACAAGACGAGTCAGTATTTTGAAGAGCTCAGCCAGTGTCTGGAGCAGGCCAAGCGCCGGTGATCCGAGGCGCAGCAAACAGCTACCGTTGTCACGCCACCCGAGGCTTTATGCGTAGCTCCAATCTTCTCATTAAAGCAGCAATCTGTTGTGCCTCATTTTTTCTGTACATGGCTGCATATCAGCTCAACGAGCTGTTTGACAGCATTGCGCTTTACGCAACGGGAATCAGTCTGGTTTACATCCCGGCCGGCTTCAAATTATTGTGCCTGCTGATTGGCGGCGAGGCAGCGGCAGTGGGGCTATTGCTCTCGAGCCTGTATCTGAGCACACGCATCTGGGACCCTACGCTCGTTACGCAAATAGTTTATTTTGCGGTTACCGGCGTGAGCGCCTACTACATTGCCGTTGTACTGGTGAAAAAATTCCTGCACATCAACAATCGGCTGAACAACTTGCGCTACCTGCACATCATCGTCTTGTCAGCTGCGGCCAGCGTGCTCAATGGGGTCATGCTCAACATCGTTTTTGTCTGGCAGAACCAGGAGAAACCCAGCGAATTTCTCTCTCATACAGCGGCGATGGTGTTGGGAGACTTCCTGGGTTGCTTTATCGTCATCATGTTCTTCAATGTGTGCATCACGCTGGCGTGCAAACTGATTGACAGCCGGCAACCGACAAACAGCAAGTACGGCATCAGCCGTGACGCCCCCAACGGAAATAACGTGCCGGTTCGGCACGGGGACCGATGACTGGGTGATGCGGCAGCGACACCCGTCGTGGCAATGGGGTTGGCGCTTTTGCATTGACACTGCATAATTCCCCACTGGTTCAAACTGGAGCACACCATGAAAATCCTGCTTGCCGTTGATGGCAGTCTGTACACCAAGAAGATGCTGGCCTACCTGACCACGCATGACGAATTATTCACCGCCCACAACGATTACACGGTGTTGACGGTGCAGCCGGAACTGCCGCGTCGCGCGCGCGCGGCCGTTGGCAAGGAGACGGTTGACAAGTACCACCTTGACGAGGCGCAGCGCATTCTGCAGCCGGTGGCCAAATTTTTGCTGCGCCATGGCATCAATGCCAAAACCAGCTGGAAAGTTGGTGTCGTTGCCGAGTGCATCGCCCAGTTTGCCGAAAGTGGCAAATTCGACCTCATCGTCATGGGCTCACACGGGAACGGCACGGTGCTCAACCTGGTATTGGGTTCCGTCGCCACACGCGTGCTGGCCAGTTGCACGGTACCGGTGCTGCTGATGCGCTGATTGCGGTTCCGTGGCAATCCAAACTCTCACCCTCACCCGCCCCGACGACTGGCACTTGCACCTGCGCGATGGCGCAGTGCTGGCCAGCGTGGTGCCACACAGCGCGGCGCAGTTTGGCCGCGCCATCGTCATGCCCAATCTTCGCCCGCCCATCACCACTGCGGCAGCGGCACTGGCTTACCAGGCGCGCATTCGTGCCGCGCTGCCCACCGGGTTGAGCTTTGAGCCTTTGATGACCCTGTACCTGACCGATCAGCTCGAGCCCGACGAAATCAAGCGCGCGCAAGCCGTCGGCGTGGTGGCCGTCAAACTCTACCCGGCCGGTGCCACCACACACAGCGAGCTGGGCGTAACCGAACTGAAAAAAACCTACCCGGCGCTGGAACAAATGCAGCGCCTTGGCATGCCGCTGCTGCTGCACGGCGAAGTCACTGCGTCTGAAGTTGATCTGTTTGACCGGGAAGCCGTGTTCATTGAAACCGTTCTTAAGGGTCTGCGGCGCGATTTTCCTGCGCTCAAGATCGTGCTCGAGCACATCACAACGAGCGAAGCGGTGCAGTATGTGCAGGGCTGCGACGGTTTCACTGCCGCCACCATCACGGCGCACCATTTGCTCTACAACCGCAACGCGCTTTTCACCGGGCCGTGCGGTGCCGGCCTGCGCCCGCACCATTACTGTTTGCCACTTCTCAAACGCGAAGCGCACCGGCTGGCACTGTTGCAAGCGGCCAGCAGCGGCGCGGGCAAATTTTTTCTCGGCACTGACAGTGCGCCACATGCGCTGGGTGCCAAGGAAAGCGCTTGCGGTTGTGCCGGTTGTTACACCGCTTTTGCGGCGATGGAGATGTACGCACAGGCCTTCGATTCGGTGCAGGCACTGGACCGGCTGGAAGCATTTGCCAGTTTCAATGGTGCCGATTTTTATGGCCTGGCGCGCAACCAGGCAACGATCACTTTAAAGCGTGAGAGCTGGCGCGTTCCGGAGTCGTTGGCTTATGGCGCGGAACGCATCAAACCACTGCCCATGGAGCAGGCGCTACAGTGGCGCCTGGTCAGCGCGGCGCATGCTTGAAAATCACCCGCCTGCCTTCATATCCCAGCTTCCGCGGCAGCTTGTACCGCTGAAAAAAGGAAACCCATGAAACGCATACTTTTATTTGTTTTGACCAACGTGCTGGTGGTGACCGTGCTGGGCGTTGTTGCCAGCTTGCTTGGTGTCAATCGCTACCTCAGCGCCAACGGCCTCAATCTCGGTGCGCTGTTGGGCTTTGCCCTGGTAATGGGTTTTGGCGGTGCCATCATTTCGCTGCTGATCAGCAAGCCGATGGCCAAGTGGAGCGCTGGCGTGCAGGTGATCGAATCACCGCAAAATGGTGACGAAGCCTGGTTGGTGGAGATGGTACGCAAGCTGGCCGAGCGCTCTGGCATCGGCATGCCCGAAGTCGGCATTTTCGATGGCGACCCCAACGCCTTTGCCACCGGTGCTTTCAAGAATTCGGCACTGGTGGCGGTTTCCACCGGGTTGCTGCGTGGCATGACGCACGAGGAAATCGAGGCCGTGCTGGGGCACGAAATTTCGCACGTGGCCAATGGCGATATGGTCACCATGACATTGATTCAGGGCGTGATGAATACTTTTGTGGTGTTTTTGAGCCGTGTCATTGCCTATGCCATCGACGGCTTTTTGCGCAAGGGTGATGAGCGCAGCTCGGGCCCGGGTATCGGCTACATGATCACCACCGTGGTGCTGGACATCGTTCTGGGTTTTGCAGCGGCAATGGTGGTGGCGTGGTTTTCACGTCAGCGCGAGTTTCGGGCCGATGCCGGTTCGGCCCATCTGCTCGGGCGACCGCAGCCGATGATCAATGCGTTGGCGCGCTTGGGCGCTATGACACCGGGCGAGTTGCCCAAGAGCGTTGCCACACTTGGCATCAGCGGCGGCATCGGACAGCTTTTTGCAACCCACCCGCCGATTGAAGAGCGCATTGCGGCCTTGCAAAACCCGCAGGGCTAAGGCATGGCGTTGTCTACCTGGCTGGCTTTTTTTGCCGCATCCTGGGCCATCAGCATTTCGCCCGGCCCGGGTGCTGTGGCATCGATGAGCGCGGGGCTCAACCATGGCTTTCGCTACGGTTACGTCACCATTTTTGGTCTGGTACTGGGCATCTGGTCGCAGTTGTTGATCGTCGGCGTTGGTCTGGGCGCATTGATTGCCGCGTCCAACACTGCTTTCATGGTGGTGAAATGGCTGGGCGTGGCCTACCTGATCTGGCTGGGCATCGCGCAGTGGCGCGCACCGGCGCGACCGCTGGTGACATTGAGCGATGCCGGAAAACAGGTCAGCCAACGCAGCCTGATTCTCAAAGCCTGGATGATCAATGTGGTCAACCCCAAAGGCACGGTGTTTTTGCTGGCGGTGGTGCCGCAGTTCATGAACCTGGCGCAGCCGCTGTGGCCGCAATACCTGATCATTGGTGCCACCCTGGCCTTTACCGACATGGTGGTGATGGCTGGCTACACCGCGCTGGCAGGCCGCGTTCAGGGTGCCCTGCGCCAACCCTCACATATGCGCGCCATGAACCGGACGCTGGGCAGCCTGTTTGTGGTGGCTGGCTCGCTGCTGGCTTTTTTCAAGCGCTCTTGATTTTCTGAATCGGGGTCAGATCCAAATTCGGGGCAAGATATCCGAGTTAGCCGACAGCCGACCACCGATTTTGGCTCTGACCCCGATTTAGCTGCGGTTCGTGATTTGCGGCTCCGGGATGGGTGGGACCCATCGGCTCAGGGCTGAATCAAGCGTATTCGCTCAAGACTTTCTTCATTTTTTTCAGCGCCGCCACTTCGATCTGGCGCACACGCTCGGCACTGATGCCATACACGGCGGCCAGTTCATGCAGCGTCATGCCGCCTGAATTGTCGTCGTTGACTTTGAGCCAGCGCTCTTCAACGATGCGTCGGCTGCGCTCATCGAGCTTTTCCAGCGCGCTGGCAATGCCGCTGCTGGCAAGCACGTCGCGCTGGCGCGCTTCGATCATCGCACTGGGTTCGTGCTGGCTGTCGGTCAGGTAAGCAATCGGGCCAAAGGCATCTTCATTCTCAGCGCTTGGACTGGGATCGAGCACCACATCGCCACCGGAGAGCCGGGTTTCCATCTCAATCACGTCTTCGCGCTTGACGTTGAGCTCGGCCGCCATCGCGTCAATCTGCTCGACGTTAAGCGTCTCGCGGTGCGTGCCCAGATCGAGCGCCGCATCGTCGGACTTGTAGCGCTGTTTCATCGAGCGCAGGTTGAAAAACAGCTTGCGCTGCGCTTTGGTGGTGGCCACCTTGACCATGCGCCAGTTGCGCAGGATGTACTCGTGAATTTCGGCCTTGATCCAGTGCAGCGCGTAGCTCACCAGGCGCACACCCATATCCGGGTCAAAGCGCCGCACCGCTTTCATCAGGCCCACGTTGCCTTCCTGGATCAAGTCGCCGTGCGGCAAACCGTAACCCAGATATTGGCGCGAGACTTTTACCACCAGGCGCAGGTGCGACAGCACCAGTTTGCCAGCGGCTTCCAGGTCGTTGTCGTTTTTGAGTTTGCGCGAAAACTCCTGCTCCTGCTCAAGCGTGAGCATGGGCAGACGATTGCAAGCCGAAATATAGGCATCGAGATTACCCAACGGTGGCACCAGCGCCCACGGATTGGCCAGCGCCAAGGCAGCACCCGAAACCCCGGTTTGATAAGTCATGGCAGAACTCCTGTTTGTCATAGGTTGGATGTTAGCACTCTATTGGTTAGAGTGCTAATTTGGCACCAATTTTCAAGGCCATGCCGATACCGGGAAGCATCCGCCGTCACCAAAATCGAGTAGCGCCGCGACCGATCCTCGGCCGCTATAATTCGCCGCTTACCAGCCGGTGTAGCTCAGTCGGTAGAGCAGCTCATTCGTAATGAGAAGGTCGGG
>JAVHQY010000019.1:0-5874 GCA_036171375.1 Rhodoferax sp. | reverse complement strand
GGTTGGCAGACGTACTGAGGGTCGCCTTGGCACCGCTCGCCTCGCAGATTGATCTGGCGTTTGTATATGGTTCTGTGGCCAAGCAACGGGACACGGCCCACAGCGACATTGACGTGATGATCGTGAGCGCGAGTCTGGGTTATGCCGACGTATTCGGCGCGCTGGAGGGCGCCGCCGCCACGCTGGGCCGCAAGGTCAACCCCACGCTGTACACGCCGACTGAAATTGCCAAGCGCATCAACCGGGACAACGCGTTTGTCACGCGTGTGCTCAAGCAGCCCAAAATTTGGCTCATCGGAAAAGAGGAGCGACTTCATGCACCCCGCGCTTGAAAACCTGTGCGGACCTGGCAGGCCGCTAAAACCCGAAGCGCCAGACGCGAACGAGGTGGCTGGCCTGCTGCCACGCAGGCAGTTGCTGATGCGCTGAGCGAAAGTTGACCCCACCACGCCCCTCTCCTGGAACGAAATCAAATCCCGCGCGCTGACGTTCAGCCACACCGGGGCAGATGCCGCCCATGAAGACAACCAGGGCAAGCCGTTCTGGATTGACTTCGTTGAAATCTTTGGCATCACCGGCATTGCCAAGCGCAAGAGCAAGCGGTTGTGGAATCGCATGATCATCGCAAAGGTCGCATCGCTGCCGACAACTGCCAGCTTGAACAGATCGTCGTACCAACCGGGGTCAAGCCGGGTGGCTGCGTTCGTACTTTGAGATTGCCTCTTTGAGTTCCGTGTATTCTTTGCAGCCAAAAAAACACAGCTTGTCGAGCGCTGCCAGATGTTCGCGCGCCTGGGCGAGCTTGTCCACCATCAGGTAGGCCTCCCCGATGTACTCATGCGCACCCCGGTGTTTGGGATCAATGCGCAAGGCCTCGCCATAGTGAAAGAACACGGCTTGCAGGTCCGGGCTGGCGGATTTGCGCAAGGAATAAGCATACAGATTGTGGTAGTCGGGGTTTTGAGCATGACCGGCCAAAGCCTCCTTTAGGGCGGCTTGCGCCGCAGGCCAGTCCTTCTTGGCAATCGCCGCATTGGCCGCTTGCAGCACCGGGTCTGCGTTCGTGCCCCCGCCTCCGCCTCCGCCTCCGCCCCCGTCACCGGCGGCCTGGGTGCCCGCTACGGCTGACAGCAAGGCTGCCGACAAAATCAGTGTGTGAAGTTTCATGATGCGCCTCGTGATATGGAAATGCGGTTTGAACTCAGACACACGACACCGTGATGACGTGCTGATGGTAATCAGTCGTGCTGCTCACAACGGTGACACTGGCACCCGTCTTGAGTGTGGCCAGTTGCGCCACAGTAAAAGTTACCAAGTGCGTGTGGTCCGCGCTACCCTGGATGTCGTAGCTCACGGTAGTCATTGAATCGAGATCCGACCTCAAGACGGTCAGCGCATGGCCGTGGTTAAAGTCAAACGACGCTGCGCATCCCGCGCCAGATGTGCTGCTGGGTGTGCTGCTGGGTGTGCTGCTAAGTTCTGCGGCCGAGTTGGCAAGAGTGGTGCCGCCGCCTCCGCATCCTGGTATCAACAGCAGCATGGCGGTGCCAAGTGTCGGTTTAAAAAACCGCCTGCGTGACAAAATGGTTTTCATCGTGGTTCCTTAAAAGTTAACAAAACGAAAGCTGTCTGGCCGCTAGCGCCGGATCACAACTGCTGGTACACCAGGGTCGCGAGCGCGATCAGTTTTTCACGATCGATTTGGCCTGACAGTGCACAACCAAAACCTTGATCGAACCAGTAAAAGCTCGATACCAGACCATCAGATTCGTAGCGAAACCGGGTCTCGTCCGCTTCAACTTTCCCCGACTTTTTATCAACGATGCCCAGGTACAAAGTTATCCGCTGCCCCTGGACATCTTGAAACATGAACTGTGCTCTGGCCCCCGTGTCACCGGGCAACAACCGGCCACCGACGAGTTCATAGCCCTGCGCCGAGAGTTTGGGAACTTTGAGCGGTCTGCCCAGCCGCTTGGAAAGCCATTGCACCAAATGGTCTTGCTCGGCGGCCGTGACTTCTACCGGGTGGCGCTTTTCTGGCATATACACGGCATACGCAAAACCCGCCTGGCGCACAAACTCGTGCTCGGCCAAGACCGCCGAACTTGCCCGGTGCGCAACCAGCTGGCCGTGCGCGGTCCAGCCCACACCAAAAGCCAGAATGACACCTGCTGCGATCCCAGCCTGGTGCCAACCTTTGTTCAAGTCTTGTTGCAAGGCGCAAACGCGCCCGGCGGCTTGCAGCAGAGACGCGGGGACCGGTTCGTGCAATACGTTGCGGTGCAGTTCCCTGAGCCCGGCGCGCTGTTTCAGCCAGGACGCGAGCGTTTCAGCAGCTTGAGGGTCTTGCAAGGCCAGCGCCGCAAGCGCCTGCTGCTGTGCTTCGGGCTGGAGCTTGTCCACCAGCGCGTGCATTTCATCTTGATTCATAGGGTTTGTCATTTCATTCGCCTCAGGACAGGTGCAAACTTCTGCGCCGTGCCGCCCGGCTCAGTTGCTGCGAACCGCTCTTTGGGCTCGTCCAGCAGCTCGCGCAAACGTCCTCTGGCGCGTGACAGCCGCGACATGACCGTGCCGACAGGCACCGCCGTCACCTTGGCAACCTCTTCATACGACATCTCCTCCATGGTGACCAGCAGCAGTACCACCCTCTGTTCATCCGGCAGCCGCAGCAAGCAGCGCTGCAGATCAATCGCAAAATTTATGGATGCGTCGGGCGCACGCAATTCATGCGCCACGTCGTCCATGTCAACCGTCGGCACCAACTTGGCGCGCGTCAGCCCCTGCCGCACCTGGCTGATGAACAGGTTGTGCATGAGCGTGAACAGCCACGCCCGCAGATCGGTTCCCATCAACCACAAACGCCACCTGGAACAGGCGCGCTCCAGCGTGTCCTGAACCAGGTCATCGGCCGCCCAGACATCCCCGGTCAAGGCGCGCGCATAGCGGCGCAAGCCGGGAATCTGCGCAACGATGGGCTGGTGATTCATGCTTGCCTGGGTCAGACCGTTACAGTCGAATCATGGCCTGGCGACTTGCCACAGCTTGTTGAATCCATCGCCGGTCTGGTCGCCCGGTTTGCTGTCCTTGGCCCAGAAATACAAGGGCCTGCCCTTCAGTGCCCATTGCTTCCTGCCATCGTCGCGGGAAATGACGGTGAAGTCACCGGATGGCTGGTCCGTCTCGGCAGCCATCAAGGGGGGCCAGTTGGTCGCGCAAGGTCCATTGCAAACGGACTTGGCACTGCCCATTGGGTCCTTGTCAAACGTATACAGAGTCATGCCATTGGTGCCGACCAAGACACCGTTGGCGACCTTGACGGGCGCATTGGCCAAGGCGGCACAGCCGCCCAACAGGGCGGCCGACAGACCGAGGGTGAACGCCGATTTGCGCAAAAGGGATGGGATTGAATATTTCATGGTTGTTCCGCGGGTTGATTTGCACACAAGTTGTGCAAAGGGATAAACGTCTGGCGCAGCAGCTTTATTCCATCAAGCACAAAGTTTTTGGATCCGCGACAAATCAACCCTCAACGGCACCAGGTCGAGGCCAAATCGTGGAAAATCGCCACCCATGAACGAAACCACTCCATCGCCTGCATTGTCTTGCCTGCCCGACCGCCTGTCCACTGACCGGCGCAGCCCCTTTTTCGTTGCTGCCGTGTTCGAGCATGACGTGGGCATTCGATTCAATGACCAGGAACGCAAGGATGTGGCCGAATACTGCATCAGCGAGGGCTGGGTCAAGGTGCCCGCCGGCAAGACGCTCGACCGCAAGGGCCACCCGCTGCTGCTCAAGTTGAAGGGCAAGGTCGAAGCCTTCTATCAGTGATGTTTCAACCTTCTGCCACCGACGTGCGCCGGTTCTTTTGTTCGGTTTATGACAAGGCCAGAACCGGGCAGACGATGGAGGCCATCGAAACCCTGGCCAGTCTGTGGATCGATGAGCATCCCGAATACCACGCCGTGCTCGCTGACATGCCTGGCGCGCTGGCGCGATCCGGACTCGACGGCGACGCTGCCAACAACCCTTTTTTGCACTTGTCGATGCATTTGTCAATCAGCGAGCAATGCAGCATCGACCAGCCACGCGGCATCCGCCAGGCCGTCCAGCTATTGACCCACCGGCGCGACTCGCTGCACCTGGCGCACCACGAGGTGATGGAGTGTCTGGGACAAATGCTCTGGGACAGCCAGCAAAACGCGCAACCTCCCGCTGGCGCTGCCTACCTGGCCCGGGTACAACGCTGCGCCACAAGTGACTGACGACCAAGCGCAGCTGCGGCAAAATGACGCGACAATTGCCGCCTCCCGATTGCAATGCCTGAGCGAGCCAAAAACATGAAATTTCACGGAACCGAAAATTACGTTGCCACACCCGATTTGATGCTGTCGGTCAACGCCGCCATCACCTTGAAGCGCCCGCTGCTGGTCAAGGGCGAGCCCGGCACCGGCAAAACCATGCTGGCCGAGGAAGTGGCTACAGCGCTGAATTTGCCGCTGCTGCAGTGGCACATCAAATCCACCACCAAAGCGCAGCAAGGACTGTACGAATACGATGCCGTGAGCCGCCTGCGCGACTCACAATTGGCGGACGTGGACGGCGGCGAACGTGTCAAAAACATCCACAACTACATCGTCAAAGGCGTGCTCTGGCAAGCGTTCACGGCCGAGCAGCCGGTGGCTTTGCTGATCGACGAAATCGACAAGGCCGACATTGAATTCCCGAACGACCTGTTGCGTGAAATCGACCGCATGGAGTTTTACTGCTACGAAACGCGCGAGCTGATCCAGGCCCGGCACCGGCCGCTGGTGTTCATCACCTCCAACAACGAAAAGGAATTGCCCGACGCGTTCCTGCGGCGCTGTTTTTTCCACTACATCAAGTTCCCCGACGCGTCGACCATGAAGCAAATTGTCGATGTGCATTTTCCCGGTCTCAAGGCCGAGCTGCTCAGCGCTGCCATGAAAAGCTTTTACGACGTGCGCGGACTGCCGGGGCTGAAAAAGAAACCTTCCACCAGCGAACTGCTCGACTGGCTCAAGCTGCTGCTGGCTGAGGAGATTCCTGCCGCCGCGCTGCACAGCAAGGAAGACCAGGTGGCAGTGCCGCCGCTGGTCGGTGCGCTGCTCAAAAACGAGCAGGATGTGAGCTTGTTTGAAAAACTCGTGTTCATGCAAAGCCGCAACCGCTAGCTCTCAACGCTGGCGTTCTACGGTTTGATAGCGTGGTAGTCAGTATGGGTAGCCTCCGATTTCTGGTACTCCAGCATGAGGGGGCTGCCCATACTGACTGCCACGCAGCACTGCTGGATCAGTAGGTTGATGAAGCCTTTTGGAGTCTGTGAATGAATTTGGTTGAACCTGTCACCTTGTCCGCCCGCGGTATCACACTGATGCCCCTGTCCCTCAGCCACGAAACGGGTCTGCGCATTGCCGCTACAGATGGCGAACTCTGGAACCTGCGCGTCACGTCGGTGCCCGAGCCCGAAAACACCCGCAAGTACATCGAAGACTCGCTCGCCATGCGCGCAGCCGGCAACCGCTTTGCTTTTGCCGTCACCGATTCGCTCAGTGGCAAAGTGCTGGGCTGCACCAGTTACCACGACATCGTGCCAGCGGTGCAGCGTGTTGAGATCGGCTGGACCTGGTACGCCAAAAGCGTGCAGCGCAGCCACGTCAACACCACCTGCAAACTGCTGCTGCTGACACATGCTTTTGAGTCGCTGGGCTGCCAGTTGGTGGGCTGGCGCACCGACAATTTCAATTTTGCTTCGCAAGCCGCCATTGAGCGACTCGGAGCGCACAAAGACGGCATCATCCGCGGCCACGCGCTGCGCCGCGACGGCACCATCCGCGACACCGTGATGTACAG
>JAVHQY010000018.1:0-1219 GCA_036171375.1 Rhodoferax sp. | reverse complement strand
GTGCTGCTGCTGGCACTGGCCGGATTGTTCACCATGTACTCGTCGGGCCACGACCAGGGCAGCCGCTTCCCGGACCATGTCCGCAACATGTTGCTGGCCGGGCTGATCCTGCTGCTGGTGGCGCAGATTCCGCCGCAGCGTTTGATGGCGCTGGCAGTGCCGCTGTACCTGCTGGGTGTGAGCCTGTTGATTGCGGTGGCGATTTTTGGCATCACCAAAAAGGGCGCGCGGCGCTGGCTCAATGTGGGCATCATCATTCAGCCCAGCGAAATTCTCAAAATTGCCGTTCCGCTGATGCTGGCCTGGTGGTTCCAGAAACGCGAAGGCCAGCTGCGGGCGCTGGATTTCTTTGTCGCGTTTGTGTTGCTGGCGCTGCCGATTGCGCTGATCGTTCGCGAACCCGATCTCGGCACCGCCATCCTGGTGCTGGCCGCTGGCGTTGGCATCCTGTTCTTTGCCGGCCTGTCCTGGAAGTGGTTTGCGCCGCCACTGCTGCTCATGCTGGCCGCCGGCGTGCTGCTGGTTTTTTTCGGCTCGCAACTGTGCCAGGACGGCGTGCACTGGCCGCTGCTGCATGACTACCAGCAGCAGCGCATCTGTACCTTGCTTGACCCGACGCGCGACCCATTGGGCAAGGGCTTTCACATCATCCAGGGAATGATCGCCATCGGCTCGGGCGGCTTCTGGGGCAAGGGCTTCATGCAGGGCACGCAAACGCATCTGGAATTCATTCCCGAGCGCACCACCGATTTCATTTTTGCCTCCTTCTCGGAAGAGTTTGGCCTGTTTGGCAACCTGCTGTTGCTGGCCGCCTTCACGTTTTTGATTTTGCGCGGGCTGGCCATCGCGCGCCGTGCACCAAGCCTGTTTTCGCGTTTGCTTGCGGGCAGCATCACGCTGATTTTTTTCACCTACGCTTTCATCAACATGGCGATGGTCAGCGGCATTGTTCCGGTGGTCGGCGTGCCGCTGCCGTTCCTGAGCTACGGTGGCACTGCCATGGTCACGCTGGGAATGGGCCTGGGCATTTTGATGTCGATTTCCAAATCCAGGCGGCTGGTGCAATCCTGAAGATTTGCGGGACAGACCAAAGCTACATTCAGTGAGCGTGCTCTGTCCCCAACTGATACCGGGATGTCGGCTGTTCACATTGTTTGCCATTGCCTGTGGCATCGAACTGCGTTGTGGTGCTTGGACGGTCTTTATCCGTTTTCATTTT
>JAVHQY010000017.1:0-5930 GCA_036171375.1 Rhodoferax sp. | reverse complement strand
GGCTCCTGGCCGTATTCCGCCTGCAAATGCCGCCCCACCAGCAGATTGAATTTCTGGTCAGTGCCGCCCAGCTCCAGATCGCTTTTGAGCGCCACCGAGTCGTAACCCTGCATCAGCGGGTACAAAAACTCGTGCACGCTGATCGGTGTGCCGGCCTTGAAGCGGTCGTGAAAATCATTGCGCTCCATCATGCGCGCCACGGTGTAGCGCGCGGCCAGTTCGATCATGCCGCGCGAGCCCAACTGGTCGCCCCACTCGCTGTTGTAACGGATTTCGGTCTTGCCCGGGTCGAGCACCATCGAGGCCTGGCGGTAGTAAGTCTGGGCGTTGGCCTCGATCTGCTCGCGCGTCAGCGGCGGGCGCGTGCTGTTGCGCCCCGACGGGTCGCCGATCAGCGAGGTGAAATCGCCGATCAGAAAAATCACCGTGTGCCCCAGGTCTTGCAACTGGCGCAGCTTGTTGAGCACCACCGTGTGGCCGACGTGAATGTCGGGCGCGGTCGGATCGAGCCCGAGCTTGATGCGCAGCGCCACCCCGGTGGCCTGCGAGCGCGCCAGTTTTTTCACCCAGTCTTGCTGCGGGATGAGCTCGTCGCAGCCGCGCAGCGTGACAGCCAGCGCTTCCTTGACACGGTCGGTTACAGGGTAGGTGGTCAGGGGTACGGGGTTCATAAGGGTTTTTCTGGATGACAGGGATGGGACAGCAGCTATACTGCGCCGGCTGCCCGATTTTATTCGTCCGGCACGCCTGTTTATCTGCCGGTTTGCGCGCCAAGCCGGTTTTGCCCGAAAGCATAGTTTTGATTCATCGCTTTTTGACCGTCGGCAACGCTTGGTTGGCGTTGGCCTACCGTGCGCTCAAGCGCTATCCCAAACGCTTCAATGTGGTCGTTGCCGCCCTGATGTTGGCGGCTGGCGGTGCGGCCGTGGCCATCACCTCGCTGGCACCCGATGTCTCTGAGCTGCCAGTGCGTGAGGTGGTTGAGGCTGTCACGCCGCTGCCACCGCTGGCGGAGTTGCAGCAGCAGACGATGCGCCTGTACCGCTCCGACGTGACGCGTTCGAGTGACACCGCTGACACCCTGCTCAAGCGGTTGGGCATCAATGATCCGGCGGCCGCTGCGTTCCTGCGCAGCGATGCCAAAGCCCGGCTGGCGCTGGGCGGTCGCGCCGGACGCAACGTGACGGCCGAGGCCAGCGCCGACAACACCCTGCTCAAGCTCAGTGCGCGCTGGAAGTCTGACGGCGAGAACAGCTTCAAGCGGCTGGTGCTGGAAAAAACCCCGCAGGGCTTTGTCTCGCGGCTCGATCAGGCTGCGCTCAGTGCTTCGCAGCGGCTCGCCAGCGCAAGCGTTGAGAGCTCATTGTTTGCCGCTACCGACGAGGCTGGGATTCCGGACGCAGTGGCTAACCAGGTGGTCGAAATCCTCTCCGGCGACATCGATTTTCACCGTGGCTTGCACAAGGGTGACCGGCTTTCGGTGCTGTACGAAGTGCTGGAAGCCGACGGTGAGCCGCTGGCCAGCGGCCGTGTGTTGAGCGTCGAATTCGTCAACCGGGGCAAGACCCACCAGGCCATGTGGTTTGAGGATGCAACAGCGAACGCCCGTGGCAAGGGCGCTTATTACACGCTCGACGGTCGCAGCCTGCAGCGCGCCTTCCTGGCCTCGCCGGTGGCTTACACGCGCATCACCAGCGGATTCAAGATGCGCTTTCATCCGTTGTTGCAAGTCTGGAAAAAACACGAAGGGGTCGATTACGCGGCCCCCAGCGGAACCCCGGTGCGCAGCGTGGGCGAGGCGGTGGTCGATTTTGCCGGGGTACAAAACGGCTACGGCAACGTGGTGATCCTCAAGCATGCCAACGGCTACAAAACGGTTTACGCGCATTTGAGCCGCATCCTGGTGCGCAAGGGCCAGAGCGTGAGCCAGGGTCAAAGCATTGGTGCGGTCGGTGCCACGGGCTGGGCGACCGGGCCGCACCTGCACTTTGAGTACCGCGTCAACGGCATCTACCGCAACCCGCAGACGCTGTCGCGCTTTAACGAATCGGTGCCACTGTCGGCAGCGGCAAAACCGGTTTTTGCCGCGCGTGCGGTGCAACATCGCGTCGCGCTGGCCGCCGCAGCAGCCATCACTTCGGCCAGCGCGCAGTAGCCGTCTGGCGGCATGACCGAACTCTTTATTGGCCTGATGTCTGGCACCTCGCTGGACGGGGTTGATGGGGTTCTGGTCGATTTTGCTGCGCCCCACTTGAAGGTCGTTGCCCACGCCAGCGCCGGGCTGGATGCCGGTTTGCGGCAGGAATTGCTGGCGCTCAATGAAGCCGGTGCCAACGAGCTGCACCGGGCTGCGCTGGCGGCCAACGCGTTGGTGCGCGTCTATGCGCAGGTGTCGCTGCAATTGCTCACCAGCACAGCGACCCCGAGCGCACAGGTGCGCGCCATCGGTGCCCACGGCCAGACGGTGCGTCATCAACCACAGGCTTTCGACGGCAACGGCTACAGCCTGCAGATCAACAACCCGGCGCTGCTGGCGGAGTTGACCGGGATCGACGTGGTGGCTGATTTCCGCAGCCGTGATCTGGCAGCGGGTGGACAGGGTGCGCCGCTGGTGCCGGTTTTTCACCAAATGGTTTTTGCTCACCTGGGTGCCACCGTGGCGGTGCTCAACCTGGGTGGCATTTCCAACCTGACGGTGCTGACTTCGCAGCCGCGCAGTGCCGTGCTGGGCTTCGATTGCGGCCCCGGCAACGTGCTGCTCGATGCCTGGTGCCAACACCATCGTGATCTGCCGTTCGATGCCGCGGGTGCCTGGGCGGCGGCGGGCCGGGTGCATACCGGCTTGCTGGCAGCGTTGCTGACGGAGCCGTATTTTCAGCGTGGCGCACCCAAAAGCACCGGGCGCGAAAGGTTCAATCTGCCCTGGCTACAGCGCCGGTTGGAGAGCTTCCCGTCATTGACACCGGTCGATGTGCAAGCGACGCTGGTGGAACTCACCGCCAGCGTGTGCGCCGCCGACGTTCTACGCTACGCGGCTGGCAGCCAAGAGCTGGTGCTGTGCGGTGGCGGCGCTTGCAATGAATTTCTGCTACAGCGCTTGCAGGCCTTGTTGCCCGGCTTGCGGGTGGCTTCTTCGCAGCAGCACGGATTGGCACCGTTGGCGGTGGAAGCGGCGGCTTTTGCCTGGCTGGCACGCCAGCACGTGCGCGCCGAGCCGATCAACCTGCAAAGTGTTACCGGTGCCAGTGCGCCGCGCCGTCTGGGAGCGCTTTACCCGGCGTGAGCGCGGTCCGGGTTCAGGCGGTGAAGCTTGATCCGCAGCCGCAGGTGGTGACGGCGTTGGGGTTCTTGATGACGAATTGCGCGCCTTGCAAGTCTTCCTTGTAATCGATTTCAGCGCCCACCAGGTACTGGTAGCTCATGGCATCGATCAGGAACGAGACACCGTTTTTGGTCATCACGGTGTCGTCTTCGTTGGTGACTTCGTCAAAGGTGAAACCATATTCAAAACCCGAGCAGCCGCCGCCCTGAACGAAAACCCGCAGCTTGAGCTCCGGGTTGCCTTCTTCGGCGATCAGGTCGGCCACTTTGGCCGCTGCGCTGTCGGTGAACAAAATGGGATCGGGCATTTCAGTTTGAATGTTTTCAGTGACGGCACTCATGTTGGTCTCCGTTGGATGGGGTGTTGAATACTGTGGCATTTTACTAAGGAATCCGGTCAAGCGTTGTTGGATGCCAGTTTCAGCACCGGCTTTTCCTGCTGCTGGGGGTCGGGCTGCAACTGTCCGGTAATGACTGCGCCCTGGTGCATTTCCAGTGCCTGGTAATGCACGTCGCCCTGAACCCGTGCTTTGGGTTGCAGCTCGAGCAAAACACGCGCACGCACCGGACCGTTGACGCAACCGTTGATGATGATGTGGTCGGCCTGCACTTCGCCGCTCACCACGGCATGTTCTGAAATCACCAGAATGCTGGGCTGTTCGGCGCTGCCGGTGATGTTGCCGTTGACACTGCCGTCGATGCGAAACCCGTCGCTAAAGATCAGGTTACCGTCAACCCGGCTGCCGTGCGCCAGCAAGCTCCTGATGGCGGGCTTCTTTTTGCGGTTGAACATTTTGTCGTCCTTTCGTGATGGCCAGGACCCTGGTCCCGGGTCGCTACTATAGCTTCACCGATTGCACCGCTTTGACCTGCGTGCCGTCCAACACGCGCAGCGTCACCAACTTCACGCTCACTTGCGCGGGTACCTGAAAAATTCCCTGTAGCCGGCCGTATTGGCGTATCCGAAACGCCTGCGCGCTGGCCGCTGGCGTAAGGCTCCAGGCTTTGCCGTTGGTGCTGCCAGCAAAAGTCAACTCAATGCGGCCACTGAATTCGGGCGCGTTTTTGAGCGACTGCATCACCAGCGCTTGCCATTTGATTTCGCGCCCATCGCGCAGTTCAGCCTGCAGACCACGGATGGCAATGCCCGCGGCACCGGTGGCCGGTATCAATTGCTCAAAAAAACCGAGGTCTTCACGCAGACTCTGGTTGTCGAGTTCGAGCTGCCTGACTTGCGCCTGCAAGGTTTCTTGCGCCGCCCTTTGCGTGGTGAGCAAGGTGTCGGCGGTGTTGGCAATCGATTGTGCCTGGTCGCGTGCCTGTTTCAGCGTTACCTGCTCGGCGCGCAAGCTCTGTAGTTGGGCCAGCGCCTGCTGCAACTGCTGCCGGCTGCCGCCGTCAATGCCGGCGATCGTTTTGCCAAATTCAAAAGCCCACAACGCCAGCGCGGCGCAAAAACCAAAAACCACCGCCAACGCCAGCCAGCGCAGCGGCCAGGGCAGGGCGCTGCGTACCGCCATGCGCGGGGCGCTGACGGTCAGGCGGCGAAGAAACAGGCGCAGTCGCATTTAATCAGTTGGGGACAGAGCTTGTCGCTTCGCGTACTACGGTCTGTCCCACAAAAATAAAACAGCCGCCGGAATTTGCATTCGGGCGGCTGTTGTCTTGCAACATTTCGCGGGCGAAATTTCTGCGGAAATTAACGCTTGCTGAATTGTTTGCGGCGACGGGCACCGTGCAGGCCGACTTTCTTGCGCTCGACTTCGCGCGCGTCGCGCGTCACGAAACCGGCTTTGCTGAGCTCGGATTTGAGCGAAGCGTCGTAGTCGATCAGGGCGCGGGTGATGCCGTGGCGCACCGCGCCGGCCTGGCCCGACTCACCACCCCCGGCGACGTTGACCATGATGTCAAACGTTTGTGCGTGGTTGGTCAGCATCAGTGGCTGCTTGCAAATCATGATTGAGGTTTCGCGACCAAAGAATTTTTGGATGTCTTTGCCGTTGATCACGATCTGGCCGGAGCCTTTTTTCAGAAATACACGGGCCACGCTCGATTTGCGACGGCCGGTACCGTTGTTCCATTCACCAATCATCAGTGGCTCCTTAAATTTCCAACACTTTGGGTTGCTGGGCAGTGTGCGGATGCTCAGCACCCGCGTACACCTTGAGCTTCTTGATCATGGCGTAGCCCAGCGGTCCCTTGGGCAACATGCCTTTGACGGCTTTTTCCAGCGCCCGGCCCGGAAACCGGCTTTGCATATCGCGGAAGTTGATGTCGGAAATACCACCCGGAAAGCCGGAGTGGTGGTAGTAAATTTTGTCGGTCGATTTGGCACCGGTGACGCGCAGCTTGGCGGCATTGGTGACGACGATGAAATCGCCGGTATCGACGTGAGGCGTGTAAATGGCCTTGTGTTTGCCGCGCAAACGGAGAGCAACTTCGCTGGCTACTCGTCCGAGGACCTTGTCGGTCGCGTCAATCACAAACCACTCGTGCACGACCTCAGCGGGTTTTGCGCTGAAAGTTGACATGAGATTGCTCTTATAAAGGAGGGTTTGGCGGGCTCTTTTCCACGGTCGGCGTTCCTCTGACGGGAATCTCTTAGGTGG
>JAVHQY010000016.1:0-5937 GCA_036171375.1 Rhodoferax sp. | reverse complement strand
GGGTGCATGAAGAGATCGGGAAAAATAAAACGTGGTCTGTCCCCGTTTAACCCGCTGAGCGGGTACACCGTCAAGTTCTACACCTTCGAATTGAAACCACCGCGTCTATTTCGACCGCTAGAGGTTTTTCCATGGTGGGCGCATAGATGAATCGATGTTATTTTGAAAAACCTGACCCCATCTTGCACAATGGTGAACGCCACCAGCAAAGGGGCGAGCGCGTACCCGTCTCGGCACTGCTACCATTCTGCTGACGGAGTGTCAGGATGTACTTGCCCTCAGTGCACTTCCTGTCATCCTGGTCGACCACCCGTTCGCATCTGAATTGACCGGAAACTTATCATAAAGCGGCCCATGCCTCGGCAAGCCCATCGGCACGCTCATCGGCCTAAACGGCTGTTGGAGACTTACTTGCTGAGCGACAGCAACAACGCGTATTGCCGCCGTTCGTCAGTCCCAGGCGAAAACCCATCAGAACCATTGAGTCCCGTGCGATATCGCCGGTGGTGGGCAGGTGCATAATGCCGAGATGCCGAATGAGAGAAGCTCGCCGTTCTTACGGGTTCCGTTTGGATTTCGTGATGGTGTGCTCTACGAGCCGCGCCAAGTTGAAAACGGGAAGCGCTGCCATTGCGTTTGCCCCGCGTGTAAGCGGCCATTAGAATCCCACAAATAATTCCAGACGCAAGGTGCCAAGCTCATCCTTTGAGCCTCCCAGGCGGCAAAATGCGCAAATCTCGGTAGGGAGACTGTTGTGGATGACGCGGTTAGATTAAAGATTCGGCAGCTCTATCGCTTCCTAAAGGAGGCGAACCAGCTCCGTTTTAGGCATGTCCGCGCTGTAGCCGATCAGCCGAAGATACTCCGGCTGGCCGACATGCCGAACCACGAGTCGGCTCAACTTTTCCGTCCGGTGCGCAACACCGAGGGTCAAGAAGTTCCCGATGTCCTGATTCGAGTCCGGCGACCAAGGCTCACGCGCTGCCCGACGCCACCTGAACCCGTAACGTCATGGCTTCTGCCTGGCTGGGATGATCCTACCAAGGCTGCCCGCGTCGCCGAGAGCCAAAACATCACAATTCCGGGCGACAGCGAGGATGGTGAAGACACCGTCACCGTCCAGTTTGAAGATGACGAAGAACGCTTTGCCGCCTGGGAGGATTGGGAGGTGTTGCGTACTGCGTGGGTAACGCCCGAACTGGCTGCTCGAAAGGCAATGAGCATCTTCGATATCTTCTATGACATCTACTCCACCCTCGAGAAGGACAGTGAGCAGTTGGAGCTCCTTGCCGCTGATGGTCGCCTGTCTTGGCAGGCGGTGTCAGCCCTCGATGGCCAAGTAACCATCGACCACCCGGTGCTCCTGAAGCGTGTTGAGTTGCGCTTCGACGCAAACGTACCCGAGTTCACGGTGCATGAAACAGACCGGGAACCCGAAATCTACGGCAGCCTGTTTGTCGATCTGCACGACGTCGAACCCGCAGCCCTTCGTAATCGCAAGACGGAGTTGGAATCCGCCTCCTACCACCCACTGGGCTCGGATGACTCCGAAGCCTTCTTGCGAGCCTTCATCCAGACCGTCTCACCTTCGGCTGGTGAATTCCTCGACGAGCCCGGTGGCTCAGCGACTGCGACCCCGCGGCTCTGGCGCGATCCAATGCTTATCCTGCGCAAGCGCGTCCTTGGCATCGCTAATGCCGTCGACGCGATTCTGGATGACATCGAGCATAGAGAGCTATTCCCACCGGCACTTGCACAGATCACAGGTACGCTGGATGACTGGACAGGCTCCGGGCTCGGCGATGGCTCCCCTGGCACACCAGACTCGACAGCGGCCCCATCGATCAACGATGACGACATCCTGCTCGCCAAGGAAGCGAATGAAGAGCAGATGCAGATCATCCGTCGGCTTGAACGCAGCGGCTCAGTGATCGTGCAAGGCCCACCAGGCACCGGCAAGACACACACCATCGGCAACCTGATTGGGCATCTGCTGGCACAGGGGAAATCCATCCTAGTTACCGCGCAGACGGCAAAAACGTTGCGGGTGGTGCGCGACAAAGTACCAGAGGCATTGCGACCGCTCTGTGTATCAGTGTTGGGCAGCGACCAGGATGCCCGGAGCCAACTGGAATCCTCCATCGGGTCTATCACTGAGCGCTTGACCAGAGACACGGCGGAGACCTTGCTGGGCAAGGCAACAACCTTCAGCAGCGAGCGTCGCAAGCTGCTCACAACTACCCGGCAGCTCACGCATACGCTCGAGGAAGCGCTGGAGAATGAATACCGCGAGATTGCGGTGAACGGCCGGCGCTTCTCACCCTCGGATGCTGCGCGCCACGTCGCCGCGCATAGCGAGACCCAAAGCTGGATTCCATCGCCAGTGAAGCTCGGTGCGGATCTCACGTTATCCGAGGAAGAACTTGCGCGGCTCTATGCTCTCGGTGGAACCTACTCCGCCCAAGAGGAGCAGGACGCACGTTGCCGCCTGCCAGACCTGACTGGGCTGCCAGCGGAGGCCCAGTTTCAGACGATGGTCTCTGAGTCCAGGGATCTTACGACGCGCGACATTTCGTTGGGCGCCGACCGGTGGACCGGTGCCGACAATGGCAGCGAGGAGCTTGAGGAGCTTGCTAAGACACTGGAGGCGGAATTCTCCAGCGACCTGCTCAAGCAGACCTGGCGGCCACATGCCATTGTGGCTGGGCTGCGAGGGGGGGGCAGAACGCGAAGCCTGGGAACTGCTGATCGCCTCCATCGCACGAGCGACCGAGGCGAATGGCAAGCATGCGCTGGTACTGCATCATCGGCCGCGGCTATCGGAGTCTATGCCGGCGCACAAGCAGCGCCAGGTGATCACGGAGATTCATGAGCACCTGAATTCTGGCGGCAAGCTCGGCTTCATTCAGCTGGCGACGCGCTCAGAATGGCGTCAAATCATCAAGACAGTTTCCGTGACTGCAGGCCGGCCTAACCAGCCTGAACACTTTGACGCCCTTGGACGCCTGGCTGAGCTTGAAACGTCTCGGCTGGAACTCGAGGATATCTGGAACACACTGATCGGTCAGCGCGCGGGGACGCTCTTTGCCTCCATGACGCCAGCACCAGAAATGTCCTGCCGGGCGCTGATCCCGGAGATCCGGCGTTGTCTCGACTGGCACGCCAAGACTTGGGAGCCGCTGGCGGCCAAGCTCAAGGCTGCTGGGCTGAAACTCGATGAACTCATGGCATCCAAGGCGAGGGAGGCCAGTCAGGTCGCTGAATACCAGCTGATCGAGGGTATGGCATCCACCATGATCCCACTGCTGCTGGCCAACGAAGCAGCCCGCCGCCGACTGAAGGAGTGCAAGACCTGGTTCGCGCGCCTGGCTGATCTATCCGCGAAGGTTGATCCGTCTGCGCCGAACAAGGGGTGCGTCAGTAGGCTAATTTCCGCGGCGCGCTCGCAGAATCCGATAGCGTACGCCGAGGCGCTCGACTATGCCCGCCGGCTACATTCCGTACACCCGCTTGTAACTGAGCGCGATGCACTGCTGACCAAGCTGCGGCTTGTTGCTCCTGGCTGGGCAGAGCATGTCGCTAATCGGGTGCCACCGCACGACCAGGGCAGTATCCCTGGTGACTACCAGGCGGCATGGGCTTGGCGCCAGTTGCAGGACACACTCGCTGAGCGCGACAAGTTGGATGCGCAAGAACTCCAGCACGACATCGACAAAACGCGCGATACGCTGCGCCAGGTGACACAGTGGCTGATTGAAGCCAGGGCATGGGGTAAGCAGCTCGAGCGCCTGCAAGCGGACAACTCTGTGCGCCAGGCTCTGGTTGGATGGCTCGACACCGCCAAGCGTCTGATCTCCACCAAGCAAGCCGACAAGCGCCAGTTGCTGCTCTCCGAGGGGCGCAAGCTGATGCGTCGCTGCTCGGACGCGGTGCCCGTCTGGATCATGCCGATTTCGCTCATGGCCGAGAACTTCGACCCGCGGACTACGCGGTTTGATGTCGTGATCGTGGACGAGGCGAGCCAGGCGGATCTCAACGCGCTGATCCCCTTGTATATGGGCAAACAGGTGGTCGTGGTCGGCGATCACGAGCAGGTGACTCCGCTGGGTGTCGGTAAGGACCAGACGATGCTGGAAAACCTGCGCAAGTCGATGCTCCAAGACATCCCCAATTCGCATCTATTCGACAACCTGGCCTCCATCTACGATATTGGCCGCCAGAGTTTCGGTGATGCAATCCGGCTCGTCGAGCATTTCCGCTGCGTGCCAGAGATTATTGCCTTCAGCAACCAGCTTTCGTATGAAGGCAAAATCCAGCCGCTGCGCGAGGCCAACTCGACCAACCTGAAGCCAGCCTGCGTCGCGCGCCGGGTGCAAGGCTTGCGTGAAAATGATGTCAACCACGGCGAGGCAGAGGACATCATTGGGACCATCAAGGCGATGACGCGACATCCGGCCTACGCCGGTAAGACGATAGGCGTCATTTCGTTGAGGGGCGAGGCACAGGCTGTCCTGATCCAGACGATGCTGCACAAGGAACTCGACACTATCGAGCTCGAAAGCCGCCGGATTCAAGCCGGCATTTCTGGCGAGTTCCAGGGCGACGAGCGCGACATCATCTTCTTGTCGCTGGTCGATAGCTCAGCCGACGAAGGCACACTGCGCGCTACCGGCGCGGGCGCCTTCGAGCAGACCAAGAAGCGGTACAACGTCGCAGCAAGCCGAGCACGAGATCAGTTGTGGGTGGTACACAGCTTCGATCCGGATCTCAATCTGAAGTCGTCCGACCTGCGCTTCAAGCTGCTCCGCCACGTCAAGGATCCGCAGGCCACTTTGCGCGCTTTCGACAAGGAGGAGCGCCGTACCGAGTCCCCCTTTGAGCGCGAGGTGTTGAAGCAGCTCACAGCTGCCGGCTACCTAGTGCGTACGCAATGGCAGGTCGGATATTTCCGCATTGATATGGTCGTCGAAGGTGGTGGTAAGTGCCTGGCTGTGGAGTGCGACGGCGACCGCTGGCACCCTATTGAGAAGCTGTCGGAAGACATTGAGCGACAGACCATCCTTGAGCGGCTGGGATGGCAATTCGTACGCATTCGGGGCACGGCGTTCTACCGCAACCCTGAGATCGCCATGCGGCCCGTATTCGAGCGCCTGGCTGAGCTGGATATCCCGCAGGAAGCGTTCACCGCTACGCCTGAGCAGACTGCGGACATGACGCTGGTGCATGAGCTGGATGCGATCATCGCCCAGGGCTTCGAGGATGATGAACCCGCCGAGACGCCTGCGCCATTCGTCGAGGCTCCAACACTTATTGTCGATGACCCGTGGCCGCTGATTGGCCTAAGTCCTGTGACGGCCGACTCGCCGAATTTCAATCACGGGCAAGTGGAAGCCGCACTGAGCCGCAAGGGCGGCATGGCGTCTTTAGAGACCTTCCTGCGCGAACTGGCTGCCGCCGCCGGCTACCAGCGGCTTGGCAAGAACGTCCGTGCGGGCTTGGAAGCAGAGCTGACAAAGCTGCAACGAAGTGGAAAGGTCTCCATTACGGGCGGCATCATTCGGCTGCTCTGATGCCATAGCTGGATCGCGACGCTACTCTACCCGAAAACACGGGCTGTTTGCGACAAGCTTTTAGGTGCTGATAAAGTTCTCGCCCATGAATGGCGGTCAGCAAAGCCGCCACTCGTGCGCGTCTGTTCATGATTGAATGCGGATGTGATCAGCATGGTTTTCGGTTGTCCGTTCAGGCCGAGGCCTGGTCGTCGGCCACTGCGGCCGTTGGCCTAATGGTTAAAGTCGGGCGGCCATGAGTCTGATACCTGCCGTTCGGCCTCGGTTAAGTACAAAGACTGTTTTTTCATTCCGACGAACTAACATTCGTATCGGGGTCAGATACCGTCTTGAATTGCAACCCCGTTCATAGCGAAATTTGCATCAA
>JAVHQY010000015.1:0-1233 GCA_036171375.1 Rhodoferax sp. | reverse complement strand
CGCGACCAATACCGGAATGCCGGGCACACGGACAAAAAAGTTGAACGCCGCGTAGGCCCCGACGGCCATGAAAGCGCCCGAGCCCAAGGAAATCTGGCCACAATAGCCCACCAGAATATTCACCCCCAGCGCCGCCAGCGACATGATCACGAACGGGATCAGAATGGCGCGGAACATATAGCCGCTGCTGACCATCGGCACGACGATGAAAGCGGCGGCGATGATCAACAGAATCGCCCAGCGATCCTGCGCGATCGGGAAGATCTGCTGGTCATCGCGGTAGTTGGTCTTGAATTGGCCGTTTTCTCTGTAGAACATGGTGTATCTTTATTTCTTAGCGAAAGGACGCGTCATTGCGAGGCCGCAGGCCGCGGCAATCCATGCAAGCCTGAATTCATGGATTGCTTCGCGTTGCTCGCAATGACGAGGTCGGGGCATGGATCGCTTCACTGCGTAATGACGATGGTCTTTCACGTTAAACCCGATCAATAATCTTCTCGCCAAACAGCCCCTGCGGGCGGAACAGCAAAAACACCAAAGCCAGCACGTAGGCAAACCAGATTTCGATACCGCCGCCGACGAACGGCCCCAAAAAGACTTCAGACATTTTTTCACCCACGCCAATGATGAGGCCGCCGATGATGGCCCCCGGCACGGAGGTCAAGCCGCCCAGGATCACCACTGGCAAGGCGCGCAGCGCCACCGATGTCAGCGAAAACTGCACGCCCAGCTTGCTGCCCCAGATCATGCCGGCCACCAAAGCCACAACGCCGGCCACACACCAGACGATGAACCAGATGCGGTTGAGCGGAATGCCAATACTTTGCGCTGCCTGATGATCGTCAGCCACCGCGCGCAGGGCTCGCCCAGTCGCCGTCTTCTGAAAAAACACGCTTAGCAGCGTCACCAGCACGGCGGCAATCACGGCGGCGTACAAATCTTCCTTGTTGAGTAGGATGCCGCCCTGAAAGACACTCTCGAAGGCGATCACCGGGTCTTTGGGCATGCCAACATCGATCTTGTAAATGTCGCTGCCAAAAATGGTCTGCCCGATGCCGTCGAGAAAGTAGCCGATGCCCAAAGTCGCCATCAGCAGCGTGGTGCCCTCCTGGTTGACCAAATAGCGCAACACCATGCGCTCAATCAGCCAGGCGACAATGAACATGATCAGGCCGGCTACCAAAAAAGCGGCGACATTGGCCGCGAACGGATTGCTAATACCGGTCCAGACTG
>JAVHQY010000014.1:0-6042 GCA_036171375.1 Rhodoferax sp. | reverse complement strand
CCAAATCGGTGATGCTTTGTTGGCCAGCTCGCATGCCGTGCCCCGAATTGGGATCCGACCCCAATTTTGCTGCGCCAGTCGCAACGATAGCCAACGTGCCTGTGCGCGTGTACTGCCTTTGTTTACAGACGCGGCCAAATAAGGCTCCCCCTTTCCGCCCGGCGGGGCGGGAAGGGGGCGGGGGGGATTGAGTGGGGCCAAAAATGAAAACGAATACATTCTTTTCACCCACTGCAGCGCAGTTCGATGCCACCGTCGATGCGTAACACCGGACTAGCGTGGCACGGGTAATTGGGGGCAACCCCCAATTCAAAAGTTCTCTCATGGCACTCCCACTTGCAGCGCAAAAGGGTGGATGCCGTCGCTCACCAGCCGCACGCGCTTGCCTGGTTGCGCGCGCGAATGCAGCTCCAGCTTTTGCGGCTCAATGATCGGGTCCGGGCCGAGCAATAAACGGGAGTCCGCAGCAGCGTCGGGGCCAGAGCTCGCGCTGGTGTCCGGATCGAGCCAGCGCTGCGGCAAATCAGCTTGCGGCAGCGGCTGCGCGTCGGGCCCCTCAAAGCGGAAACCCTCAGCGGTCGAGTGCCACCAGACCGGCACACCGGTCAGACGCGAGCGGGCACGCGCCGATTCCAGCAATGCCGACAAGCGTTCTCCTTCGCGCTCAAGTTGCACCTGGGTGCTGTCGCGCAGGGCAAAACCGACACCAGCCGAGGCCAGTGCAACAATGGCGATCACCACCAGCAGCTCGATCAGCGTAAACCCCGCCGCGCGTTGCCAGCGCCGCCACCGCAGGTTGTGCTCAGGGCTGCCAACTGCCAATGTCGGCATTCTTGCCCTCGCCCCCGGACTGGTTATCGGCACCAAAAGACATCACGTCAATTTCGCCTTTGACACCGGGGTTGAGATACACATAAGGCTTGCCCCAGGGATCGTTGGGCAGACGATCAAGGTACGGCTTCCAGTTGCCGGGCACCGGCTCCGTGCTTGGCTTGACCAGCAACGCCTGCAAGCCCTGTTCTGCGCTGGGATAGCGCTGGTTGTCGAGCCGATAGAGCTTGAGCGCCTGCATCAGGTTGCTGATGTCGGTCTTGGCCGCAGTCACGCGCGCGTCGTCGGCACGGTCAAGCACGTTGGGGACGATCAAGGCCGCCAACACACCAATGATGAGCAGCACCACCATCAATTCGATCAAGGTAAAACCGCGTTGAATGGCAGCGCGCAAGGAAACAAGATTGTTTTTCATGGCAGGATGACTCTAACCGAGATTGTTCATTAGGGTTTGGAGGGCAGGCGGATGCAGTGGCGAGGCAATTTTGCCTAACGACTTCAATGATAATCGACCCATGCAAACCCACTCCGCAAAATCAGGCCTGTGGTGGCTGCGCATCGCCACTTTTTTGCTCGCAGCAGCAGCCGCCGCCAGCGCCACTTACTGGCTGCTCAAAATGCGCGCCAACCCGACCCCGCATCTGGGCGCACCGGTCGCTCTGGCAGCACCGGCAGCGCTGGATATGCAAGCTGCGCTGCGTCTGCTCGGTGCCAGCCGCAGCGCGACGGCAGCGCCCGACAGCGCCAGCAGCCATTTCAAGCTGTCGGGCATTCTGGCTGAGCGCAACCAGAAGGGCTACGCGCTGCTGGCGGTCGATGGCAAAGCCCCAAAACCGGTGGCGGTGGGTGCCCGCGTCAACGATTCGCTGCTGCTGCAATCGCTCGGTCCCCGCAGCGCCACTTTGGCCAGCAGCATGGACGGCCCGGCAGCGCTGACGCTGGAACTGCCCAAGACCGGACCGGCGGATACGCCTGGCAAGCCAGCCCGCGCTCAGGCGCGAGCGTCGCCCCAGCGCAACTGAACCGTGTCGTCACCGCGGTAAAGCGTTTCGCCCTGGCGATCAACGCAGTAATCGGGTGACACAATCATTTCGGAAAAACGCATGTCGGCAGCGATGCGGGTGTATTCAAACAAAATGCTGCGCGCCACGCGGGCACCGGTGCGAATGTGGCAGCCGTGCCCGATCCAGCTCGGCCCAATGACGCTGGCGCCAGGCTCGATGCGCACGCCCGAGCCAATGTAGAGCGGCCCTTCGAGCGTCACCTGATCCCAGGCGACGCAGGTATTGAGCCCGACCCAGATGCCGGGTTTGATTTCGCGACCCGGCATTTTCATGCTGGCAATTTCACCGCGCAGCACGCGCTGCAACACCAACCAGTAGTCACTGACGCGGCCGATGTCGATCCAGTCAAACGAGCGCTGCTGGACATAAAACGGCAAGCCCTGCGCCACCATTTGCGGAAACAGTTGCGAGCCGATGTCATAGACCTCACCCGGTGGCACCAGCTTGAGAACTTCGGGCTCAAATAGATAAATGCCTGAGCTGGCCAGGGTCGATTTGGCCTCAGATGGTCTGGGCTTTTCCTGAAATGATTCGATACGCCCATCGCTGGCTGCCACCACGATGCCATAGGCGGACACCTGCTCAAGCGGCACATCGAGCGCCACCACGCTGGCAATCGCTTGCTTGGCCTGGTGCTCAGCCACTGCTGCCGTAATGTCCAGATCGATCAGCGCGTCGCCGCACAACACCAGGGTGGTGGTGTCAAAAAAACCACCAAAATCCTGAATGCGGCGCATGCCACCGGCCGATCCCAGCGGTCGCGGCAGGATGTCGCCATGGTCACGCACCCCTTCGTAGGAATAACCGATCTGCACGCCCCAGCGGCTGCCATCACCAAAATACTCCTCGATTTTTTGGTGATGCCAGGCGACGTTGACCATGATCTCGGTGATGCCATGGCGCGCCAGGTGCTCGATCAGGTACTCCATCACCGGCTTGCCCAGAATCGGCACCATCGGCTTGGGCAGTGCGCGCGTCAGCGGCCGCACCCGTGTGCCCTGCCCAGCCGCCAGAATCATTCCCTTTGCCATGTTGAGCTCCTGTTCTTGTCGCTGATCCTGCCGCCTGACTTATGGAACGATCTCGTCCAGCAAGCGCACCACGCCGGCTTGCCACGGCGGCAGATGCAATCCGAAAGCGCTTTGCAGGCGCGTGCAATCCAGGCGCGAATTCAAGGGACGGCGCGCGGCTGTCGGGTAACTGGCAGTGGCGATCGGATTGATTTGTTCAGCACCGGCCTTGAGCAGGCAGCCCAGCGTTTGCGCCCGTGCCAGCAGGAAACGCGCGTAGTTGTACCAACTGGTTTCGCCTCCCGCCACACAGTGGTACAGACCCGCCAGGGCCGGCTTGGCCAGCGCCGAGCGCAACGCGTGCGCGGTCACGTCGGCCAGCAGTTCAGCCGAGGTCGGCGCGCCGATCTGGTCATCGATCACCGACAGCCTTTCGCGCTCGCCGGCCAGCCGCAACATGGTCCGGGCAAAGTTGCCGCCACGGCTGGCGTAAACCCAACTGGTTCTGAAAATCAGATGGCGCGAACACGCCGCCACCGCCTGTTCGCCTTCAAGTTTGGTGCGGCCATAAACGCTCAACGGCCCAGTGGCATCGTCCTCGCGCCAGGGTCGACTGCCACTGCCATCAAACACATAATCGGTCGAGTAATGCAGCAGCCAGGCACCAATTTTTTCGGCTTCAACGGCCAGCACGCCCGGTGCCAGTGCATTGAGCGTGCGCGCCAGCTCCGGCTCGGACTCGGCTTTGTCCACTGCGGTGTGTGCCGCGGCGTTGACGATCACGTCAGGCTGGACCCGGCGAATTGTCTCGGCCAAGCCCGCCAGGTCATGGAAGTCGCCGCACAAACGGTCCGGGTTTTGTGCCGCGTCGAAATCGAGCGCCACCAGTTCGCCCAGCAACGACAGGCTGCGCTGCAATTCCCAACCGACCTGGCCACCACGGCCGAACAGAAGAATTTTCATGGGGTGCTCAGTGGCCATACTGTTTTTCAACCCAGGCGCGGTAAGCGCCGCTTTGCACATGCGCCACCCAGTCGGGGTGTTGCAGGTACCACTGCACCGTCTTGCGGATGCCACTGGCAAAGGTTTCAGCCGGTCGCCAGCCCAGCTCGCGCTCGATCTTGTGCGCATCAATGGCGTAGCGCCGGTCGTGGCCAGGGCGATCGGTGACAAAAGTGATTTGCTCGGCGTAGCGCTGGCCATCAGCACGCGGCTTGAGCTCATCAAGAAGTGCGCAGACGGTATGGACGATGTCCAGGTTGGGTTTTTCGTTCCAGCCGCCGACGTTGTAGGTTTCCCCGACCCGGCCCGCTTCCAGCACGCGGCGAATGGCGCTACAGTGGTCGGCAACGTAGAGCCAGTCGCGGATTTGCTGGCCGTCGCCATAGACCGGCAGCATTTTGCCGGCTTGCGCGTTGACGATCAGCAGCGGGATGAGTTTTTCGGGAAAGTGAAACGGCCCGTAGTTGTTGGAGCAGTTGGTGGTGAGCACCGGCAGGCCGTAGGTGTGATGGTAAGCGCGCACCAGGTGGTCGCTGGCCGCCTTGGATGCCGAATACGGACTGTTGGGCTGGTATTGGTTTTCTTCCGTGAAAGCCGGATCGTCTTTGGCCAGTGAACCATAGACTTCATCGGTGGAAACATGCAAAAACCGAAACCCCGCTTTGGCCGTGTCAGCCAAACCACCCCAGTAAGCGCGCACCGCTTCGAGCAAATTGAAAGTACCGACGATGTTGGTCTGGATGAATTCGCCGGGCCCGTGGATCGAGCGGTCAACGTGGCTTTCAGCCGCAAAGTTGATCACCGCGCGCGGCTGGTGGCGGCGCAGCAGTTCCGTCACCAGCGCCGTATCACCAATGTCACCACGCACAAACACATGGCACAGATCGTCGGCCAGCGTCGCCAGGTTTTCCAGGTTGCCGGCGTAAGTGAGTTTGTCCAGATTGACGATGGTCTCATCGCAGCGGGCGCGCCAGTCAAGTACAAAATTGCTGCCAATGAAGCCGGCACCGCCGGTCACAAGAATCGTCATGAAGCACTGCTCCCAAAATCTCGATTGAAATCATTATCGCCGCGCCAACCATTGGAGCGCGAGCGCTTCAGTCGCCCCCCGACTCGAGCGCGAACGCAGCGTTTTTGTCCTGCCCGAGAATTTTCACCAATTGCGGCAACACCGTCTGCAGCGTCGCTTTGAGCGTGTGCGGCGGGTTGATGATAAACAAGCCACTGGCCGGCAGTCCGGGGCGAATCACTTCACCCGCCGCGTCGGCAGTGAGCTTGCCCGATTTGACGGTCAGGCTGGCGTTGAGCCAGGGGCGCCCGGTCTTGTGACTGAGGGTCTTGAGTTTGCGCGGCAAGGTGTGCGCCTCGGGTCGCCCAATGATCGGATACCAAACTGCGTAAGTGCCGGTGGCAAAGCGCGTCAGTGAATCCGCCACCAGGGCGGCGACGCGGGCGTAGTCGCTTTTGATCTCGTAGCTCGGATCACAAAACACCAGCGCGCGTTTGCTCGGTGGCGGCAAAAATTTCTTCAATCCTTCAAAACCGTCCTCGCGCAAGATGGCCACCTGGCGACCGGCTTCGAGTTGCGCGATGTTGGCAGACAGGGTTTTGGCATCGGTCGGGTGAAGCTCAAAAAGTTTCAGCTTGTCGCGATCACGCAGCAGGCGCTGGACGATGAAGGGCGAGCCCGGATAGACCTGGTGGCTGCCGGCGCGGTTGAAGCTGGCCACCAGTTGGATGTAGTCTTGCAGCGCAGCGGGCTCAGCGCCGACTGGCCCGTCGCTCGCAACGGCCGGCGATGCCGCGCTCGCGGCCGCAATCAGCCGCAGGAAGCCGTTGGCCGCCTCGCCACTTTTTTCAGCATAGTCGCCGTCGAGCCGGTACAGCCCGGCACCCGCGTGGGTGTCAAACACCGTCAGCGGTGTGTCTTTCTGTAGCAAGTGGCGTAGCAGCGCCAGCAGCACGGTGTGCTTGAAGACATCGGCGTGGTTGCCGGCATGAAAAGCGTGGCGGTAACTGAACATGAGTCGATGGTAACCGCCCCCGCCAAATCCCCTATAATGCCGCCCTTCGCAGCGCTTTTGTGGCTCCGCGGCGAAGCTTGTTCCCCACCTAAGAGATTCCCGTCAGAGGAA
>JAVHQY010000013.1:0-6068 GCA_036171375.1 Rhodoferax sp. | reverse complement strand
TCCTGCTTGAACAGCATCAAGGTCAGCAGTGCGCCGACGGCTGCCGAGGGCAGGCCGGCAATGATCGTGATCGGGTGGATGTAACTCTCATAGAGCACCCCCAGCAGCACATAAATCACCAGCAGTGCGGCCACGATCAGAATCAACTGCCCACCTTGCGAGCTCTGGAACACCGCCGCGTCGCCGCCGTATTTTGCAATGATCGAGGATGGCATTTGTAGCGCCGCGCGCTCGGCATCAATTTTTGTTGTTGCTTCGCCCAGCGCCGCACCGGGTGCCAGGTTGAATGAGACCGTCACCGCCTGCAATTGGCCGACGTGGTTGATCGCCGTGGCACCGACGCTGCGCCGGGCCGTGGTGAAGTTGGACAGCGGCACCAGCGCGCCGCTGCTGGAGCGCACGTAAATGCCGCCCAAGGCGCGCTCGTCGAGCTTGTCTTCGGCCAGCACTTCCATGATCACCTGGTAGCTGTCGGTAGGCAGGTAAATGGTCGAGACCTGGCGCTCGCCAAATGCGCTGAACAAGGCGCTGCGAATGGCATCGATGGAGACACCAAGCTTGTTGGCACTGTCGCGATCAATGTCGAGCTGCAACTGCAAACCGCGCAGTTGCGCGTCGCTGGTCACGTCGCGGAACATGGCATCGGCGCTCAAGCGATCCTGCAATTTGTTGGCCCAGCCCTCGAGTTCATCGGCCTTGACGCTTTGCAAAATGTACTGGTACTGCGCCTTGCTTGAGCGCCCGCCAAGTTGCAGGTTTTGGATTGGGCGCATGAAAACGCTGATGCCAGCAAGCGGGCGCAGCTTGCGTCGCAGCCCTTCCACCACCTGCTTCATCGGCTGGCGTTGCGCCGCGGGTTTGAGCGCCACAAACATGCGTCCGGTGTTCTGGGCACCAAAGCCACCGTTGAAGGAACTCACCCCGGCCACGTTGGCATCGGCGCGAATGATGGCGGCAGCGCGCTCTTGCAGGCGCACCATCTCGGGAAATGAAGTGTCTTCCGAGGCTTCGGTTGAAATCGTGATCTGGCCGATGTCTTCTTCCGGAAAAAATCCTTTGGGAATGACCTTGACCAGCCACACCGTGGCAACCAAGGTCGCGATGGCCAGCGCCAAAACAAACTTGCGATGGCGCAGCGCCAGATCAAGCAAGCGGGTGTAAAGCGCGAGCATGGCATCAAAACCCTGGGCAAAGCCGCGCACCAGCGCGCTGGGTGGTTTCTTGTGCGCGTCGTCGCTCAGGAAGCGGCTGGCCAGCATGGGCACCAGCGTGAGCGAAACAAAAGCCGACACCACGATTGCCAATCCGACCACCACGGCAAATTCATGAAACAGCAGTCCGATCACGCCAGGCATGAAAAAAATCGGAATAAAAACTGCAATCAGCGAAGACGAAATGGAAATGATGGTAAAGCCCACTTCGCGTGCGCCGCGCAGGGCGGCCGCAAAAGGTGGCTCGCCGTTTTCGACGTGGCGCATGATGTTTTCCAGCACCACGATGGCATCATCGACCACCAGGCCGACGGCCAGCGTCAGCCCGAGCAAGGAGATGTTGTCCAGGCTGTACGACAGGCCCCACAGCAGCGCCACGGCACCGATCAGCGACACCGGCAGCGACAGCATCGGAATCATGGTGGCGACAAAGCGGCGCAGAAAAAGAAAAATCACCAGCACCACCAGGCCGATCGTCCCCAGCAGCGTCAGCGAGACATCGTGCAAGGCAGCGCGCACAGAAACGGATCGATCCAGGAACGGAGTCAACTGAACCGACTGCGGCATCTGGCTTTGCAACGCTGGCAAGGCCCGCTGGATGGCATCGACCACGCGCACCGTGTTGGCACCGGGTTGGCGCAAAATCGCCAGCGTGATCGAGTTCTCGCCGTTGAAAGTGGCCCAGCTCTTGAGCGTTTCCAGGCTGTCTTCGACCCGCGCCACGTCTTTGAGACGCACCGGCGTGCCGCCCTTGGTGCTGACGATGATCTCGGCAAAATCGGCCGCGTTTTGCAGTTGCCGGTTGGCTTGCAACACGAGCGATTGGCGCGCGCCGTCAAGCGTGCCTACCGGCGTGTTGACGTTGGCCAGCCGCAGCGCGGTGCTCAGCTCGTCCAGACCGATGTTGCGCGCCGCCAACTGGTCGGGCTGCACCTGCACGCGCACCGCGTAGCGCTTGGAGCCATAGACATTGACCTGCGCCACACCGTCCAGCGTGGACAGCGTGGGCGAGATCAAATGCTCGGCAAAGTCCTGCAAATCCGACGGCGGCAGCGACGGCGAGGTCATGGCCAGCAGCAGCACCGGTGCGTCGGCCGGGTTGACCTTGCGGTACGCCGGTGTGGCCGTCATGTCCTGCGGCAGCGCACGCTGCGCGCGCAACAGTGCCGCCTGCACATCAACGGCGGCCGCATCGACGTTGCGCCCCTCGTCAAATTCCAGCGTCAGCGAGGTGCGCCCCAGGGTGCTGGTCGAGCTGATCGTCTTGAGACCGGGGACGGTCTGGAACTGCTTTTCCAGCGGCAGCGCCACCGAGCTGGCCATGGTCTCGGGGTTGGCACCGGCGAGCGCCGCAAAGACGTTGATAACCGGGGTGTCGTAACTTGGCAGCGCTGCCACCGGAATATTTTGGAAACCGATCACGCCGGCCAGGATGATGGCCAGGTTCAGCAGCACCGTCATCACCGGGCGGCGAATGAAGAGTTCCGAAAAATTCATGGCGCGCTGGCCCGCTTCTGGCTGGGCTGGCTGGCCGGTTTGCCGGGCTTGGCCGACGCGCCCGCAACAAAGACTGGCACCCCGGGGCGCAGGTTTTGTTTGCCGTCGAGAATGACCCATTCGCCGGCCTTGACTCCGGTCACGGCCGCTTCAGCGCCGTTGGCAAAAACCAGTTGTACCGGGCGCAACTGCGCCGTGCCATTTTGCATCAGGTAAACGATGGTGCCACGCGCCCCGGGGATGATGGCGGCCTGCGGGATGACGACGGCATCTTTGAGCGTTTTGACGGTTTGCGTCACCTGCACAAAAGCACCCGGCCAGAGCTGGCCGTGCGGATTGGCAAAAACCGCCCGCACTTTGACCGAACCCGAGTTGGCATCCACCGCGTTGTCAACAAACTGCAAACGCCCGTCGAAAGTGGCGCTGCCGTCGGCCAAGCCGGCGCGCACCGGCGCACCACCGTTTTTCAGCGCCAGCAAAGCGTCGGGCAAATTGCGCTGCGGCAGACTGAAAGCCACTTCAATCGGATCAAGTTGGGTAATGCTCACCAGCGCCGTCTGGTTGGCCTGCACAATGGCACCCGTTGAGACGTTGATGCTGCCGGCACGCCCTGACATGGGTGCCGTGATGCGCGCGTAGGAAAGCGCCACACTGGCCGCATCGATGGCGGCTTGGTCTGCGGCCACGTTGGCCCGGCCCGCTTCAACCAGTGTCTGCGCGGCATCGACCGCGCCCTGCGAGACAAAGTTTTGCGCCAGCAATTGCTGCGCGCGTGCCAGTTGGCGCTGCGCGTCGGTCAGCGCGGCGCGGTCTTTGGCCAGTTGGGCACGCGCTTTGGCCACATTGGCTTCATCACTGCGTGCGTCCAGCGTAAATAACAGCTCGCCGCGCTTGACAAACTGACCATCGCGGATGTGAATTTTGCGGATGCTCGAGCTGAGCTGGGGCCGAACTTCGACATTGGCCAGCGCCACGACGCTGCCAGTGGCCTTGATCACCACCGGCATGTCGCGCTGCTGCGCTGCCACGGTTGTGACGCTGACGCTGGTGCCAGCGCGCACCGGTGCCGAGGCGGGCTTGGTTGCAGCGGTGTCCGCTGACGGGTTACAGCCGCCCAGTCCGGCCAGCAACAGACTGCCCAACAGTGTGCCAACAATAGGAAATATTTTCATCCCGGATGTCTCGCTTCAAATGCGGTCGGACCGCGGCAACGCGCCCGCCAGTTCAAACAGGCTCGATGATAGGGCTTGTCTTGCGGGCTTGCCCGGTAAAATGAGCTTTCTCTTTCCCCCTGTTACAAACTTGGAGCTGGCACTTATGGATAACCTGGACAACACAGAAACTGCAACGCAACAAAGAAGTGCCAACCAGATTGAGATGGCCAATGCGATCCGCTCGCTGGCGATGAATGCAGTGCAACGCGCCAACTCGGGCCATCCCGGCGCGCCGATGGGCATGGCCGACATGGCGGTGGCTTTATGGGGGCGGCACCTCAAACACAACCCGGCCAACCCAAAGTGGCCTGACCGCGACCGCTTCGTTCTCTCCAACGGCCACGCCTCCATGCTGCTGTATTCCGTGCTGCACCTGAGCGGTTATGCGCTGTCGATCAAGGATTTGAAGAACTTTCGCCAACTCCACAGCAAAACGCCGGGCCACCCTGAAGTGAGCGTGACCCCCGGCGTGGAAACCACCACCGGGCCGCTCGGTCAAGGCATCGCCAACGCCGTGGGGATGGCGTTGGCCGAGAAACTGCTGGCGAGCGAATTCAACCGTGACGCTCACGCCATCATCGATCACCACACCTACGCTTTCATGGGCGACGGCTGCATGATGGAAGGCATCAGCCACGAGGCCGCCTCGCTGGCCGGGGCCTGGAAGCTGAACAAGCTGATCGCCCTCTACGATGACAATGGCATTTCGATCGACGGCCCAGTGCAGTCCTGGTTCAGCGACCAGACCGCGTTGCGCTTCGTGGCCTACGGCTGGAACGTGCTAGGCCCGATTGACGGCCACAACGCAGAGCTGGTGGCACAAACCATTGCCCGCGCCAAGGACAGCAGCGACAAGCCCACGCTGATCATTTGCAAGACCACCATCGGCAAAGGCAGCCCGAATCGCGCCAACAGTTCCAAAGCGCACGGCGAACCGCTGGGCGAGCAGGAAATCGAGCTCGCCAGCGCGGCGTTGGGCTGGACCAGCGCGGCATTTGAAATTCCACCCACCGTCTATGCCGCCTGGGACGCACGCGCTGCCGGTGCCGCTGCCGAGCAGGCCTGGAGCAAGCGCTTTGCCGCCTACCAAAGCGCTTACCCGGCGTTGGCTAAAGAGCTGCTGCGTCGCTTGCGGGGCGATTTGCCGCAGGACTTTGCCCAGGTAGCGGTGGACACTGCCGTGACGGCACACCAGCAGGCGGCGACGCTGGCCTCGCGCAAGTCGTCGCAATTGGCGCTGGAAGCCTTCACTGCGGCGCTGCCTGAAATGCTGGGCGGCTCGGCTGACCTGACCAGCTCCAATCTGACCCACACCAGCAGCATGGCCAACCTGCGCTTCGATGCCGACGGTGCCGTTCGACACAGCGCCAACGCCACTGGCGCGATGGTGGGTGGGCGCTACATCAACTACGGCGTGCGCGAGTTTGGCATGGCCGCCATCATGAACGGCGTGGCGCTGCACGGTGGCTTCATCCCCTACGCCGGCACCTTTTTGACTTTCAGCGACTACAGCCGCAACGCGATCCGCATGGCCGCGCTGATGAAGCTGCGCGTGGTTCACGTTTTCACGCACGACTCGATTGGTGTCGGCGAAGACGGGCCGACGCACCAGCCGATCGAGCACGCCGCCAGCCTGCGCCTGATTCCCAACCTCGATGTCTGGCGCCCGGGCGATTCGGCCGAGACGGCGGTGGCATGGGCGGTGGCGCTGCAAAACAAGACCCGGCCGACGGCGCTACTGCTCTCGCGCCAAAACATTCTCTACGCGCCCAAGTCAAGCCTGGGCGACATCAGCAAGGGTGCTTATGTGCTGGCCGAGCCGAGCGAAGTCGGGCTCAACAAAAAAGCCCAGGCAATCATCATCGCCACCGGATCGGAAGTGCCCTTGGCGTTGCAAGCACAGGAGTTGCTGGCACTGCGAAAAATTGCCGTGCGCGTGGTCTCCATGCCCAGCACCACCACTTTTGACCGGCAAACCCCCGCTTACAAGTGCGCCGTGCTGCCTGCCGGCATAGCGCGGATCGCGGTCGAGATGGGTGCCAGCGACGGCTGGTGGAAATATGGTTGCGCCGCGGTGGTCGGCATGGATACTTTTGGTGCTTCGGCACCCGGCCCAGTGCTGTTCAAGCATTTTGGCTTCACGCCG
>JAVHQY010000012.1:419-1256 GCA_036171375.1 Rhodoferax sp. | reverse complement strand
ATCGGTGCAGCCATCACGGTCTCGCAAGCCCGGCAGGCATATTGCGGACGAATGTTCGGTTTTCGCTCCTCCCCCTTCAAGGGGGAGAGCGAAGCGAGGGGGCAATGGGGAGGGGGATGGGTTGAATCGCACCGATCATCTCAACCCATCCCCACCCCAGCCCTCCCCTTGAAGGGGAGGGAGTTTACGCTGCCAGCGGCTTAACCGGGCGCCATGAGGGACGGAACCCGATATTTCGATACAGGAGCGGCTTCAGCCCCGAATCTCAAGCGCGCAGCCGCCGCACCCAAAACATCGCGCCTAGGCCTAACAGCCCGGACAGCGCCAGCATCCCCCACACCGTCAGGGTCGGAATCGTTTGAGGCGTGCTCGCCGCCGTGATGCCGATGCCGCTCGGATCGTGAATCAAGCCGCTCGCCGGATCGCTGTCCCCCGCACCGTTGTCGGTCAGGGTAAAAGTCGCGCTGTTCGCGCCTAACGTTGCCGGATATTCGGTATATACACCGCCGTTCTCTTTCCAGTATTTCGCCCCGACCGGGATAGCGCTCGGGTAGGTAATAGTCACCGTTGCCGCACCCGTGCAATCGATCAGCGTGAAATCGGCCAGACCATGCGGGAAGCTGGTATTGGCGGGCGACCCGGTTGGTGCGACGACGAAGCTGGCGTTACTAATCGCACAGCCCGCCCCCGTTACGTCGATGCGGGCATTCCCCGTGCCGGTCGCGGTCGGGCCGGTATAGCTGGTCACCGGGTTGAAGCCCGCCGTCACGCTCTGGGTGGAGGTTACATTACTCAGGTTGCAGCTCGCCCCCGTGCAATCGCCGCTCCAGGCGGTGA
>JAVHQY010000012.1:0-319 GCA_036171375.1 Rhodoferax sp. | reverse complement strand
GTGCAGCTCGCCGTGCCGCCCGCTACCGGGCTGGCCGAGGCGGTGATGGCGTAGGTGTTGAGCGCAAAGCCCGCCGTCACGCTCTTGGCGGAAGTTACATTACTCAGGTTGCAGCTCGCCCCCGTGCAATCGCCGCTCCAGGCGGTGAAGCTGTAACCCGTATTCGGCGTGGCCGTGCAGATGCTCGACCCGCCGTAATCCACCGGGTTGGGCGTGCAGCTCGCCGTGCCGCCCGCTACCGGGCTGGCCGAGGCGGTGATGGCGTAGGCAGCCTGGCACATCCCGGCGCTTCCGGCATTGTAAATCGCTGAAATTTCAG
>JAVHQY010000011.1:0-6162 GCA_036171375.1 Rhodoferax sp. | reverse complement strand
CTTTCCTGGATGACGCTCGCTGCCGCGCTGCTGGTCGTCGGCTGCGGCGGTGGCGGTGATGGCAATCAGGCACCAGCCATCAAATTCAGTTCGGTGGTGTCGTTTGGCGACAGTCTGAGCGATGCTGGCACTTACAAGGTCAGCATCATCAACGCCGCGGGTGGCGGCATGTTCACGGTCAACGGCATCACGGGGGCTATCGGCAGCGCCCCCGTGCCCAGCTACAACTGGACGCAACTGGTCTCGGCAGCGGTGATCGGCAAGCCCTCCTGCGCAGCGCGCACGGGCGGTTTTGGCGTGGCTGAAATCGCTGTTGCAGGCTGCACCAATTACGCCCAGGGTGGTGCGCGGGTGAGCGACCCCAAGGGCGTGGGCAACCCGGTCGGTGCTGGTTTTACCGCCGGGCCGCTGACGCAGCCCGTCACCACACAGATCGCCAATTACGTCGCTGATGGCGGCACTTTTGGCACGCAAGAGCTGATTACGGTGCTGGCCGGTGCCAATGATTTGTTTGGCCAGACCGACAAACTCAAGGCCGATGCCAGCGCTGCTGGAGGTGCCGCCTTTGCAACTTCAGTGGTGACACAGTTGGTCGCTGGCGCACCGGCTGCCAACCAGGCCAGCGCTTACGGCGCGGTGGGCGCGGCCGTGCAGGCTGAAGCGGCCAAGACCGGTGCCACGCCGACCAGCATCATCACTGCCGCTGTCACGGCAGCGGCCACCGATGCTGCTGTCAAGGGCTACACCAACAGTGCGGTGGCCAACGCCGCTGCCGTCGGTGCCACAGCCGCGGCAGCCGGCACTGCTGCGGGCAACACCTACGCGGCCACTACCGGCGCTGCCAACGCTGCCGCCGGCATGGCCGCTGTCGCAACCGAGCTGGCAGGCACCATCAAAGGCATGCTCGCCAGCGGCGCGAAGCATGTGTTGGTGGTCAATATCCCCGATGTCAGCCACACACCGATGGCGCTGGCAAGCATCGTCCACAACCCGGACGGTTCGGTCAAGGACAATTCGTCGCAGCAACTGATTCTTGGGTTGACCACAGCCTTCAACGCCACTTTGAAGAGCGCGCTGGAGACCGCGCCCGGCGTGCTGCCGGCCGGCCTGGTGCTGGTCGATGCCTTTGCTGAAAACCAGCGCCAAGTTGCCAACCCAGCGCATTACGCGCTGAGCAACGTGACCGATGTGGCGTGCCAGCTCAGCGCGCCGGCCAATATTCTGGCCAGTGCCGGCAAGGTTGATGGCAGCTCGCTGGTTTGCAATGCGGGCAACCTGATTGCCGGCGACACCTCGCATTACCTGTTTGCCGACTATGTGCACCCGACTCCCTACGGTCACAAACTGCTGGCGCAGTTTGTCACCAAGGCGCTGGTGTTTGCTGGCTGGCTCTGATGCAACCCAATCAAGGAGAATCCGCAATGAAAAACCAATTCAAATTGACGCTTGCCGGCTTGGCCCTGCTGGCGGCGACGGCTGCCTGGGCGCAAAGCGCGGGCAGTTGGATGGCGCGCGCTGGCATCACCCAGATCACACCGCACGTCACCAGTGGCTGCCTGTCGGCACCTGACTTTGGCGATCTGGGCACGGGTGGCGCGCTGGGCTGCACCCGTATCGGTGTTGACAAGGACGCGCAGATCGGCGGCGGCATCACTTACATGCTGAGCGACAACGTCTCGGTGGACGTGCCGCTGGCGCTGCCGTTCAAGCATCAGATCCTGGGCGACGGCTCCATGCAGGGTGCCGGTGTCATCGGCAGCGTGAGCGCGCTGCCGGTGACGGTGTTTTTGCAATACCGCTTTCTGAGCGCTAGCGCCAAGTTCCGTCCCTACGTCGGGCTGGGTGCCACCTACGCGCATTTTTTTGACGAGCAAGGCAGCGGCCGTCTGACCGCCACCACCAACCCCGGTGGCCCGGCCACGCACTTCAGCGTCGATTCCAAATTCATCCTCACGCCGCAACTGGGAGCGACGCTGGCGCTGGATGAAAAAATGTTCATTGACGTTTTCTACAGCCGCTCGAAGCTGCGCACCACCACCAAGATGTCAACCGGGCAGCAAATCCAGGCTGACCTTGATCCCAGCTCGCTGGGACTGGCCATCGGTTTCAGGTTTTAACCACCGGCGGCGCGACGCAGCCGGTCGCGCAAACCATCCCAGGCCGGATCGGCGGGCGGCGCTTCAACCCAAATCGATTTGACAGCTGGCAAATCCAGCGCACGCAGCGCGGCAAACAGTTCACGCGCTGCCGCTGGCGCCTCATCTTGCATGCGCTTGACAAGCAAGACTTTGGTTGCCCCGATGAGTGGCGTGCGTGAATAGATCGCTACGCTGCGCAGTGCCGCGCTGTCGCTCGCATCGAGCGCGGCCTGCAAGGTGCTGGCATCCATCAGCCTGACCTGGGCCCGCGGCGCGTAATGCGACTCCAGTGAACCCGGTGCCTTGGGGGCCGGCTGCGCGGTCGCTGCGATTTCATTTTTCAGCACCGGCAGACCACAGGCAGCGCTGATCTGGTCGGGCCCAATCGCCCCCGGGCGCAGCAGCACCGGCGCGCCACGGGTGCAATCGATGATGGTCGATTCAATCCCCACCGTGCAGGCACCACCGTCAAGAATCAGCAAATCGTCGCCGAACTCGTCTTGCACATGCTGCGCCGTGGTCGGGCTGATGCGACCAAACAAGTTGGCGCTGGGTGCCGCCAATCCAAAAAAATGGGGGTCAGATTCCAATTGTTTTTCAGCCAATTTTTCGGGCGAAGAATCAATTGGAATCTGACCCCCATTATTTAATAACGCCAGCGTCACTTGATGGGCGGGGCAGCGCAGACCGATGGAGTTTTGAGCAGCCGCGGCGGCTGTCGCAACGCCCACCCGTCGCGGCAGGATCAGGGTCAACGGCCCCGGCCAGAAAACTTCAATGAGCCGCGTGGCAAAGTCTGGCACTTCGGCCGCAAAGTGCGCCACGCTGGACGCGCTTGCCACCAGCACACTCAATGGGTGATCTGACGGCCGGCCTTTGGCGTGGAAAATTTTTGCCACTGCCGCGTCGTTGTCGGCATCGGCGGCCAGGCCGTAAACGGTTTCGGTCGGAATGCCCACCAGCTCGCCCGCGCGCAGGCGCGCAGCGGCTGCGGCAACCGAGCTGGCGGCAGCACCAGGCAGGATCATCGCTTACAACACCGGCGGCAGCGTGGTGTTGCGGGCGGTCTCGGTTTGTGCCGCGCGAAAGGCATCGAGCTTGGCCAGCAAGGCGGCATCGGTATTGGCCATCATCGCCACGGCAAACAACGCAGCGTTGGCAGCACCGGCAGCACCGATGGCAAAAGTGGCCACCGGAATGCCGCGCGGCATCTGCACAATGCTGTACAGCGAATCAAGCCCGGCAAGAGCTTTGCTCTGCATCGGCACGCCGAGCACCGGCACCGTGGTCAGCGCCGCCAACATGCCCGCCACGTGCGCCGCGCCACCGGCTCCGGCGATGATGGCTTTGAGGCCGCGTCCGCGTGCCGCTTTAGCGTAGGCAAACATGTCGTCGGGCATGCGGTGTGCCGAAATCACCCGCGCCTCGTAACTGATGCCGAATTGCTGCAAAATGTGGACCGCGTGTTGCATCGTGTCCCAGTCCGAGCTGGAGCCCATCAGAACCGCGACTTGAATAGTGTTCATAAATCAATTCTACTTTTCTTCCCCAACTCAGCCGCATCATGATTGAAGTCACCCTTGCCAATTTTGAAACCGAAGTGATTGCCGCTTCGGCCGCCACGCCGATCCTGATCGATTTCTGGGCCCCCTGGTGCGGCCCGTGCAAATCGCTGGGCCCGATTCTGGAGCAGTTGGAAATCGATTACCAGGGCCGCTTCACGCTGGTCAAAATCAATTCCGACGACGAGCAGCAATTGGCGCAGGCGTTTGGTGTGCGCAGCATTCCGACCTGCATTCTGATGCTCGGAGGCAAACCGGTGGATGGTTTCATGGGCGCGCAATCGGCTGCGCAAGTGCGTATTTTTCTGGACAAGCATTTGCCCAGTGACGAAACGCTGGCGGCGGAGGCGGATGCCGACGATGCACTGGCCTTGCTGCAAGCCGGTGACCCGGTGGCAGCGCTGACCAAGCTGTCCGAAGCGCTGGCCAACGACCCCGGCAACGACGAAGTGCGCTTTGACTACACCCGGCTGCTGATCGAGCGCGGCGAGCTACAAGAAGCGCGTGCTGCGCTGGCACCCAAGCTCACCGAGATTCCGCGCAAGCTCAGGTTCGAGGCCTTGCAACAATGGCTGGCAGCGCTTGATTACATCGCTGGCAGCGCTTTCGCCCAATGGTCGCCGGAGCAGTTCGATGAAAAAATTGCCGTCAACAAACGCGACTTTGAGACCCGTTTTGCCAAGGCCTGTCGCCTGATCGCGCAAGCGCAGTGGACGGCGGCGATGGACGAACTGCTGGAGATCATCATGCGCGACAAGAAGTGGGGCGATGAAGCGCCGCGCAAAACGCTGGTCGCCATTTTGGAGCTGCTCACGCCCAAAGCCAAAGCGGCGGCGCAGGCACCGGGCAAAGCCGCTGGTGGCATCGAGGTGATGGGCAAGAGCGCCGTGCAGGAGGATCCGCAAGCCGCGCTGGTCTCAAGCTACCGGCGCAAATTAAGCATGATGCTCAACTGATCAGCGCGTCAGCCGTTGCAAGGCTTCCTGGTACTTGGCCGAAGTCTTGGCGATGATCTCGGGCGGCAAGTGCGGTGCCGGTGGCGTTTTGTTCCACGGCTTGCCCGCCACCTGCGCTGTCTCCAGCCAGTCGCGCAAAAACTGTTTGTCAAAGCTCGGCGGGTTGCTGCCTTCCTGGTAACTCTCGGCCGGCCAGTAGCGTGACGAGTCGGGCGTGAGCACTTCGTCCATCAGGATCAGCGTGCCGTTCTTGTCCAGTCCAAATTCAAACTTGGTGTCGGCGATGATGATGCCCTTGGTGAGCGCAAAAGCGCTGGCGGCCTGGTACAGCGCAATGCTGATGTCGCGGACGCGTGCCGCCAGATCCGCGCCGACAATGGCCACGGTTTGCTCGAACGTGATGTTTTCGTCATGCGTTCCAGCTTCGGCTTTGGCCGCTGGCGTGTAAATGGGTTGCGGCAACTTGCTGGCGTTGTGCAGACCCGCGGGCAGCGCCACGCCACAAACGCTGCCACTCGCCTGGTACTCTTTCCAGCCACTGCCGGCGAGGTAGCCGCGCACCACGGCTTCGACCGGGATCGGTTGCAGGCGTTTGACCAGCATTGAGCGGCCCACCACCTGCGGCACTTCGGCTGGGGTCACCACGCTCTCGGGTGCGTCGCCGGTCAAGTGAATCGGGCAAATGTTGAGGCCCTTGGGGCCGAGCTTGTCAAACCAGAACAGCGCCATTTTTGTGAGCAGCGCGCCTTTGCCCGGAATCGGCTCGCCCATGATCACATCAAAAGCGCTGATGCGGTCCGAGGCCACCATCAGGATGCGGTCGTCACCGACGGCGTAGTTGTCGCGCACCTTGCCGCGCGCCAGCAGTGGCAAAGAGGCGATGGTCGAAGTGTGCAGGGCAGTGGTTGAGGAGCTTGTCATGGTGGTTAGTGCCAGTTAAAAAATAATCAGAAGATCAGCTTGAGTTTGGGCTCGATGCGAGCGATCGCAACAAAGTCACGGTCCTGGGCCAGTAAAGCTTCACCGGCTTCGATGGCACAGGCGGCAACCAGGCAGTCATTGGGGCTGCATAGCGCGATACAGCCAGCGGATCAGGCCGAGGCATCTGCAAAAGTTGTCCAGCCTCGCCGCACCACTGTTTCGGGTGTCAAACCATACGGACCGCGCGGGTCGTAGTCCGGGTCAATCACCATATTGGTTCGCGTGTTCATGCCAGTTCTCCAGTCGCATACACCCTGGATGTGTAATGAACAAATTATGCCGCAAAACCCGATGCATCAACCCAGTCAGTAGCGCAAGGAGGAGGCATTGGCCGAGCGACGGCCAATGGCCAGGAGCAAACGCTCTGTCGCGGAACCAGAACGGCACAAGAAGACCCATTGCTGCCGGTCACGCGGTGCATTCGTAAGTCAAGCACGCTGCGTCAGATGTCACTGGGGACTTGGTGCTAAATGGCTCCAGACGACCCGAACAATGCTGTCGTTTTGGGTGGCAGCGGGCGGCGTA
>JAVHQY010000010.1:0-6175 GCA_036171375.1 Rhodoferax sp. | reverse complement strand
GCGTTGCCTGGAGGCGCTGGCGTTATGTTGAACAGTTTGTTTGATCACCATGGCGCAGGTGGCAAATCGGGTTTTGTGACTGCGTTTGTGGCATTGAACTGTGATGTAGTGGTTGATAGGAATGTATTCATTTTCTTTTTTGGCCCCACTCATACCCCCCGCCCTCTCCCGCCCCGCCGGGCGGAAGAGGGAGCCAATACCACATTTGGCCGCGTACATAAACAAAGGAAGTACACGCGCCAAGGCACGTTGAAAAAGGAAATATTCAATTTGTTTGTCTTAACGCACAGTGGCGTGTGTACTGATTCACTTCACAGACATAGCCAAATATGGCTGATGGCTCCTCTTTCTCGCCCGGCGGGGCGGGAGAGGGTTGGGGAGAGAGTGGGGCCGAAAATGAAAACGAATAAAAGCTTATCCATTCCTGCAACGCATTTCGATGCCACAGCCCAAGGCACATCGGTCCGCCAACCAGGGCGAAAACCGGCCTGTCTGCGCAGCGAGGCACAACGACATTCCGCAGCATGTTAAAGCGCCTGTACAAGCTGCCCCGTGACTGCCGCGACAGTTTGTTCATGTTGCTGGTGGTGGCGTGGATACTGCTGCCATTGACACCTCATTTGCCACTGTGGAGCAGCGCTCTGAGTGCAGCCCTGCTGCTGTGGCGCGCCTACCTGGCGCTGGCAGCGCGCCCCATGCCGCCGCGCTGGTGGCTGGTCGCAGTGCTGCTGGTGAGTGTGATCGCAACCGCCTTGACTTACAAAACCCTGTTCGGACGCGATGCCGGTCTGACTTTGATCATGGTGCTGCTGGCGCTCAAGACGCTGGAGTTGCACGCGCAGCGCGATGCCTTCGTGGTTTTCTTTCTTGGATTTTTTACCCTGCTGAGCAATTTTTTCTATTCCCAGTCCTTGCTGGTGGCTGCGGCCATGTTGCTTGCCGTGCTGGCGTTGTTGACGGCGCTCATCAATGCCCAATTGCCGGCAGGACGACCGCCGCTGTGGCTAGGCGCCAAAATTGCGGCCCGCTTGATGTTGCTCGGGACACCCATGATGCTGGTGCTGTTCTTGTTGTTTCCGCGTCTGACACCGCTGTGGGGCATGCCCAAAGATGCCTTGACTGCCCGCAGTGGTTTGTCGGCCGAGATGCAGGTGGGCACTATTGCCAGCCTGGCGCTGGACGACAGCACTGCCATGCGAATCAAATTTGAGGGCCAGCCACCGACACAGTCCGAGCTTTATTTTCGCGGCCCGGTGCTGAGCATTTTTGATGGCAGCCGCTGGCTCGCGGCGCACCCGGCCGCAGCCGGGCGCGAGCGCGCCAACGCGCAGTTGCAGGTGCGAGCGCCCGCCATCGACTACCAGATCACGCTGCAAGCCAGGCAGCAACCCTGGCTGCTGCTGTTGGATGCCGCTCCTGCGGCACCAGTGGTGGCTGGCTACAAAACGTTCATGCAAAACGATTTGCAATGGCGCACCGCGCCCGCCATGAACGGATTGGTGCGTTACCAGGCGCGCAGTTACCCCAACTTTCGCAGTGGCCCCGAGCATTGGACGGAGAGTTTGCAAGACGATTTGAAATTGCCGGCCGGCTTCAACCCGCGCACGCTGCAACTGGCGGCTGAAATGCTGGCTGGCACGCGCTGGCAAAGCGACGACGGTCGTCAGAAAGTGACGACTGTGCTGACGCGCCTGCGCACTGGCGGCTACCGCTACACGCTCGACCCCGGTGTTTATGGCGAACACAGCGCCGATGAGTTCTGGTTCGACCGGCGCCAGGGTTTTTGCGAACACATCGCTTCGAGTTTCGTCATCCTGATGCGGGCGCTGGGTGTACCGGCACGCATCGTCACCGGCTACCAAGGTGGCGAGCTCAATGCCATCGATGGCTTCTGGAGCGTGCGCCACAGCGATGCGCACGCCTGGGCGGAAGTCTGGATCGATGGGGTGGGATGGCAGCGGGTGGACCCAACGGCAGCCGTCGCCCCGGCACGCATCGGCTCATTGCTGCGCTTGCAAAGTCCGCGCGGGGCACTGGCAAGCGCCCTGTTTGGCAATGTCAGCCCCGCGTTCGCCGTCAATTTGCGCGCTCTGTGGGACGCTGTCAACAACCGCTGGAACCAATCAGTGCTCAATTACAGCCAGGCCAGCCAGTTCAGATTGCTCAGAGACCTTGGTTTTTCCGCACCGCGCTGGCAGGACTTGATTTACTTGCTGGGTGCGACGACGACGCTGTCGATCCTGGCCGGCTTGCTGTGGAGCCTGCGCCCGGTCATGCGGCGTGACCCCTGGTTGCGTCTGTTGGCCGCCGTTATCCGGCGTTTGCAGCGCAATGGCATCACGCTGGCGGCCACCAGCACACCGCGCAGCATTGCCGCGCATTTAAGTCAGCGCTTTGGCAGCCAAAGCGACACGCTGGCACCGTGGCTGGATTGGTTGGCTAGACTGGAAGTCCAGCGCTACGCGCCGCCCGACGCGCGGCACCAGCGCCTGGCTACACTCCAGGCAGAGTTCAAACATTTGCATTGGCCCAAGTGAATCGTTGCCGCTTTCTGATGGTTGTTGGTTTTATGTCGTTGGTAACGGCCGCGTCTGACGCAAGCAGCAATGAGACGGAATCGAGCACACTGGCAAGCCGACCCGCTGCCAGCATTAAGCATTCGCCAAAGCTGGTGCCGTCACACAAAAAGTCCACCCAAAAAAGGCGTCACTCACCCCGGCCAGCTGGTCCGGCCTACGTACGTCGTCCCGATGCCATGAAAGTCGCAAACGACATTGCCCGGCGATTGCAGATCAACCCAGTCTGGACGCGGCATCAGGTTGGCAAGGCCCGTTTTCAAAGTCAGGTGGTCAAACTCATTGCACCGGCGGCTGCCGGGACGGCTAAAAACTGGCAGCTTTATCGCACTCGCTTTGTCACCCCCGAGCGTATCGAAGCTGGCATCAGGTTCTGGCACGACCACCGGGTCTGGCTCGAACTGGCAGAAAAACAAACCGGGGTGCCGCCCGCCATCGTGGTTGGCGTGCTGGGTGTGGAAACGCGCTACGGCCAGCAAATGGGCAGCTTCCGCGTGCTCGATGCGTTGGCAACGCTGGCGTTTGATTTCCCGCCGCAGCACCCGCGCGCCAGCGAGCGCAGCGCCTTCTTCCGGGCCGAGTTGGAACACTATTTGAAACTCACGCACGATGCCGGAATCGACCCGCTGTCGCTGCGTGGCAGTTATGCCGGTGCCATGGGAATGCCCCAGTTCATGCCTACGAGCTGGCTGCAATACGCCGTTGATTTTGACGGCGACGGCCGCATCGATTTGTTTGGCAGCAGTGCCGATGCCATCGGCTCGGTTGCCCACTATTTCCAGGCCTTCCACTGGCAAGCCGGGATGCCAAGTTATTTTGCCGTCAGCTTTGACGGCGAAAAACTTGATCTCGAAGCGCTGCTGGCACCCGACATCCGGCCCACTTTCAGCGTTGCCAGTCTCAACGCAAAAGGGGTGCGACTCGACCCGGTGGCCCAGCAGTACCGCGGACATTTGGCCTTGATCGAGTTGCAAAATGGCGCTGCTGCGCCAAGCTATGTGGCGGGTACCGACAACTTCTACACCATCACCCGCTACAACTGGAGCAGCTACTACGCCATGGCCGTGCTCGAACTTGGGCGGGAAATCGAAACCGCTTTAGGCAGTGCGAAGTAACCGAGGCACAATCGCGCTTCATGAACATAGTCATATTGGACGATTACCAGGATGTGGTTCGCAAACTGAACTGCGCGGAAAAACTTCAGCCCTACCACGCCAAGGTTTACACCAACTCGGTGAAGGGGTTGGGACAGTTGCAGGTGCGGCTGCGCGATGCCGATGTGATCGTGCTCAACCGCGAGCGCACCCACCTGCCGCGCCAGCTCATCGACAAGCTGCCCAAGCTCAAACTGGTGGCACAAACCGGGCGCGTCGGATCGCACGTCGATATCAACGCCTGCACTGAGCACGGAATTGCCGTGGCCGAAGGCAGCGGCTCACCGGTGGCACCGGCGGAACTGACCTGGGCGTTGATCATGGCGGCCATGCGTCGCCTGCCGCAGTACATCACCAATCTCAAGCACGGTGTCTGGCAGCAATCAGGCCTGAAGGCGCGTTGCATGCCAACCAACTTTGGTTTGGGGGTGGTACTCAACGGCCGGACCTTGGGTATTTGGGGCTACGGAAAAATCGGTCAGATGCTGGCTGGCTATGGCCGCACTTTTGGCATGCAGGTGCTGGTTTGGGGTCGAGCCGCCACGCGTGAAAAAGCCGCAGCGGAAGGTTTTGAGGTGGCCAGCGACCAGAGCGAATTTTTCTCCCGCTGTGATGTCCTGACGTTGCATTTGCGGCTGGTCGATGAAACCCGTGCCATCGTCAAGGCCGAAGATCTGGCACGCATGAAACCCACTGCGCTGCTGGTCAACACCTCACGCGCCGAGCTCATTGAAGGCGACGCGCTGATCAGCGCGCTCAACCGGGGCCGGCCGGGAATGGCTGCGATCGACGTGTTTGAGACCGAGCCCATTTTGCAAAACCATCCGCTGTTGCGGCTGGAAAACTGCATCTGCACGCCGCATCTTGGCTACGTCGAGCAAGACAGTTACGAGAAGTATTTTGGTGCCGCTTTTGACAACGTGGTCAACTTTATCAAGGGCACTCCCACCAACATCGTCAACCCGGGTGCACTGCAAGTTCAACGCCTGCGTCAGCCGGCATCGTCGCGGCATTGACCGGCAAGGCAATTCGCTGGTCAATGCTGAACTGGTAGTCCTTGAAAATATGCTCGGCTGACAATGTCTGGTAGCTGCCATTGGGCAAACGCAGCGTGGTGTCTTTGAGCCGGTAAGTGGTCTGACCGCAGGTCCAGCAATTGAAATTTCGCATGTGCGTGCACAGGCAGGTTTTGTCCATCACCGAAACGATTTTGGCCTCCGGGTGCAAGGTCACTTCGCGGTTGTAGGCACTGGCGTAAGCGCAGTGTCCGCTGCCATCGAGCAAATAACCGTACGACTCGCAATTGGGCCGCACACCGGCACCAATGGCTGGTGTGTTTCTGAGCATGCGCATCGGGTAGCCGGTCGGCGATATCGTGTTGACCACGATGTCGTCTTCGTTGGCTTTGAAATACTCCTGCTTGACTTTGGCCGGCAGACCACATTCATCGGACACGGTAAAACGGGTGGCAACTTGCACCGCCGCGCAGCCCGCCTGGAGAAACGCGACGGCGTCGCTGCCGGTAAAAATGCCGCCAGCAGCAATCACCGGGATGGCCAATTGTTCGGTCTTCAAATACTGTACGATTTCGACCGTGATGGTCATCAGGTCGTACTGCGCCCAATCCATGCCAAAACCCAGATGTCCGCCCGCCAACGGACCTTCCACCACCACATAATCCGGCAGTCGGTTCAGCCGCGCATTTTTGCGCAGGAAGAGTTGCAACGCGCGCAACGAAGACACGATGATGCCCAGCTTGGCATCCCGAAAACGCGGGTGATCGGCGATCAGGGCGAATGAGCCCAAATGCAAACCGGCACTCAAAGTAATGCCGTCAATGCCGGCATTCAGCGCCGAAGCCAGGCGCACCGTCAACGTCTCGCGCGGCGCGTTCATGGTCAGCTTTTCCATGCAATTGACAAAAATCAGACCCTCTCCGCGCTTGGCCTGCATGGTGGTTTCAACGTGGCGCCGCGTGGCCTCCGCCAACACACCCAAGTCAAACTTGATGGCGGATTTGTCAGCGTTGTTGATGTTGTATTTGAACTGGCGGGTCTTGTCTTTGACGAAGCTGGTGTTGAAACGACGGTCAGAGACATCCGGCACCATGGCATCCGAAAGATGACCGATGCCGCCCAGACGTGCCGCTTCCAGCGCAAGTTGGGCCGTTGAAATGTCAACCCCCATGCCGCCCACCACCAGCGGAACCAGCTCTGCTTTTCCGAATTTCAGCCGGAAATCGTCAACACGTTTCATCAAAATCCTCGGGATGCTTGGCGAGCCCGGAAAATCCACTTGGTGCACGACCCAAGCAGCCCAGGGACAAAAGAGCCGCCGGCCTCGGACCGGCGAAGGCGCGATTCTACCCTGCCCCGGCGGCTATCTCAGGAGCAACCTTTGACAGTGGGGCTATTGACCAGACATGGGGAATTGGCGGAAGCGGTG
>JAVHQY010000009.1:4971-6238 GCA_036171375.1 Rhodoferax sp. | reverse complement strand
TGCGCCAATTGGCATGCGCTTCGATGGCGTTGTCCAGCGTGATGCCCACACCGCCGTCACCAACTGCCAACCCGGAACCCAATCGTGGTGCCGCAGCAGTAGCGGTCGATGCGCTAGCCGAAGTGCCAGTGCGGCCGCGCGCTGCCGCGCCCTGCGGGATGCCGCCCTGGCGCCGGTCGGTTCCCTTGAACGATGCCGCACCGGCTTTGTGCGAGCGCACCGGTGCGATGGTGGCCACGTTGTGCGCCGTCTCGCCGCCGGCCAGTTTGAACACCGCCACCGTCTGCACCAGGTCCTGCGCTTGTGACTTCAGGCTGCCGGCTGCCGCGGCCATTTCTTCGACCAGCGCAGCGTTTTGCTGCGTTGCCTGATCCATCTGCGCGACGGCTGCGCCGACCTGGCTCACGCCTTGGCTTTGCTCGGCACTGGCGGCGCTGATTTCACCCATGATGTCGGTGACGCGCTGAATCGATGACACCACTTCCTGCATCGTGCTGCCGGCATGATCGACCAGCGTGTTGCCGTGTTCGACCCGCTCGACGCTGGCGTTGATGAGGCTCTTAATTTCCTTGGCCGCATCGGCGCTGCGCCCGGCCAGGCTGCGGACTTCGGATGCCACCACGGCAAAGCCGCGTCCCTGCTCGCCCGCCCGCGCGGCCTCCACGGCAGCGTTCAAGGCCAGGATGTTGGTCTGGAAAGCGATGCCGTCGATCACCTGGATGATGTCGCTGATCTTGCGCGAGGCATCGTTGATGCCTTTCATGGTTTGCACCACCTGGTTGACCACCTCGCCGCCCTGCACCGCGACGCTGCTGGCGTTGAGCGCAAGCTGATTGGCCTGGCGCGCACTTTCGGCGTTGGTCTTGACCGTCAGGTTGAGCTGCTCCATGCTGGCTGCGGTTTGCTCCAGCGCACTGGCTTGCGACTCGGTGCGGTCGCTCAGGTCCTGATTGCCCTGGGCAATTTCAGCGCTGGCCGTGGCAATGCCTTCGGAGTCCTGGCGCACTTTGGTGACAACCTTGGCCAAACTGGTTTGCATATGGGCAAAGCCGCGCATCAGGGCCGAAATTTCGTCGGTGCCGTGGTCATTGATTGGCTGGCTTAAGTCACCGCGTGCCACCGCGTCTGAGATTTCTACGGCGCGCTGCAATGGATTGGCAACGCCACGCGCTAGCATCCAACCAAAGCCGATGGCAAATAACAGTCCGAGCACAAGCGCGGCCGCCGCTGCGGCGCGCAGATTGTGGTAGCGCGCGGTACTGGCATC
>JAVHQY010000009.1:2730-4871 GCA_036171375.1 Rhodoferax sp. | reverse complement strand
TTGCTCATGCCATACAGGCCAATACCGCCAATGAGCGCGAGCAAGATGCTCATCACGCCAATCAAGATTGCGAGCCGGGTGGAAATTTTCAGCTTGTTCATTCGTTTCCTCTTCAAGGGTCTCTGCACCTAGAGTTTAGATGATAAGGCCGTGATCCAATTCTTCGCTGGCCCGATGCGGTGATTTTTCAATCGGTGCTTGACCGGGTGCTTTGCTACTTGGGGCAAAATACCGCGAGGCAGCGCTGACTGCCTGCTGATCAATGCCTGAACTGGATGGAAAGACCCCCGTCGTGATTTCCGAACTTGAATTCGACCGTCTGCGTGCCCAGGGTTACAACCGCATCCCGTTGCTGCTGGAGGCGTTTGCCGACCTGGATACACCGCTGTCGCTGTACCTCAAACTGGCGCAGGACCAGTCTTGCAGTTTTTTGCTCGAGTCGGTGGTCGGCGGCGAGCGTTTTGGCCGCTACAGTTTTATCGGCCTGCCGGCGCGCACGCAGTTGCGCTCCAGTGGTTTCGGCGCGGCGGCGCGCACGCAAGTGGTCACCGACGGCGTGGTGGTGGAGACTTCCAGCGCCAACCCGCTGGACTTCATTGCCACTTACCAACAGCGCTTCAAGCCGGCGCTGCCGCCAGGGTTGCCGCGCTTTTGCGGTGGCCTGGCAGGTTATTTTGGCTATGACGCGGTACGCTATATCGAAAAGAAACTCGAACAAAGCTGTCCGCCTGACACGCTGGGTTGCCCCGACATCCTGCTGTTGCAATGCGAGGAGCTGGCGGTCATCGACAACCTCTCGGGCAAGCTGTACCTGATCGTTTATGCCGACCCCGGCAGCCCCGACGCCTGGGCCCGGGCGCGCAACCGTTTGCATGAACTCAAGGATAGTCTGCGTCTGCCAGTCAGTGCGCCGCCAGTGTTGCCAACGCCCGCCCAGCCGCTGCGGCGCGAATTTGCCAAAGCCGATTTCATCGCCGCCGTGCAGCGCGCCAAGGCGTTGATCGAGGCTGGCGACTGCATGCAGGTGCAAATCGGCCAGCGCATCGAAAAGCGCTACACCCAGGCGCCGCTCAGCCTGTACCGTGCCCTGCGCTCCCTCAACCCCAGCCCCTACATGTACTACTACCAGTTTGGCGACTTTCAGGTGGTCGGTGCCAGCCCCGAGATTCTGGTGCGTCAGGAGCAGCTTGGCAGCGCCGGCAAGACAGCGCAAAAAGTCACCATCCGACCGCTGGCCGGAACACGTCCGCGCGGTGCCACGCCCGAGCGCGACCAGGCCGCAGAACAGGAGCTGGTGAACGACCCCAAGGAACGCGCCGAGCACGTCATGCTGATCGACCTGGCGCGCAACGACATCGGCCGCATTGCCAAAATTGGCAGCGTCAAGGTCAGCGATGCTTTCTGCGTCGAGCGCTACAGCCACGTGATGCATTTGGTGAGCAATGTGGAAGGCCTGCTCAAGGACGGCATGCGCAGCCTGGACGTATTGCGAGCCACGTTCCCCGCCGGCACCCTGACCGGCGCGCCCAAGGTACATGCGATGGAAATCATTGACCAGCTCGAGCCGAGCAAGCGCGGTCTCTACGGGGGTGCCTGCGGCTACCTCAGTTATGCCGGCGACATGGATGTGGCCATTGCGATTCGCACCGGCATCCTCAAGGAGCAGACGCTCTACGTGCAGGCAGCCGCCGGCATCGTCGCCGATTCGGTGCCCGAGACCGAGTGGCTTGAGACCGAAGCCAAGGCGCGTGCGCTGCTGCGCGCGGCGGAGCTGGTGGAAGAGGGACTGGAGTGAAGCGTTTTTTGCTTGACTGGCAGCGCTGGCTGTGGTTGGCTGTGGTCTGGCTGGGTGTTGGCTCTTATTTGGCCAATGGCTTGTGGCGTGAACATGCGCGTGTTCAAACAGTCGAGCTCGAGCGCCTCGATGCGCAGGCCAAAGTTGTCGAGACGAATCTGGCACGCCAGTGGGATGCGGTCAACATGAGCCTGGAGTTCATCCTGGCCGAGCTGCCAAGCTGGCAGGGCAAGCCCGATGGCAGCGTGGAAGCGGTTGAGCATCTGCAGGTGCTGGAGCGTGTCATGCCCTCGGTTCGCACGTTTCTGGTGCTCGACGCCAGTGGCAAAGTCGTGTGGTCGAACCG
>JAVHQY010000009.1:0-2630 GCA_036171375.1 Rhodoferax sp. | reverse complement strand
GAGCCTTCGCTGGGCCAGGACGTGGTGCGCGACTTTTCCGCGCTGCAAACATATTTCAGCCAGCACTTGCAAAGCGGGCGCAACGCCAGTCATTTCACGGGTCTTGCTGCTGACGCTGACGAGAACTTTTGGGTGTTGCGAACTTTTGCCCCCGCCAAACTCGCAATGAACCAGCCGATGGTGGTGATGGTCAGTCGCCGCGCCGCGGTGATGTTCGCCGGCTGGCAGCGCGACTTGCTTGTTCGGTCGGCGGTCTATGTTTTGTTGGTGCTGCTCAGCGCCGCCGGCCTGCTTGTTTACCAGCGTCAGTTGGCGCATCAACGCCTGACCGCCAAGCGGCTCAAGCTGGCCACCCAAGCCAGCGGTATTGGCATTTGGGAATACGAGCTGTCCAGTCGGCACTACCACTGGGACGCGAAGATGTTTGAGCTGTTTGGTCTCGATCCCAAACAAGTCAATGCGCTCAACAACAATTGGCGCGAATTGCTGCTGCCAGGGGAGCTCGAGCGCATGAAAGAGGCGACCCGCGCCACCATCCGCAGCGGTGAGCCGTTTCACATGACGTTCCAGATTCGCTGTCCCAACGGCGAGTTGCGTTTTCTGCACAACCGCGCCGCCCTCTACCAGGACAGTCTGGGCCAGCCCAACCGTCTGATCGGCGCCACCGAAGATGTGACACAGCGCAAGTTGCAGGAAACTGATCTGCGCCTGGCGGCGATGGTCTTTGATTGCCAGGAAAGCATCGTCGTGACCGACCCGAACGAAGTCATCCTGCGCGTCAACCATGCTTTTACCGAGATGTTTGGCTATCGCGCAGAGGAGGCCATTGGACAGACGCCCAGGCTGCTGCAATCGGGTCGGCACGGCGGGAATTTTTTTGCCGCCATGTGGGACCACATCAATCGGGAAGGGGTCTGGAAAGGCGAGATCTGGAACAAGCGCAAGGATGGAACGGTGTTTCTCGATTTGCTCAGCATTAGCGCCGTGCTCAACGATGCTGGCGTGGTGACACATTACGTCGGCACCCATCTTGACATCACTGAGCGCAACGCGGCCGAAGAAGCCATCAAGCAGCTTGCGTTCTACGACCCGCTGACCGGTTTGCCCAACCGCCGTCTGCTGCAAGACCGGCTGCAACGCTGCGTGAGCCAGGCGCGCCGTGACCACAAACGTTTGGCCCTGGCGTTCATCGATCTCGACAAATTCAAACCGGTCAACGACGAATTTGGCCACGCTGTGGGCGACGAGCTGCTGGCTGCCGTGGCGCAGCGCCTGCAAGCGTGCGTGCGCGAGTCCGACACGGTGGCGCGCGTCGGCGGCGACGAGTTCGTGATCCTGCTGCCGACCATTGAGGAGGTCAGCGATGCGCTGGGTGTGGCGCAGAAAGTCCACACTGCATTGGTGCAGGCTTTTACTTTGTCGGTCGCGTCCAGTGTCAACATTTCGTCGAGCGCCGGTGTGGCCATTTTCCCCGAGCATGGCAGCACGGACGAGGAGCTGATGCACCATGCCGATGCCGCCATGTACCGCGCCAAAGCCCTGGGGCGGGATCGTTTCGTGCTGTTTGAGGTGGCATCATGAAACTCCTGATGATCGACAACTACGACAGTTTTACCTACAACATCGTGCAATACCTGGGTGAGCTGGGCGCGCAGGTGCGTGTGGCGCGCAACGATGAGATCACGCTGCCGGACATCGATGCGCTACTGCAAGCCGGCGAGCTTGACCGGCTGGTGATTTCGCCCGGACCGTGCGCGCCGGCGCAGGCCGGTATCTCGGTAGCGGCAATTCAACACTTGGCCGGCAAGCTACCCATTCTGGGCGTTTGTCTTGGCCACCAGGCCATCGGCGCTGCCTTTGGCGCAAACATCGTTCGGGCGCAGCAACTCATGCATGGCAAGACCTCGGTGATTACGACGACGCAAGAAGGTGTGTTCAACGGTTTACCCAGGCAGTTCACGGTCAATCGTTACCACTCGCTGGCGATTGAGCGCGCCACTTGTCCGGCCTGTCTGGAAATCACCGCCTGGAGCGAGGACGGCGAGATCATGGCTGTCAAACACCGCAGCCTTGCCATCGAAGGCATGCAGTTTCACCCCGAAAGCATCCTGACCGAGCATGGGCACGCGCTGCTGAAAAACTTTCTTTCATGATTGAACCCCTGATCGCCGCCCGCGTGCAGCAATGGCTGCATTTGCCGCACTGCAAACTCATTGATCCGAGATTGTCCATTAGGCGCACCTCCGGTGCTGTTTGCCCGCCAAACCCTAGGGATGCTCTGCATAACTCCTCACGACGTGTGCCAGCGCGGGCTCGGGCGGTCTGCGGCGTTGCTTTTCTTGCCAATAGCCACCGCTATTGGCTGCAAAACGCGCCTTGCATCCCATCCCGATCCGCACTGCACCCGCTCGCGTTTAGTTATGCAGAGCATCCCTAACCAACAATCTCGGTTGAACATGAATGTTGATACACTTCGCGATTTGTATCGCAAGGAGTGAGCTGTGGCTATTTCCCTTCGGTTACCGCAAGACATTGAATCCCAGCTGGTTAGCTTTAGCGCGCGCCAGGGCATTTCAAAGTCGGCGCTGATCGTGCGCAGCATTCAGGAGTTTTTAAACAGGAATTGCCAG
>JAVHQY010000008.1:0-6243 GCA_036171375.1 Rhodoferax sp. | reverse complement strand
CGCTTACAAGGCGGTTGCTCTACCAACTGAGCTAAATCGGCACGGGGCTATTTTACTGGACTGGGCAGTGCTGTCGGCGCTGCAAACGGCGCACTATTTAACGCGTTTCAACGCCGGCTTTTCGCCCTTGACCGGCGCACCGGGCGGCTTGGTTGAGTCGTCGCCGTCAGCCGCTGATTGATGCCCGACGTTGACCAGATGCATCCGTGTCGAAGCCTGACTGACGGGCGGCGGCGGCGGCGCAGCGTCGCTTGCCGGTGCCAGCTTTTGCAGTGCCTTAGTGACTGCACTGACATCTTTGCTAGCCACCGGCGGAAACGCCATTCCCTGCCCGTTTTCCCGTGCATAGATCGCGCTCACCTGCTCGACCGGAACGATGATCTGGCGCGCCACACCACCAAAACGGGCTTTGAATTCGATGAAATCGTTGCCCAGTTGCAGCGAGCTGGTGGCATCGAAGCTGAGGTTGAGAACGATTTGCCCATTTTTCACAAATTCGCGTGGAACCTGAACACTGTCATCGACACTGACTGAAATATACGGCGTAAAACCATTGTCAACACACCACTCGTGCAACGCCCGGATCAGGTACGGGCGCATCACGTTGGGCTCGGGCGTATTGATCATCGGGCGACTCCGTGCCAGTTACTTTCGCATTACCTTCTCAGACGGTGTCAGCGCCTCAATGTAGGCTGGGCGCGAGAAAATGCGCTCCGCATACTTGAGCAGCGGGCCGGCATTCTTGCTGAGATCGATGCCATAGTATTCGAGTCGCCACAACAGCGGCGCAATAGCCACGTCGAGCATGGAAAAATTCTCACCCAGCATGAATTTATTTTTCAGGAAAACCGGTGCCAACTGCGTCAAACGGTCGCCGATGTGGGCGCGTGCTTTTTCCAGTGTGCGCTCGTTGCTTTTGCTGGCGCGCGACTCGAGCGTGCTGACGTGCACAAACAGCTCTTTCTCGAAGTTGAGCAAAAACAGACGCACCCGTGCCCGCTCCACCGGATCACCCGGCATCAGTTGCGGATGCGGAAAGCGCTCGTCAATGTACTCGTTGATGATGTTGGACTCGTACAAAATCAGGTCGCGCTCAACCAGAATCGGAACCTGGCCGTAGGGGTTCATGACGCTGATGTCGTCGGGCTTGTTGTACAAATCGACATCGCGAATTTCAAAGTCCATGCCCTTTTCAAACAGGACAAAGCGGCAGCGGTGGGAAAAAGGGCAAGTGGTACCTGAATACAACACCATCATGATGGCAACTCCTAACAAACAAAAAAGTGGGACGCCGTCAGCAATCCCACTTTGGAAGACTCACGCAACAGCGTTGACCGACAGGCTCCTAGTGGACATCCTTCCAGAACGCGGCGTTGAGACGCCAGGCGCAAAAGGTAAACACAGCCAGGAACAACAGCACCCAGATGCCAATCCGCACACGTGCGTTCTGACCGGGTTCACCCATCCATTGTAGATAGCTCACCAAGTCACCCATGGCCTGATCGTATTGCTGCGCCGTCAGGGTGCCGTTGGTGAGCTGTTGCCAGCCTTTGAACACGTGCGTCACCTCGTTGTGCTCTTTCAATTCCTCAAAGATGGGGCGGCGTTCGCCCTGCAGTTGCCATAGCACGTGCGGCATGGCGACATTGGGAAACACCAGGTTGTTCCAGCCGGTGGGGCGCGCCTCGTCCTGGTAGAACGAGCGCATATAGGTGTAGAGGAAATCCGCACCGCTGCCACCCGCACCGGCGCGCGAGCGGGCGATGACGGTGAGGTCAGGCGGGTTGACACCAAACCAGCCCTTGGCCTGCTGCGGATCAATGGCCGACTTCATGGTGTCGCCAATTTTGCCGTCGATGAACAACAGGTTGGATTTGATCTGCTCGGCGGTCAAACCGATGTCCTGCAAGCGGTTGTAGCGCATAAAGGCGGCCGAATGGCAGTTCAGACAATAGTTGACAAACAGCTTGGCACCGTTTTGCAGGGCTGCCAGATCCTGCGTCCGGTTCGGTGCCTGCTCCCATCTGGCACCAGCGCTGTTGGCTTGTCCAAGGCTTGACAGGCCCAACAACAGCAACAAGCCGACGATCATTTTTTGCATGGCACGGTTGGTATTCATAGGGCTGATCAGCGCGTCAATGAGCGCTGTAAGTGACGCGCGCCGGCACCGGCTTGGTTGCTCCGAGGCAGCTCCACCACGGCATCAAAATAAAAAATCCGAAGTAATACAGTGTTCCCAGTTGCGCAACACGGCCACCAATAACCGACGGCGGTTGCGTTCCTAGATAGCCCAGCACCAGAAAATCGACGACAAATATGGCGTACAGGTATTTGTGCCAGTCAGGGCGATAGCGAATCGACTTGACCGCGCAGTTGTCCAGCCAGGGCAGGAAGAACAGGATCACCACGCCGCCGCCCATGGCCACCACGCCCCAGAACTTGGCATCGATCACCAGCATCAGCAGCACTGCCACCAGTGCGGCCAGTGCGGCCAGAATTTTAAAAATTTTAGGCAGCCTGATTTTCAGCAACACCCATGCCGCGCCAACCGCGATGCAGGCGATAAACACGTACATCATCTCGCTGGTGACAGCACGCAGCAAGGAATAAAACGGCGTGAAGTACCACACCGGCGCGATGTGCAACGGGGTCTGGAACTGGTTGGCCGGAATGAAGTTGTTGTATTCCAGAAAGTAGCCACCCATCTCTGGCGCAAAGAAAACGACAGCAGCAAACACCATCAGGAACACGCCAACGGCAAAAATGTCATGCACGGTGTAGAACGGGTGAAACGCGATGCCATCGAGCGGGCGACCCTGCTTATCCCGGCTGGCCTTGATCTCAACCCCGTCAGGGTTGTTGGAGCCGACTTCGTGCAGGGCAATGATGTGCGCCACCGCCAAGCCAACCAGCACCAGCGGCACGGCGATCACGTGAAAGCTGAAAAAGCGGTTCAGTGTGGCATCGCCCACCACGAAGTCGCCGCGGATGAGCAGCGCCAGATCGGGCCCGACAAAGGGAATAGCAGAGAAAAGATTGATGATGACCTGCGCACCCCAATAGCTCATTTGTCCCCACGGCAGCAGATAGCCCATGAAGGCTTCGGCCATCAGCGCCAGGAAAATGCCACAACCCACCAGCCAGACGAATTCGCGCGGTTTGCGGTAACTGCCATAAATCATGCCGCGGTACATGTGCAAAAAAATCACCGCAAAGAAGGCTGATGCGCCGGTTGAATGCAGGTAACGGATCAACCAGCCCCAGGGCACATCGCGCATGATGTACTCAACCGACCCAAACGCCAGTGCGGCGTCCGGCTTGTAGTGCATCACCAGAAAAATCCCGGTCAGCAATTGAATCACCAACACCAGCAGCGAGAGCACGCCAAACACGTACCAGATGTTGAAATTTTTCGGCGCGTAATACTCGCTCATGTGCTCTTTGAAGAGCTTGGACAACGGAAAGCGGTTGTCGATCCAGTTAAGCAGTTTTTCACCGGCTGGCGCGTTGGGGGAAATGTTGTGGAATTCAGCCATGATGATCCTTACGCCTGACGGTCTTCACCGATCAGCAACTTGGTTTCGGCCAGATACATGTGGGGCGGAACCTCCAGGTTGTCAGGTGCCGGTTTGTTCTTGAAAACCCGACCGGCCAGATCGAAGGTGGAACCGTGACAGGGACAGAAAAAACCACCCGGCCAGTCGTCCGGCAGCGACGGTTGCGCACCCGGCTGTAGTCGATCCGACGGGGAACAGCCCAGATGCGTGCAAATGCCCACCACCACCAGGTATTCGGGTTTGATCGACCGGTGCGCGTTGCGCGCATAGGCCGGCGCTTGTTCCGCCGGCTTGCGCTGCGACTTGGGATCGGCCAACTGCGCATCAAGTTTGCTCAGCGCCGCCACCTGTTCGGGCGTGCGACGCATGATCCAGACCGGTTTGCCACGCCACTCAACGGTCATCTTTTCACCCGCTCTGAGCGCGGAGATGTCAACTTCCACGGCGGCACCGGCTGCCTTGGCCTTCTCCGAGGGCAAAAAAGTACTGGCAAACGGGATCGCGGTGGCAATACCGCCAACGGCACCGACGCAACTGGTGGCAATCAGCCAGGTTCTTTTGCTCGCGTCTGGCTGGCCGTGGTCGGCAAGGGTTTCACTCATGGGATTTCTCAGAAAAAAACAAGCCTGCAAAAAGCTTCAGGGTCGGGTTCATTGTAGCCATGGGTCAAAAAAATTGCTTGCCAACGGGCTCTGCCAATGCCGCTGGCCCAAAGCGCGTACCGCCGCCGCTGGCACCGCACGCGCCCGCTCAGGCTGATGACTGCGACAGTCGCCGGGCCATTCGAATTGCCGCCAGCAGACTCGATGGATCAGCGCGACCCGTTCCGGCAATATCAAACGCCGTTCCGTGGTCCGGGCTGGTGCGCACCAGCGGCAACCCCAACGTCACATTGACACCCTGCTCGACTCCGAGGTACTTCACCGGAATCAATCCCTGGTCGTGGTACATCGCCACGGCGACGTCAAATTCGCGCGTTTTGCCGGGGTAGTTGCGCGCGCGCATGAACAGTGTATCGGGCGCAAACGGGCCGCTGGCCGCAATGCCCTGGGCGCGCGCGGCGGCAATCGCCGGGGCGATGATGTCGATTTCTTCGCGTCCGAACAAACCGCCCTCGCCGGCGTGCGGGTTGAGGCCGGCCACACCAATGCGGGCCGGTCGGCCCAGCATCGAGCCCAGTGACCGGTCAACAATTTGCAGCGTTTGCAGCACACGCTCGGTCGTCAGCGCCACGATCGCCTGGCGCAGGCTCACGTGGATGCTCACCAGCACCACGGCCAGCTCATCATTGGCCAGCATCATGCGCACCGGCATCTCGGACAGCGGCTGGCGACAGTGCGCTGCCGCCAGTGCTTGCAGCATTTCGGTGTGACCGGGAAATTGTGAATGCGGCAGACCTGCCAACGCCAGCGCTTGCTTGTTTAGCGGCGCTGTCACCAGTGCTGCCACCTCACCCCTGAGACAAGCTTGCGCGGCAAACACCACACACTCAGCAGCCAGGCGACCGGCTTGCGCGCTCAACTCGCCAAACGCCACCGGCGTGGCCAGCGAGCCAACCTGCAGCACCGGCACAGCGCGCGTGGGCACGCCTAACGCCTGCACCGGTGTCTCGATTTGCGCCACTGCCAGCGGCAGCAGGTCGCCGCAGACCAAGTGCATAGCCCGGCGCAACGTGGCGACATCGCCCACCACAAAACAGCCAAGCGTTGACTCGGGTGCCGATAACCAGGCCTTGGCAATAATTTCAGCGCCGATGCCGGCCGGGTCGCCAATGGTGATCGCAATGGGTTTGTTCATGTCTGACCTGGGATGATCCTGGGATGATGCCACAGTTGCCTTTTACAATGCGGTGCAGACGTCAGCGCACCAGGCAAAGCCGCCATAGGGTGCGCGCAGCAGGCTCGAACGTTGCGCTCAAGCGAGGAAATTTGAATGAATCGGATGTGGTTGTTTTTCTCCCAAACCGTCACCGTCTTGTTGGCCGCCTATTTTGTCGTCGGCACGCTCAAACCGGGCTGGCTTGGCAGGGCGGCACTGGCACCAGCGACGGTTTCGCTGGTCGAAGCGCCAACGCCCGGCACCGGCTCCGCCCCCGCTGGCAGCTTCCGACAGGCGGCAAAAAAAGCCTCGGCGGCGGTGGTCAGCATCAACACCAGCAAGGCGGTCAGAAACGACCCGCGCAGCAACGATCCCTGGTTCAAATTCTTTTTCGGTGATCCTGGCAATGAACCCCAGATGGGGCTTGGCAGTGGTGTCATCGTCAGTGCCGGTGGCTACATCCTGACCAACAACCACGTGGTTGAAAACGCCGATGAAATTGAAGTCAGCCTCAATGACCGGCGCCATGCAAGGGCCAAGGTGATTGGCACCGATCCCGATTCCGACCTGGCAGTACTGAAAATTGACCTTGACCGGCTGCCGGTCATCGTGCTGGGAAATTCCGATGCGCTGCAGGTGGGCGATCAGGTGTTGGCCATCGGCAATCCGTTCGGGGTTGGGCAAACCGTCACCGGTGGCATCGTCAGCGCGCTGGGTCGCAATCAGCTCGGGATCAACACGTTTGAAAACTTCATCCAGACCGATGCCGCCATCAACCCGGGCAATTCGGGCGGCGCACTGGTCGATACACAGGGCAATTTGATGGGAATCAACAGCGCCATCTACTCACGCTCGGGCGGCAGCATGG
>JAVHQY010000007.1:0-1286 GCA_036171375.1 Rhodoferax sp. | reverse complement strand
GTGCCTTCGTAAATCTGGCACACGCGCACGTCGCGGTAAATGCGCTCGAGCGGAAAATCGCTCACATAACCGTAACCGCCCAGCGTCTGGATCGCAGCGCTGCAAACGCGTTCGGCCATTTCGCTGGCAAAAAGCTTGGCCATCGCCGCTTCTTTCAGGCACGGTCGACCCGCATCGCGCAGCGTTGCCACGTGCCACATCAGTTGTCTGGCGGCTTCGATTTTGGTGGCGCATTCAGCGAGCCGGAAACCCACCGCCTGGTGGTTGAAGATGGCGGTGCCAAAACTCTGGCGTTCCTTGGCGTAAGCCACAGCCACTTCGAGCGCGCTGCGCGCCATGCCGATGCTTTGCGCGGCAATGCCGATGCGCCCGCCCTCGAGCGCCGACAGGGCGATGCGGTAGCCTTCGCCTTCGCCGCCGATCAGGTTTTCTGCCGGGATCAGGCAGTTATCGAAGTTGATCTGGGCGGTGTCGCTGCTGTGCTGGCCCAGTTTGTCCTCCAGCCGCGCCACGGTGTAGCCTGCTGTGTTGGTCGGCACCAGAAAAGCGCTGATGCCTTTTTTGCCGGCAGCTTTGTCGGTGACGGCAATCACAATGGCCACGTCGCCGTTCTTGCCGCTGGTGATGAACTGCTTGACACCGTTGATCACATAGCCATCGCCTTTTTTGGTGGCGCTGGTTGTGAGTGCAGAGGCATCGCTGCCAACCTGCGGCTCGGTCAGGCAAAAAGCACCGAGCATGTGTCCCTGCGCCAGCGGCGTGAGCCACTGCTTTTTCTGCGCTGCATTGCCGTAGCGCAGCAAGATGGCGTTGACCGGGCAGTTGGTGACGCCAATGGCGGTGCTGGTGCCAGCGTCACCGGCAGCAATTTCTTCCAGCACCAGCGCCAGGCTCAGGTAATCCAGTCCCGCGCCGCCGAGCTCTTCGGGAACGCAAACACCATAGGCTCCCAGCGCCGCCAACCCCCGGTGAACCTCTTTCGGAAAGTAGTGCTCTTTATCCCACTTGGCGGCGTGCGGCCACAACTCGGCGCGCGCAAAGTCGCGCACCGCGTCGCGGATCATTTCCTGGTCTGGCGTGAGTAGCATGGTTTAACGTGAAAGAGTACTCGTCATTGCGAGCAAAGCGAAGCAATCCATGACTTCCAAATGCATGGATTGCCGCGGCCTGCGGCCTCGCAATGACGGTGCTCTTTCATGGTCCGGGGTGACTTCGATGCCATGACAGTTAGAGCATCTCGACGGCCACGGCCGTGCCTTCGCCGCCGCCGATGCACAGCGTCGCCA
>JAVHQY010000006.1:0-1291 GCA_036171375.1 Rhodoferax sp. | reverse complement strand
TTTACACGCCTCACGTCGATACCGGCGACTTCATCATCGTCACCAACGCAGCCCGCCTGCGCGTGACCGGTGCCAAGTCCCTGGACAAAATCTATTACAGCCACTCGGGCTTTCCAGGTGGCATCAGCTCCACCAACTTCCGTGACATGCAAGCCAAATTTCCGGGCCGTGCTCTGGAAAAAGCCGTCAAGGGCATGTTGCCCAAGGGGCCGCTGGGCTACGCCATGATCAAGAAGCTCAAGGTGTACGGTGGTGCCGAGCACCCGCACACTGCCCAGCAACCCAAAGTGTTGGAAATCTAAGGAGCTCACATGATTGGTGAATGGAACAATGGTACCGGCCGTCGCAAATCGAGCGTCGCCCGTGTTTTCCTGAAAAAAGGCTCTGGTCAGATTGTTGTCAACGGCAAAGCCATCGAAAATTTCTTTGGTCGTGCAACCTCGATCATGATCTGCAAGCAGCCGCTGCTGCTGACCAACCACGCGCAAACCTTTGACATCATGGTCAATGTGGCCGGTGGTGGTGAGTCCGGACAAGCCGGTGCGGTGCGCCACGGCATTACCCGTGCGCTGATCGACTACGACGCCACGCTCAAACCGGCGCTCAGCCAAGCTGGTTTTGTCACGCGTGACGCGCGCGAAGTGGAACGTAAAAAGGTCGGTTTGCACGGCGCGCGCCGTCGCAAGCAGTTCTCCAAGCGTTAAGCATTTTTGCTTTACCTCAACAGCCGCCCGGGTGTAAATTCTGGCGGCTGTTGGCTTTGTAAAATCTTGCGCGACAGAGCAAGAGTGACACACGGTGAAGGTTGCTCTGTTGCCCAACCGTTTTGCATCTGAATTGGCCCGATCAACGCTGAAATAGTCAACATTCATAAGCACTTATCAGCGGTCACCTGAATCAAGGATCATGAAACTGCGTCTGCTGTTGCGACGACTCACGGTCAGTGCCCCCCGAATGGCCGTGCGCAGTGCGCTGCCGTGGCCGCTGCGCTGGGCCGGTTTGGCGGTAGTGGCTGGGTTTTGTGCGGCCATTGCGTTGTGGTCGTTCGAGTTTGGCAAAGAAATTGCCGGTTTGGACTACGGCAACAACGAACAGTTGCAACAAGCACGTACTGAAAACGGCACACTCCAAACGCAAGTGCGCCAGTTGACCGATGAACGTAACCGGGCACAGTCGATTGCCAACACGGCCGACACGCGCTTGACCGCCGAGAAGGCGGCACAAGAAAAACTGGTTGAGGTCAACCGCAGCTTGCAGGCGGAAAACCAGCAATTGCGCGATGACCTGGGCT
>JAVHQY010000005.1:1540-6271 GCA_036171375.1 Rhodoferax sp. | reverse complement strand
ATGAGCGGCAACACTTTTGGCAATTTATTTGCCGTCACCAATTTTGGCGAATCGCACGGGCCGGCGATTGGCTGCGTGATAGACGGCTGCCCGCCGGGGATGGCGCTCAGCGAAGCCGACATCCAGCCGGAGCTGGATCGGCGCCGCCCCGGCACTTCCAAATTTGTGACGCAGCGCAACGAACCCGACAGTGTTGAAATTGTCAGTGGCGTTTATCAGGGGCAAACCACCGGCACGCCGATTTGCCTGCTGATCAGGAATGTCGATCAGCGCAGCAAGGATTACGCCGACATTGTGCAGACTTTTCGCCCGGGCCATGCCGACTACAGCTATTTTCAGAAATACGGCATTCGCGATCCACGCGGTGGCGGGCGCTCCAGCGCGCGCCTGACGGCACCGATGGTGGCGGCCGGTGCGGTTGCCAGGAAATGGCTGTTCGAAAAATACGGCACCGTATTTCGCGGCTGCATGACGCAAATGGGCAAGCTGAGCATCGCTTTCGAGTCGTGGGATTTTGTCTCGCGCAACCCGTTTTTTGCTCCGGTTGCCGACGTGACGGGACTGGAAACCTATCTTGAGGCGTTGCGCAAGGCGGGTGACTCGTGTGGCGCGCGCATCCGCGTGTGTGTCACCGGGGTGCCGGTGGGCCTGGGCGAGCCGCTCTATGACAAGCTCGATGCCGATATCGCCTACGCCATGATGGGAATCAACGCCGTCAAAGGGGTGGAAATCGGTGCCGGTTTTGCCAGCGTGGCGCAGCGCGGCAGCAGCCACGGTGACTCGTTGTCGCCGCAGGGTTTTCGCGCCAACAACGCCGGCGGCGTGCTCGGCGGCATCAGCAGCGGGCAAGACCTGGAAGTGTCGATTGCCGTCAAGCCCACCAGTTCGATCCTGTTGCCGCGTGAATCGATCGACATCAATGGCGTTTCAACCGAAGTCAGCACCAAGGGCCGCCACGACCCCTGCGTGGGTCTACGCGCCACGCCGATCGCCGAAGCCATGCTGGCGCTGGTGCTGATGGAACACGCGCTGCGTCAGCGCGCCCAGTGCGCTGACGTGCGCAGCGGTTTGCCGCCGATTCGGGCAAGCGTTTGACCAGCTTGGGGCGCACTTGCGTGTGGCCAAGCCGACAGCCAAGGAGTTGACGACGTATGGACTATCCAGGTTTGGAACTCATTGAAAGCGATGGCCAGGTGTTTTTGCGCTGCCAGCCGCAGCCACAGCGCGCGCCATTGCAGCCAGCCGAGCTGCGTGACTGGCTGGTGCAAAGTGGCTATGGCGGCCTGCGAATGCTGGAAGATGCCATTGCCCGCGCTGCCAGCGATTGCAGCCGTCGTCAGGAGCCGTTCGAAGTCAAGCTGGCCGAGCGCTGCGACAGTGTGGTTGAGGTTCGGGTGCTGGACAATGACATGACGGTGCTGCTGGAGCTGACAGCGCCGCAGGGCGGCAAGGCCGCTGTTGAAGCCGATGTGATGGCCGCGTTGAGCAAAGCCGGAGTGACATTTGGCATTGATTCGGCTGCCATCGTGCAGGTTTGCCAGCAGGGCAGTTGCAAAGACCAGGTGGTGGCGCGCGGGCTGGCAGCGGTGCACGGAACGGATACCGTTTTTAAGGAACTGATGCCGCACGTTGCCCATCGTGAAGCCAAGCACGATCAGGATGGCCGCATCGATTACCGCGAACATGGCTCAATCGTCGTCGTGCACGCTGGTGCGCCGCTGCTGCGGCGCATTGCCGCCAGCGCCGGCTCCGATGGCTACACCGTGCGTGGTCGCGTGCTGGGTGCCAAGCGCGGGCGCGAGCAAGTCTTTGCGCCGCAACTCAGCGGTGTCGAGGTGGCCAGTGATGATCCCGGTTTGCTGCGGGCGACGCTGAGCGGTCAGCCGGTGCGGGTGCCCTGCGGTGTGATGGTTGAGCCGGTACTGCACTTGAAGCAGGTCAACATGGCCAGCGGCAACATTCATTTTGACGGCACGGTGGAAGTGGCAGGCGAAGTCACGCAGGGAATGAAAATCGAGACCAGTGGTGACATCGTGGTAAACGATCTGGTGGAAGGCGCAGTGTTGCGATCCGGCGGCGATATCCGCATCAGCGGCGGGGTGATCGGGCACGCACGACTGCACGCGCACGGTTCGGTGACGGCGCGCTTTGCACAGGGGTCGATGATCGAGGCTGGCGGCGTGATCACCTTACTGGACACGGCGCTTGATTGTGAACTGGAAGCACTGGACCAAATCAGCGTTGGTTCGAACGCGCCCGAGCACGGACATTTGAGTGGCGGCACAGCCATTGCCATGATGCGACTGAGCGTGCCGATACTGGGGCTGGACCAAGGTGGCATCACGCATGTGACGCTGGGCGTAAATCACAAACTTGAAGCACAGCACGCTGCGTTGCTTGAGCGCATGGCTAAAGAGAAAGAGAGTGAAGAGCGGCTCGGCAAGCTGGTCAAGCAACTGACGGCAGCGGGCGATCCCAAAGGCATGTTGGAGCGCGTCAATGAATCGAGAAAACACGCCATGGAGGTGTGGGGTAAGTCGCTGGCTGAGCAGGTGGAGCTGGAAGCCGAAATGGCGTTGGCGGTGAATGCGGAGCTGGTCGTCGAACGGGCCGTTTCGGGTGCCGTCGATTTGACTTTTGGCAAACAAAGTGCGGCGGTGCGACGGGAATTTGGTGCTGGTGTTTTTGCGCACGACAGCGAGGGCCACATCGTGTTCACCGATTCCACCGGCATTGCGGTGGCTGCTGATTCGCTGCTGCCATGAGTGTGATTGCTGGTGCCAATCAATGACTTCCATGTCTGTTCCTGAATTGCTGGCACCGGCCGGCTCGCTGCGCATGCTCGAGAGCGCTTTCGCTTTTGGTGCCAATGCGGTTTACGCCGGGCAGCCGCGCTACAGCTTGCGGGTGCGCAACAACGATTTTGGCGCGCTGGATGTTTTGCGCCAGGGCGTTGATCGTGCGCATGCGCTGGGGCACAAGTTCTACCTGGTCTCCAATATCTTCCCGCATGACGACAAGATCAGGCATTACCGGCACAACATGGAGCCCGTGATCGCGCTCAAGCCCGATGCCATGATCATGTCCGACCCTGGTCTCATCATGCTGGCGCGCGAGCATTGGCCGGAGCTTGAAATCCACCTTTCGGTGCAGGCCAACACGGTCAATTCGGCAGCCGTGAGGTTCTGGCAAAGTGTCGGCATTCATCGCGTCATTTTGTCGCGTGAGCTCTCGCTCGATCAGGTGGCGGAAATTCGCCAACAATGTCCCGATACCGAGCTGGAAGTGTTTGTGCATGGCGCGCTGTGCATCGCTTACTCGGGGCGCTGCCTGCTGTCGGGTTACTTCAATCACCGCGATGCCAACCAGGGCAGTTGCACCAATTCGTGCCGTTGGGATTACAACACCCAGCCCGGCATCATTGATGCCTCGGGTGATGTGCTGACGGCGCAGGCGAGCGCAGAGCGTTCGCATCCGGCGGTGCAATTGCTGGAGGAGGGCCAGCGCGCGGGCAGCTTCATGCCGGTCGAGGAAGATGAGCACGGCACTTACGTGATGAACTCCAAAGACTTGCGCGCCATCGAGCACGTCGCTCGACTGGTGGAAATCGGCGTGAATTCGCTCAAGATTGAAGGTCGCACCAAAAGTCCCTACTACGTGGCGCGAACGGTGCAAAGCTACCGCCGTGCCATCGACGACGCGGTGGCGGGGCGTGAGTTTGATCCGGCTTTGCTGGGTCAGCTTGAAGGGCTGGCCAACCGTGGCTACACCTCGGGCTTTTTCCAGCGCCACACACCCGAAGAGACGCAAAATTACCTGCGCGGCCACTCTGAATCCACGCGTAGCCTGTACGTTGGTGATGTGCTGGCTTTTGACGGCGGGCGTGGCCTGGCGCAGGTGACGGTGAAGAACCGGTTCGCTGTCGGCGACAGGCTGGAAATCATTCATCCCAGCGGCAACTTTGATCTATCACTGACCGCCATGGAAGACGTTGCAGGTCAGGCCATTGGCGTGGCACCCGGCAGCGGCCACGTGGTCTGGTTGCCTTTGCCCGAGAGCGCGGTCGGTGCTTTTGTGGCGCGCTATGCTTGAGCCATGACTCCAACAAATATGTCTGAGCCATTGCAAATTGCAGAAGATGAAGTCTGCATCACAGCAGTTCGGGCGCAGGGTGCCGGTGGGCAAAACGTCAACAAGGTTTCCAGCGCGATTCATTTACGCTTTGATATTGAGGCCTCATCGCTGCCTGAGGGCGTGAAACAGCGCTTGCTCGCTCTCAAGGACAGCCGTATCAGCAAGACTGGGGTGCTGGTGATCAAGGCGCAGCAGCATCGCACGCAGGAAATGAACCGCTTTGATGCCTTGCTGCGCTTGCACGAGCTGGTCAACAGCGTGGCAACGCCGCCCAAGGTTCGACGTGCGACGCGGCCGACACGTGCCTCCCGGCAGCGCCTGCGCGTGAACAAAACCCTGCGCTCTGAAATCAAGGTCTTGCGCGGCCCGGTCAAGGAGTGAAAGAGAGCTATGGCAATTCAGTGGTTCCCGGGGCACATGCATCTGACGCAAAAAGCGATCGCCGAGCGCATCAAGAATATCGATGTGGTCATTGAAATGCTCGATGCCCGCTTGCCGGGCTCCAGCGCCAATCCGATGTTGGCCAAGCTCACCGCAGGCAAACCCACGCTGAAGGTGCTCAACAAGCAGGACCTGGCCGACCCGCTGCAAACCGCA
>JAVHQY010000005.1:0-1440 GCA_036171375.1 Rhodoferax sp. | reverse complement strand
TGGCCGACGATTTTTATTTGTACGACACGCCCGGCCTGCTGTGGCCGCGCATCATTGTCGCCAAAAGCGGCTACAACCTGGCTGCCAGCGGTGCCATCGGGCGCAACGCGTTCAATGAAGAAGAGGTGGCGCTGGAACTGCTTGGCTATCTGAAAACCCATTATGCCGCGGCGCTGGCGGCGCGCTTCAAACTCCCGGCCGCATCCGCACTGACCAGTTTGCAAGATGAGGAACTGCTGGAGGTGATCGGCCGCAAGCGTGGTGCTTTGCAAGCCGGCAGGGGTGTCAATCTGCAACAGGCCGCGGAGATTGTGATTTACGATTTTCGCGCCGGCGAGTTGGGCCGGGTGACGCTGGAAACACCCGATGAATTCGCCCGGTGGCTGGCGAGCGGGCAAGTGCTCGATGCGCAGCGTCAGGTCAGGAAAGACGCGATTGAACTCGACCGCGCCATTCGTTTCAAAAAAATTCCGGGGCGTGCCAAACTATAAAATACCCAACGTATTTGAATTCAACCCGGTCCTACATGAAAAAAATTTTGCCCCTGAGTCTCCTGATCAAACCTGTCAAAAGCGACCCCAATCCCCTCATCCTCTACCACGGCCACGACTGCCCCGACGGTTTTGCCGCAGCGCTGGCGGCCTGGCTTTATTTTGACGGCAAAGCCGAGTTTCTGGGCCTGGATCACGGCGACATCCAGTCGGTGGATGATTTGCCGGCCATGGCTGGTCGTGCCGTCTATATCCTTGATTTTTCGTTCACGCCCGAGATCACGCAACGCATCGAAGAGCGTGCCGCCAAATTGGTGCTGCTCGACCATCACAAGAGCGCAGCCGACCGCCTGACGGGTTTTGCCTGCCGCTGTGGCGTGGTTCATTTCGACATGAACAAGTCAGGTGCCAGATTGGCGTGGGAATTTTTTCTGCCCGAGCGGCCACTACCCGACCTGGTGCGCTTTGTGGAAGACCGCGATATCTGGGTCTGGCAATACCCGCAAAGCGCCGGTTTTCTGTCGGCACTGGACATGGAACCTTTTGAATTTGCACGTTGGCGGGAACTTGCTGCCTTTGACGCGGCTCAATTGGCCGCCTATGTCGCGCGCGGCAGCGCCATGGACGAGAAATACAAAAAACTCTCCAGCCTGATCGCGGACGGCGCACAGCCGCTCACCTTCAATGGCCAACGCGGCTTGATGGTGAATGCGCCGGGTGTTTTTCACAGCCTGATTGGCGACATGCTCAGCCAGCAAAGCGGCACTTTTGCGTTGATGTGGAGCATTGACAAGACCGGTGTGGTCAAGGCTGGCTTGCGTTCGCGCTCGGGTTTCAACTGCATTCCGCTGGCCGAGAGCATGCGCGGCGGCGGCCACGCCCAGGCCTGCGGCTTCAAAATGTCGGCCGAGCGCCTGCCCGAGCTGCTCAGCGGAAAGTTTGTCGCTGG
>JAVHQY010000004.1:0-6387 GCA_036171375.1 Rhodoferax sp. | reverse complement strand
CACCGCCCGTAGGCGCACCGTAATAAATATCCTCGTCGAAGTGCCCGCCGGTCACCCCGGCACCGGTGCCCAGATCAACCGGCACCAGTGTGACATCGGGGTTCTGATTGAACAACGTGTTGTTCAAGGTGCTCAGTTGCACCAGAATCGGCTGCGACATGACACCGATTCCGAGAAACTTTCCCACCGGAATGCCGTCCGTGGTCATCACTGGTGCCGGGGGTGTCGCCGCGTCTTTGACCCGATCGTCATCGGTCAGGGCGCGATCACTGTTGAGGTCAAGAAAAGGCGTGTTGCTACTGCCACCGGTGAGGTAGTCCAGCTCCATCAACCAGTTTTCACCTTTGACCGTCGAGGCCCCGACGGTGGTCGAAATATTGGGGCTGTAGCCGGTGAAGTAAAAGCGGCCGTTTTCGATGAAGCTGCCATCGCCCACCACTTTTTCAGCCGCCGGCAACGCCACCCGCCAGCCCTTGTGGTGCGCCGCACCGCTGCTCCAGGTCGTCCAGTCCGGTTGATTGGATGTGACAGTGCGCACACGGCTGGCGCACGGGCTGGCAGCGGCACTGACACCGGCCGTGTAGCAGCGCTCGGTGAGCGTCTGCGCCAGCAATGCGGTGTTGGCCGCCGGTGCGCCATCCCAGATGCCATAGGCGGCAAAGACAGTTGAGCTGTCGGTCATGTCGGTGGCGGTGTACATGGCGCCGGTGGCAAAATTGACCATGTAGCCTCCGTTGGGATGCTTCGCCACGCCTGGAGTGATGGTGATGGGCTGCACTGGCGAGGTGGTCAGCAAGGCCGTGGCCGTAGAGCTGCTCAAATCGAATTTCCACATCGTCCCATTGAGATCACCGGCATAGACGGTATCGACATTGCCGTCATTGTTGCTGTCAATGGCTACCGGTGTTGACAGGCCATTGGGGCTGCCCGCCGTACCCGAAGTGCCAGCCTGAATAGTGGCAATGGATGCGCCGGTGTCGGCGTTGATCACAAACAGGTAAGCCTGATAATCGCCCCCGTTGTTGTAGCCGTTGCCGACGATGACGGCATCGACACCGCCGACTTTGGCAATCGTCGGGTTGGCATAAGCGTAGCCCAGGTTGGCGTAAGCGGTGCTGGCGCTGCTGGCACCCGCACTGTTGATCGCCGTGGGGGTGATTTCCCACAGAATGTTGTCGGCGACCGCCGCTTCCGTCGCTGGTGCCAGACGCGCGCTGCCAGTGATGTCCAACGCGTACAGCCCTTTGCCCCCGCCGGCCAACGCGCCCACCAGTATTCGCTTGCTGTTGGAGAGGATGTTGGCAATGTTGATGGCACCATCGACGTAGTAGTCGTGCACATAGGGTGCCACCGAGAGGTTTTTCATTTTGGTAATCAGCATCGATGGCACGTAGGCCCAGCGCTCGGCACCGGTGACAGCATTGAAAGCGTGCAACATGCCGTCGTTGGCACCGACAAAAACGGTCGGCACCGGCGAGCCGCTGCCGGCATCAGAGACGTAGTAAGGGCGTGAGTGAACGATGTCACCCAGCGCCGACGCACGCTGGCGGTAGCTGCCACCTTGCTGTACTTCGCCGCTGCGAACACCACGCAGGTAATCAAGAATGCTGCTGGAGGTCAATGCCGCTTGCTGGCTGGCATCAAGGCTGGCCCACTGAAAAGGGATTTTGCTGCCGCTGCTGGTCAAGGTCACGATGCGACGGTCAGCGCCCTGCATATCGAGCTGGTAGGCAGCGCCGCCATTCCATGGCTGCGTGGCAGCACCAATATCACCCGCGCTATTGACCGCATAAGCAATCAGATTGCCGCCCCAATATTCCTTTTCATACTGGCTGCGGTACAGGATTTCGTGCCCTGAAGTCAGGTTGTACTTGGTCATTTCATCCTGCGCCACAAAACCGGTCGGTGCCAGGGAAGGGGTAAAAACCGCAATTGCCAACGCCAGCTTGAGTGCAAAACCCAACATCACAAGAACCGTGATGGTGGCGATCCAAATAGGTTTGAATGACTTGGCCATGGAATACCTCCTCAAGCCGGGGGACAGCTCAAAACGCTAAAGTAGGACTGAACAAATTTGGTGGCACCGCGGGCGCTGGTGCCACGCGCCGTGATCAGGTAGGTGTTGACTTTGTTGCAAACTGACATGACGTGCGTGCCAACGGCCGCGTTGGAGCCCAGCAGCAGATTGTTGGTGGAGAGCTGCTGCACCGCGTAACGCTGCCGGTCGCTACCCACGCTGAGCGAATTGGCATCGCTCCAGGTAGCGGTCAGCGGGTTGACCGCAATGGCCGATGTCGATGCGATCGGATACAAGTGCGCTGTCGCACCAGCAGCGTAAGTGGTAAAGCCGGCACTGGCGTAATTGGTTGCGCTGGCCAACCAGTTCTCGGCGGTGGAGGCTGCTGCCTCGGCGTTATTCGTGGCAGCATCTTCAAACTGCAAGTTGCCAGCCAACTTGTATTGGGTATTGGAGACGCTCACCGCCGTGATACCGATCATCATGATCAACACCAGGATCAGCAGCGCGATGATTAGGGTCGCCCCTTGCTGGTGCCGACGAAAACGATAACCGAACTGACAACGCATGCTCTTCATCCTCAGTTACGCAGTTGCACAACGGTGGTAAAAACCTGGCGCCGGAAGTTGTCCGGCGTATTGGCGTAGTTGTACGTTCGGTCACCCATCGCATAACTGTTCGTGTTGCTGTAACCGGGCTCGGCCGTTTCATTGCGCGCCAACAACCAGATTCGCACCGCGTTGACGTTGTCCCACGCCGTCTCGGTGCCCGCTGACGACGACCCCGTCAGGGTATCAACAAATTGGGTGGTTGGCGGCACCGTGGTGCTGACTTGACCGTATTGAACCTGGAAGTGTTCAATACCACTGGCCACCAGTTCCCGTGCCATGGAACCGTCGCTTTGCAGCGCCACCCGGTACAAGGCAGGCACCAACGGATTTTCAGTGGCCGAAACGCTGAACGGACTGATGTAATAGACGTAAATCTGGAGCGGAAAATTCGCCAGTGGTGTCGGGGAACCGGAAAAAGTCGGTGCCGTGGTGCCGCGGAAAATCTGCCCCTGCTGGTAGCTCGAACTGAAATACAGCGTGCCTGCGCTCAGACTGGTGGCAGGAATCGGAGCCACGCGGCGCACCACCAGCACGTCGTTGTCGTCAACAAAACTGGCATCCGGAATACATGTGGCTGAAAACGGATTGCTGTTATTGCTGCCCCAGATGCCTTGGCGCAAATTGGCCATAAAACTGCCAGCGGTGGCACCGGCTTCGAGGCATTCATTGGTCAACGTTCCCAGCGCCGCCGGTGTGCTGGGTTCGGCCCAGGTGTAAGCGCGAAACCCGGCCTGGCGCAACTCCTGCTTCATCGAATTGAGCGCATAACGCCCATTGCTCATCAACTCGGTGGTGCGCTCATTGCTGCGTGAGTTGCTCGAATTGGCGGCCAGCACACCCACCAGCGCTGCCAGTATCCCCAGCCCGATGGTGATCGAAATCATCAACTCAATCAGCGTGAAACCGGTCTGTTTTCGCCCAGATCTTAGGGTGTTGAATCTTGAAGTGGACATCATTACACCTGCTAATTCAAAACGGTGCGCGTCGCGGTGTAGGAAAACTTCTCACCGGTGCCTGCCGCATTGCTGCCAAACTGCGATGCCGCGTTGGCGGCCGCGTGGCTGGTGTCGCTGCGCCGGTCAACCCAACTGATGGTGATGGTGTAGGTGCTGGGGTTGCCAGCGCCGGTTTGCGTCACCGACCATGAGCTTTGCGGCAACGTCGCCGCCGCCGCACTTTGCCACTGCGAAAGGTCAAATGCCGCCAGCGCAGACGGGTTGCAGGCAGCAGTGACGCAGGCCGTGCTGGGCGCACCTGCGCCCGCCAGATAATCTGCGCCGGTGGTCAACGCCAACACATAGTCCCCGGCCACCGCGCTGGTTTTGTTGGACTCCATTCGCTCGGCCAGATCGGCCGCCAGAAAAACCGCCAGCGACCTGAATTGCCCGCCCTGGTTGAGCCGCATCGAATACGCTTGCAAGCCGGCCGTTCCCAACAGGGCCAGTGAAATGATCAGCAACGTCACCAGTACCTCGACCATCGAGAAACCCTGCTGGGCCTGCCGTTTCATGCCACGGTGTCTGGATTGGATTGGGTTCATGCCGTCACCTACTGCCTGGAAATGCTGCCGCTGCCAGCCACCGTGACCGACCGCGCAACGGCACCCGGCCAGGAACCCTCCAGCGTCAGCAACACCCGCGTGTTGCTGCCACCTTGCGAACTGTTGGCGTTGAAGCGGATGTTGGAGACGGCGTTGCCCACCGCATCGACCACCGACAGCGTCATCGACGCATCCAACGCCGGCCGCACAATAACCGGATTGGGATTGTTGACGCTGCCAGCGTCACACGCATTGTCGCTGTCAGCATCAATACACACCACCCATCCTGCCAGCCAGTTGGCGCTACCGGAACAATCGCTGCCAGCGGCGTTGCGTGCGCACACAATCACGCGCGCATTGTGCTTGATGGCTTCGCCTCGCCCTTGGTTCAAGTCGCTGGCCAGCAATGACTGGGCCGATTTTTGGCGCAGGTCGCCCAGCGTACCGCGAATTGACGGCACGGCAATCACGCTGAGGATGGCAGCGATCGAAATCACCACCAACAACTCAATCATGGTGAAGCCCTGCCAATGCCGCGGCCTGCCGTCAGTTGACGCTGCCAGCAGAGCATGACATTGAAGTGAACCAAGGTGTCTCATGCCACGCAGGTTACGACAAGTGGCAAGACCCCGGCACAAGCAACCGACAAACGGCAGATGTCAGCCGCCCAACGGCGCGCTCCCCGCCAGACTCAGGCCGTAGCAAGCCAGCGGCCACCGATAGAATGCCTGCACCTCACTCTTTTTTCGACTTGGCCTGTCAGCAGCCACTATGACCGACAACAAATTGATGGCACGTGCGCGCTGCCTGGCCGAAGAATGCCGCGCCCTGACACCGCCCAACCCGAGCGTGGGCTGCGTTATTGTCTCCGCCCAGGGACAGGTGCTGGGTCAAGGTCACACCCAGCGCGTCGGCCAGGCGCACGCCGAAGTCATGGCCCTGCGCGCCGCGCATGCGGCGGGTTACAACGTGCGCGGTGCCACCGTCTATGTCACGCTGGAGCCCTGCTCGCACTTTGGCCGCACCCCGCCCTGCTGTGATGCGCTAATCGAGACCGGCGTGGCGCGCGTGGTGGTGGCCCAGCAGGATCCCAACCCGCTGGTGGCCGGGCAAGGCATTGCACGGCTGCGTGCAGCGGGCATCGCTGTCGAGGTGCTTGACCCGCAGGACCCGGCAGCGGTGGCAACGCGCGAGCTCAACCTCGGTTTCTTCAGCCGCATGATCCGCAAAAGGCCTTGGGTGCGGAGCAAGATGGCCGCTTCACTGGACGGCAAAACGGCGCTCAAGAACGGAGTCAGTCAATGGATTACTTCCGAGCTTGCGCGCAGCGACGGCCACACCTGGCGCGCCCGCGCGGGTGCCGTCCTGACCGGCATTGGCAGCGTGTTGGCAGACAACCCGCGCCTGGATGTGCGTTTGCCCGGCAGCGTGCGCCAGCCGGCGCTGGTGCTGCTCGATAGCCAGCTGCAAACACCGCTCGATGCGCAACTTTTCAGCGTCGAGCGCCCACTCTACATTTACACAGCATCGGCCGATGCAGCCCGCCGAAACGCGCTGCAAGCAAAGGGAGCAAAGGTGATTTTTTTGCCGGCTGGCGCTGGCGCGTCAAACGGCAAAGTTGACCTCCCGGCAATGCTTGCCGATCTGGGCGAACGCGAAATCAATGAGCTGCACGTGGAAGCCGGTGCCACCCTCAACAGCGCGCTGATCGAGCTGGACCTGATCGACGAGTTTTTGGTTTATCTGGCACCCAAGTTGATCGGGCAGGGGCGCAACATGAACTATCTGGGGCCGCTGAGCGAACTCTCCAAGGCGGTGGCACTGGAATTCATTTCCACCACCATGATCGGCCCGGACTTGCGCCTGCTGGCACGCCGACCCGGTCACAGCAACTTTTAGGGGACCTGACGAAGTTCGTGAAACCGTTTTTCCAAAAACCTGACGCGACCTGTCGTGACCAAGCAAGGATCGAGGTTCCAACATGAGCGGGCCGAAGGCGGCGCAGTGAACGGCTACGCGAAGGTCCGCCGATCTGTGGCCTGCGGACATCCAACATCCCGTTTCGAGTTGGGGACAGAGCTATAGGTCTGTCCCACAAGTTTTCACATTTCACTTTGGCGCGTGCCCCCATCCTGTTACTTTGGTGGGGTTATTGGGGTCAGAGCCCAATTCGGTGACGCTTTATCGGCCAGCTCGAACGCCGAACCCCGAATCGGGAT
>JAVHQY010000003.1:0-6432 GCA_036171375.1 Rhodoferax sp. | reverse complement strand
CCAAGGGCAAGATCATCATGGCCACCGTCAAGGGCGACGTGCACGACATCGGCAAGAACATTGTCACCGTCGTGCTTCAGTGCAACAACTTTGATGTGGTCAACCTGGGCGTGATGGTGCCCTGTCATGAAATTCTGGCGCGCGCCAAAGTTGAAGGCGCTGACATCATCGGTCTTTCCGGCCTGATCACGCCCAGCCTGGAAGAAATGCAGCTGGTTGCCGCCGAGATGCAAAAAGACGATTACTTTCGCATCAAGAAAATCCCGCTGCTGATCGGCGGTGCCACCACTTCGCGCGTACACACCGCCGTCAAGATTGCACCGCATTACGACGGTCCGGTGGTTTATGTGCCCGACGCTTCGCGCAGCGTGGGCGTGGCGCAAAACCTGCTGGGCCAGGCCGCCAGCACTTTTGTGGCGGAGCTCGACAGCGATTACGCGCGCGTGCGCCAGCAGCACGCCAACAAGAAACAGGTGCCGCTGTGGCCGCTGCTCAAAGCGCGCGCCAACAAGACCCGCATCGCCTGGTGCGACTACGCGCCGACGCGCCCCAAGTTCATTGGTCGGCGTGTTTTCAAAAATTTTGATCTCGCAGAAATCGCCCGTTACATCGACTGGGGCCCCTTCTTTCAGACCTGGGATCTGGCCGGGCGCTTTCCGGCGATCCTGGACGATGAACTCGTCGGTGTTGAAGCCAGCAAGGTTTTTGCCGACGGCCAAGCCATGCTGAAGAAAATCATCGAAGGTCGCTGGCTGACGGCCAATGGCGTAATCGGCCTGTACCCCGCCAACGCGGTCAATGACGACGACATCGAGTTCTACACCGACGAGACCCGCAGCAAGGTAGCCATGACCTGGTATGGTTTGCGCCAGCAAGCCGCCAAGGAAGAAATTGACGGCGTGCTGCGCCCGAGCCGCTGTCTGGCAGACTTTGTGGCACCCGGAATCGGAAAAAATAACTCCGACTCCGCATTCGTCATTGCGAGCGAAGCGCGGCAATCCGTGCAGTCTGAAGGGAGCGTGAAGGACTATATGGGCCTATTCGCCGTGACCACTGGTATCGGGATCGAAAAGAAAGAAGCACAATTTCTGACTGCCCACGACGACTACAGCGCCATCCTGCTCAAGTCACTGGCCGACCGGCTGGCCGAAGCTTTTGCGGAATGCCTGCACCGCACCGTTCGCACCGACCTGTGGGGCTATGCGCCGCAGGAAGCACTAACACCCGCCGAGCTGATCGCCGAGAAGTACCGTGGCATCCGCCCGGCTCCGGGCTACCCGGCGTGCCCTGACCACAGCGTCAAGAAAGACATGTTCGAGTTGCTGCAATGCAGTGACATCGGCATGACGCTGACCGAGAGCCTGGCCATGAGTCCGGCAGCGAGCGTCAGCGGTTTTTACATCGGCCACCCCGACAGCCAGTACTTCAATGTGGGCAAGATTGGCACTGACCAGCTCAAGGACTTGTGTCGGCGGCGGCAAATGAGCGAACCAAGCTTGCGGCGCTTGCTGGCGCCGAATTTGTAATGACGGCAAACGTCACGAAAATGCCATGGCTCAAGCCCTCCTAGCGGTAAACAATCTCAACAAGGCCTTTGGCGGCCGTCAGGCGGTCAGCGCCGTTTCCTTTGGTTTAATGCAGGGACAGACCCTGGGCCTGATCGGACCCAATGGCGCAGGCAAGTCAACCACGGTCAGCATGATTTGCGGCTTGCTGCGGCCCGACTCGGGCCAAGTCCTCCTGAATGGTGTGGCCATGGGCCAGGGTAGTAGCGCGATCAAACGCCAGATCGGTTTGGTGCCGCAGGAACTGGCCCTGTTTGAGGATTTGTCGGCCCGCGAAAATCTGAAAATCTTTGGCGCGCTGTATGGTTTGCGTGGCAACGCCCTGAAAAGCCGCTGCGACGAGGTGCTGGCGCTGGTCAATCTCGCCGAGCGCTCGCGCGATTTGGTCGGGACCTTTTCAGGCGGCATGAAACGCCGCCTGAACATGGCTGCGGCCTTGTTGCACGACCCGCAACTGCTGATCCTCGACGAGCCCACCGTAGGCGTGGACCCGCAAAGCCGCAACGCCATTTTCGACAATCTGGAGACGCTCAAAAGACAGGGGCGCTCGCTGATCTATACCAGCCACTACATGGAAGAAGTGGAGCGTCTTGCCGACCACATTGTGATCATCGATCATGGCAAGGTGATCGCCAACGAAAGCCCGGCGGACCTGTATTTGCGCTTACCCGGCGCTGTCCGGCGCGTTGAACTGGTGCAGCCGCGGCTGGAAGAAGTCTTTCTGATGCTGACCGGCCGCACACTGCGCGATTGAGAACCTGCCGGAGACCTCATTACCATGACTGCCCTGATCGCCCTGGTTCGCAAAGACCTGATTCTGTTCTTGGCTGACCGACGCGCCCTCATCCTTTCGTTGATCATGCCAGTTGTGCTGGGCGCATTTTTCGGCTACCTGTTTGGCGGTTCGGGCAGCCCCGACAAGATCAAGATCGAGATCGCGGTGAGTTCGCTCGATGACAGCGACATCAGCCGCCAGATCGTCGCCGGCCTGAAGACCGACGACTCACTGCACACGCAGGAATTGGCCCTGAGTGAAGCCAGCGCGCAGGTGCTCAAAGGTAAGCTCAATGCCGCCGTGCTGATTCCGGCCGGTTTTGGTGCTGCCTCGGGCGCGGCCCTGTTTGGCGGCGGAAACAAGCCCGAGATTTCAATTTTTTATGACCCTTCGCAAAGCGCTGTGCTGGGTATGCTCAAAGGCTTGTTGATGCAGCAAGTCATGCAGAGCGTCAGCGCCGAAATGTTTGGCGGCAAGACGGGACAGAAATTTATCACACAGAGCATTGATCAGTTGGACGCGGCGGTTCAAACCGACCCAGCCAAAAAAGAACTGCGCGATTTTCTGCAGAGCGTCAAGAAATTTCAAACCAACAATCAAGAGCAGAATGGCTCCGCGACGCAGAGCGCAAACCAACGCAGCACTGGCTTGTCCACGCCTTTCGTCACGCGCGATCAGGCGATGAGTTCAGGCCCGAAATACAACGGCTATGCGCATTCCTTTGCTGGCATGAGCGTTCAGTTCATCTTATTCATGGGTCTGGACGCGGGCATCGGCATCCTGTTGGCGCGTCGTCAGGGATTGTGGCAACGCTTGCTGGCCGCGCCCATTACGGTCAGCACCATTCTTGGCGCGCGCGCCATCTCGTGTACGCTGATCGCGTTGGGCCTGCTGGCGTTTGTCTATCTGGTCGGCGGGCTTTTCTTCAAAGTCAGTATCGCTGGCAGCAGCGTGGGTTTTGTCGGCGTGGCGCTGTGCTTTGCCACATTCACCGCCATGTTCGGACTGTTTGTTGCGGCCTTCGGCAAGACACCGGAAGCAACACGCGGCCTGGCCACGTTTGCGACGCTCATCATGGTCATGCTTGGCGGTGGTTGGGTGCCGGCCTTCATTTTTCCGCAGTGGCTGCAAACAGCAACGTTGGTGATACCCACACGCTGGGCCGTGGACGGCCTGGATGCCATGACCTGGCGCGGACTGGGGCTGCACGATGCATTGCCGGCGATGGGCGTTTTGCTTGCGTTTTCTCTGTTGTTTGGTGGCTTAGCGCTTCGGCAATTTCGCAGTGGGGACAGGGCTTGAAGCCTCAAGCCCCGGGGCGACGCGGCAGCGCGTGGCGCTGCGCCAGCACCAATGCGCCGACGGCCAGCAGACTCAAAACCAGCAACAGCCACAAGCCGTGGCTATAGCCTGCCTGCGATGTCCACATGGCACCCAGCAGCAAGGGCGCACCGGCGCGGGCCAGCGCCAGTGGCAAACCCAGCGCGCCGTTCAAGGTGGCAACCAGCTCCTGGTTCACATACTGCGCGATGGCAGTGCCTCGGACGATGGTGAAGAGGCCATTGCCCAGGCCGTACAACAACACAAACAGCACCAGCAACGCCAGCCGCATCCCGGTCAACCACGGTGCTGCCAGCAAGGCCAGCAAGGCCAGTGGAATCAGCACCGGAATGAGCCGGTTGACCCGGTGCAGATCGAGGTGATGCTCGAAGAAAAAAAGCAGCAGGCGACCAACCACCTGAATCACGCCGATGGCTGCCGGCACGGCAATCACCCAGACCTCGCTCAGACCGCTTTCTCGCAACAAACTCACCATGTGGGCGGGCAGAGCCACTGTCACTGCCATCATCAAAACGACAAAGATGCCCACCAGCAAAAACGGCGCGCTGCGCAGCAAGCGCGCAAACTGCTTGGAGGCCGGCGGGTCAGCCACGGCGCTTGACAAAATGCCCGGCGGCGCGCCGCGCAAGGTGAGCGCATGCAGCGGCGCACACACCAGCAGATGCAGCGCGGCCAAGGGAATGAACGCCTGGCGCCAGCCCCAGGAAGCGATCAACCAGGCGGTGAGCGGCATGAACACCGTGCTGGCCAAGCCCCCGAGAAAAGTCATGATGATGATGGCACGGCGGAAATCATCGGGGAAACGCCGCGTCACGACGGCAAAAACCGGGGGATACAAAACCGCTGCCATGGCCGCACCCAAACCGATCCAGACTGCGTAAAACCCCACCAGGCCGGTGACGCTGCCGTGCAAGCCCAGGCAAACGCCGGCCAGCACCGAGCCGCCGGTCATGACCACACGCTCATGACCCTGATCGATCCAGCGCCCCACCGGATAGGCCAGCAAACCCTCGGCCAACAAAGCCAGACTGAAGGCCAGCGACGACTGCACCCGGCTCAAACCCAAATCGCGCTCCACCGGCTCCATCACCAAAGCAAAGGTGTAAAAAATGCTGCCCCAACTGATCAGTTGCGCCAGCGACAGCCAGCCCACCATGCCAAAAGCAGCTTGCGCCCGGCCGGTTGCCTGAATCCGCTGGCTTGGCATAACAATCCTGGGCCCGGAGGGTGCCGGTTTACAACTTGCGCGCCATCTCGATGTGCGCGATGCCGGCTTCTTCAAACGCCTGGCCGCGGGGTGCAAACCCCAAGCGCGTGTAAAAACCTTCGGCGCTGCGCTGCGCGTGCAGCAGCACTTCACGGTCGCCCCGCTGCTGCGCCGCCTGTAGCAGCGCCAGCAGCACGGTGCGCCCCAGGTTGGAGCCGCGCAGCACACGCTTGACCGCCATGCGGCCAATCCGGCTCACGCCGTTGGTGGCAGGCAGCAAACGCCCGGTGGCAACCGGCAGCTCCAGGCGGTTGCGCAGCAGTGCGTGTTGCGCCGTCGCGTCAAGCGCATCGCGCTCGATTTCAGGCGCGATGTGCTGCTCGTCGATGAACACCTCGCTGCGAACCTGCCAAGCCGCAGCACCCAGGGTTTGCCAGTCGCCCACGGCCACGGTGGTCATCGCGTCGCCGGCTTCGTAGCCCAGCAAAATTTCACGAAAACGCACTGGCACCGGTTTGGAAGTCTGCGTTGCCGGGTCGGCATAAACGTAAACCAGTTCACCGCTGATCAAACGCTCGTCACCGCGAAAAACCGCTCCGGCAAAGGTGATCGATGAGTTGCCGACGCGGCTGCATTGCAGCGCGATGTCGAGCTGGTCGTCCATGTGCGCTGAGGCGTGAAACTCAAGCTCGGTCTTCTTCAGATACAAGTCCCCTTGCAGCGCCTGCATGGTCACGTCATAGGGCAGCGCCAGAGCCCGCCAATAGTCCGCGATGGCGGTGTCGAAATAGGTCAGGTAATGTGCGTTGAAAACAATTTTTTGCACATCCACTTCGGACCAGCGCACGCGCAGGCGATAAGAAAACCGGAATTGCTGACGCGTCAAATGGGGCATGGTGCTGGCCGGATGAAAAGGTGGATGCGAAACGTGTTGCCGTGCGCTAGCCATCATAAAACATAGGTGGGTGAAGGTGACCCCGCTCTTGGGTTCGCGGGCCTAGCTGGGGTGAAACTGGTTTATCCTAGATTCCTCAGTTGAACACGACCGAGTGGGCTACTGGCGGCGTGTCCGGGTAGGCGTGACAACGCTGCGGGCTAATGCCCGCGAGGCGGTGCAACGACCCCGGGCGCGTTGCCAGTGGCTCAATCGGGTGCGTAGCGCTCTCACCCAAAAGGTGAACTGTGTCGAAGCTGAAAAAGTCAATGCCCATGTGGACTTATTGATGAACCCAAGCGGTCAACTGAGGAATCTAGGATTATGCGTGTGCAGGTGTCACGCTCAAGCGCAGCCCAACAGCGGCCAGCACTTTGTGAACCGTAGTCAACGTGGGGTTGCCGTTGGCGCTCAGTGCTTTGAATAGGGTCTTGTCGCCTACATCAGCACGCCGTGCAACTTCTGCCATGCCGTACGCTTTGGCAACGTGCCGCAATGCCACCAGCAGCGCGGCTGGGTCGTCCTGTTCCATCACGGCCTCGATGTAGGCGGCGGCTTCGGCTGGGTCCTTCATCGACTCGACCATGTAGTCGTCAAAACTTGCGTCTCG
>JAVHQY010000002.1:0-6433 GCA_036171375.1 Rhodoferax sp. | reverse complement strand
TCGCGTCGCAAGAAGTAAGGGGAAGGTAAATGACTCGTTCTCTCAAAAAAGGTCCTTTTGTTGACCATCACCTGGTAGCCAAAGCCGACAAGGCCGTGACAACCAAAGACAAAAAACCGATCAAGACCTGGTCGCGTCGCTCCATGGTCCTGCCCGAATTCATCGGCTTGACCATTGCTGTGCACAACGGCAAGCAGCACGTGCCGGTGTATATCACGGATCAAATGGTTGGCCACAAGTTGGGTGAGTTTGCGCTGACCCGTACTTTCAAGGGCCACCCGGGCGACAAAAAAGTCGTAAAGAAATAAGGATCTGATCATGGAAACACGTGCAATCCTTCGGGGCGTTCGCTTGTCGGTTGACAAGGGGCGTCTGGTTGCGGATCTGATCCGCGGCAAGAAAGTCGATCAAGCGCTCAACATTTTGCAGTTCACGCAAAAGAAAGCGGCGCTGATCGTCAAGAAAGTGCTCGAGTCGGCAATTGCCAACGCCGAGCACAACGATGGCGCTGACATCGATGAACTAAGAGTAAAGACCATTTATGTCGAGCAGGGAGCGTCGCTGCGGCGCTTTGCTGCCCGTGCCAAAGGTCGGGGCAATCAAATTAGAAAACCAACGTGCCATGTGTACGTGACGGTTGGTAACTGAAAAGGCCAGAACAATATGGGACAAAAAATCAACCCAACCGGTTTTCGCCTGTCGGTCAGCCGTAACTGGGCTTCGCGCTGGTACGCCAACGATCGTGACTTTGCCGGCATGCTGGCAGAAGATATCAAGGTGCGCGAGTACCTCAAAACCAAACTCAAAAATGCGTCGGTGTCCAGGGTGCTCATCGAGCGTCCAGCCAAGAACGCCCGCATCACCATTTTCTCGGCCCGTCCGGGCGTGGTGATCGGCAAAAAAGGCGAAGACATCGAGAACTTGAAACGCGAACTCTCACGCCAACTCAGCGTGCCGGTGGCGGTCAACATCGAAGAAGTGCGCAAGCCTGAAATCGATGCCAAGCTGATTGCCGACTCGATTACCCAACAGCTTGAAAAGCGCATCATGTTCCGCCGCGCCATGAAGCGTGCCATGCAAAATGCCATGCGTCTGGGTGCCCTGGGCATCAAGATCATGTCATCGGGCCGGCTCAACGGGATTGAGATTGCGCGTTGCGAGTGGTACCGCGAAGGTCGCGTGCCATTGCATACCCTGCGCGCCGACATCGATTATGGAACGTCGGAGGCAAAAACCACCTACGGCATCATCGGTGTCAAGGTGTGGGTCTATAAGGGCGACACGTTGGGTCGTACCGATTTGCCGGCAGCCGAACCGCGCGCCGATGAAGAGCGTCGTCCGCGTGGTCCGCGACGTGATGATCGTGGTGCTCGCCCGGGCGCTGATCGTCCAGCACCACGCGCTGCACGTCGTCCGCCCTTGGGCGGCAACGTGGCACCTGCCGATGGCAGTGACAAACCGGTCGAAGCACTCGGTGCTGGCACCAATAAACCAGCCGTTCAGCGTGTGCGCAAAGTCGCCGCGCCAGTCGCCGCCGACAGCGCGGTGGCCAGTGACGGCAAAGGAGAATAAGCATGTTGCAACCCGCTCGTCGTAAATATCGCAAAGAGCAAAAGGGCCGTAACACCGGCATCGCCACTCGCGGCAGCTCGGTCGCGTTTGGTGATTTTGGTTTGAAGTGCATTGACCGTGGCCGTTTGACGGCGCGTCAAATCGAAGCTGCACGGCGGGCCGTCTCGCGCCATGTCAAACGCGGTGGCCGCATCTGGATTCGCGTTTTTCCGGACAAACCCATTTCGCAAAAACCGGCTGAGGTGCGCATGGGCAACGGCAAGGGCAATCCCGAGTACTACGTGGCTGAAATCCAGCCTGGCAAGATCGTTTTCGAGATTGTCGGTGTGCCCGAAGAACTGGCGCGTCAGGCGTTTCGTCTGGCGGCTGCCAAGCTGCCTTTGCGCACCACTTTTGTGGCGCGGATGATTGGCCAGTAAGCAGGAAGACACGCAATGAAAACCACTGAATTACGCCAAAAAGACATCGCTGGCCTGCAAACGGAAGTCAAAGCGCTGCAAAAAGCACACTTTGGCTTGCGCATGCAAAAAGCCACGCAGCAACTCAACAACACCGCTACGCTGCGTTCCACGCGCCGCGACATTGCCCGCGCCAAGACTATTCTTGTCGAGAAGCAAAACGCGGCAACATCCACTCATTAAGGAGCATTGATGACGGACACCAAAAAATCCCTCAAGCGCACCTTGGTCGGCAAGGTGGTCAGTGACAAGCGCGCCAAGACCGTCACGGTACTGGTCGAGCGCCGTGTCAAGCACGATCTCTACGGCAAGATCGTCGGCAAGTCCAGCAAGTACCACGCGCATGACGAAAAAGGCGAGTACAAAATGGGCGACCTGATTGAAATCACTGAGAGCAAGCCGATTTCAAAAACCAAGAACTGGGTGGTCACCCGGCTGCTTGAAAAGGCTACCTTGGTATAGGTCTTTGCACTGGCAGCAGTGCAAAATTTCTCGCGACGGCTCACAATGGTGGGCCGTTTGTATTTCAGGCGATGGAAACTGCCACAGTAGTGTTCGCGTCAGGACTGTGATGACGGCTGGTTGGATTGGTCATCGCCGGCCCCCTCAACCTTTCAATTTTCCCAGGAGAACTCCATGATTAAAGTAGGCGATCAAATCCCGGCAACCACCTTGTATGAATACATTGAGGTTGCCGACGGCACCTGCAGCCTTGGCCCCAACCCGGTCGATGTTCATAAAGCCAGCGCCGGCAAGACTATCGCCCTGTTTGCGCTGCCCGGTGCGTTCACACCGACCTGCTCGGGTAAACATGTTCCCGGTTACGTGGAGAAATTTGCCGAACTCAAAGCCGCTGGTGTCGATGAAATCTGGTGCCTCAGCGTCAACGATGCTTTCGTCATGGGTGCCTGGGCGCGCGACCAAAAAACGGCTGGCAAAGTGCGAATGCTGGGCGATGGTGATGCGGCTTTTGCCAAAGCCACGGGCTTGACATTGGATCTGACGGGCAAAGGAATGGGCTTGCGCTCCAACCGCTACTCGATGCTGGTGCGTGATGGCAAAGTGGTCACGCTCAACGTTGAAGCGCCGGGCAAATTTGAAGTCAGCGACGCGGCGACGCTGTTGGCGCAAGTCAAGGCCTGACGATTTAATGCCACTATTGCTGGGCGCGCCCTAAAAGTCGATCTTCAGATAGTGGGCACCGGCAATGGGGTTGTGGTAGTACGGCGCAATTTCCACAAATCCCAAATCACGGTAAAGGGCGCGTGCGCTTTCCATCTCGTCGAGCGTATCGAGCAGCACGCAGCTATAACCGATTACGCTGGCACGCTCCAGAATTGCTTGCGCCAGTTGGTGCCCGAGCCCGCGCGCCCTAAACTGAGGTCGAACAAAAAGGCGCTTCATTTCACTGGCGTTGGAAGGGTCCACGTTGTCAAGCGGACGCAAGGCGCAGCACCCGGCCAACTCGTCGTTTACCCAAGCCAGCAGCAGGCAGCCGCGCGGCGCGGCGTACATGCCCGGCAGTGTGCGGAGCTCAGCCACAAAATCCTGAAAACACAAATCAATCGACAAGCTGGCCGCGTATTCGCGAAAAATACCGCGCACTGCCTCGATTTCCTCGGCTGTCACGGGTTGGCTCAATCGGATGGTAGTGGAATTCACCGTTTGAGTTTACCTGAGGTGACTCGGGCGTGTTCAACCAAAGAATCTAGGTTTAATAAAAATCACGGCGAGCCAGGTACACACGAGGTTTACCAGCGCCAGCAGAATGGCTGCCGATGCCACATCCTTCGCAATTTTTGACAATGGATGCTCGTCTTGCGATATACGGTCCACCGTCGCTTCGACAGCCGTGTTCAACAGCTCCGCGATCAGCAGCACAAATACACTGGCAACCAAAATGGCATGTCCCGCTGCGGATGCGTTGACGAACAGTGATGCCGGCAGCAGGGCGCAGGCGAGCCAGACTTCCTGCCTGAATGCCTGCTCGGCTTTGTACGCCGCAGCAAGACCATCCCACGAATGTTGCAAAGCTTTGGTGAGGCGCTTAATGCCAGTCAATTTTTGTCTTGGCTTCATCTGAGGACAAGCCTAACACACGCTGTCAGGGCGGCGCTGGTGCGGCTATGACACCGCCACCCAGGCAGACCTCGCCGTCGTACAGCACGGCCGATTGCCCTGGCGTGACGGCCCACTGCGGGGAGCTGAAAGTCAGGGCAAACGTGGTGCCCTGGCAGGCCTCCAGGCGGCATGGCGCATCGGCCTGGCGGTAGCGGGTTTTGGCGGCCAGGGTGCCCAGCGCCGGTGCCGTCCCGGCTACCCAACTCGCATCCTGCGCTTGCAGGGCGCAAGACTGCAGCCAGGGATGATCGTGGCCTTGCACCGCCCATAAAGTATTGGTTTGCATGTCTTTGCGCGCGACATACCACGGCCGATGGAAATGGGGGTCAGAGTCCAATTTCGCTTGCTGCCGCAGGTTGGAACCACGCTGATGTCCTAAATTGGAATCTGACCCCAATTTCAGGCCCCCGATTCCCAGACCCTGCCTTTGCCCCAGCGTGTAAAAACTCAGGCCAACATGCTGGCCAATGGTGCGCCCGCGCTCGTCCTTGATTGGGCCGGGCTCACGCGCGATGTAGCGGTTGAGAAATTGGCGAAACGGTCGCTCGCCGATGAAGCAGATTCCCGTTGAGTCTTTTTTCTTGGCGTTGGGCAGGCCGATTTCCAAAGCGATGCGGCGCACTTCGGTCTTTTGCCGCTCGCCCACCGGGAACAGTGTGCGCGACAACTGCTGCTGGTTGAGCCGATGCAGGAAGTAGCTCTGGTCTTTGCTGGTATCGAGTCCTTTGAGCAATTCAAAACGACCGTCCTGCGTCCGCACCCGTGCGTAGTGGCCGGTGGCAATTTTTTCCACCCCCAGGCGCAGCGCGTGTTCCAGAAAAGCCTTGAACTTGATTTCGGCGTTGCACAGAACGTCCGGGTTGGGCGTGCGCCCGGCCTGGTACTCGCGCAAAAATTCGGCAAAGACGCGGTCTTTGTATTCGGCGGCGAAGTTGACGTGTTCAAGCTCGATACCGATCACGTCTGCCACTGCCGCGGCATCCACAAAATCGATGTTCGATGAGCAATACTGCGAGTCGTCGTCGTCTTCCCAGTTCTTCATGAAAATGCCGATGACCTCATAGCCCTGCTGCTTGAGCAGCCAGGCGCTCACGGCCGAATCCACGCCGCCGCTCAAACCGACCACCACGCGCTCGCCTTTGTGCTGCTTGTCCATAGGGGCGAGATTATCTGGTACTTGCCAACACGGCCATTCATCGGGGTTTATGCGGATGCCGGTTGGATCGGTTGGCTGCTAGACTGGCGTTCTCATTTAACCGAGGCGCTTGCCATGAACCCATTGTCTTCCCCGTCACGTCGCGATTTGTTGTTGGCGGCTTGCGCGCTTGGCGCTGGCATCACCCCGCTGTGGGCGCAAAGCAGTTTTCCAAGCAAGCCGATTCGATTTGTGGTGCCGTTTGCACCCGGGGGCACTTCAGAAATTGTGGCGCGCTCAGTCGCAGCCGAACTGACCAAACAATTTGGTATAAATGTCTTTGTGGAAAACAAGCCTGGCGGTGCCGGCACGATTGCCATGGCTGAAGTCGCCAAAGCCGCACCCGACGGCCACACCGTCATTTTGGGCCACGTCGGTACGCTGGCGGTGAATCCCTACATGCTCAAGAACCAGCCCTACGACGTGAACCGCGATTTTGTTCCGGTAACGCTGCTGGCCAAGGTGCCCAACGTGTTTGTCATCAACGCCGATGTGCCGGCAAAAAATTTCCGCGAGTTTGTGGCCTATGTCAAGCAGCATCCAGGGCAGCTCAACTATGGCTCGGCCGGCAACGGCAGCGCCGGGCATCTGGCGATGGAATACCTCAAGCTGGTGACCGGCATGTATATCACGCATATTCCTTATCGTGGCACCGGGCCGCAGCTCACGGATCTGCTCTCGGGCCGCACGCAAGCATCTTCAGCCGGTTTGCCGGCGCTGGCGGCCCACATCCAGAGCGGCAAACTGCGCGCGATTGCGGTGGGCACGCAGCAGCGTGTCTCGCATTTGCCTGACGTGCCGACGGTCGCCGAAATGGGTTTCAAGGGCTTTGAAACCTCGCAGTGGTACGGCATGCTGGCACCGGCCGGCACCCCGGCCGCGGTGGTCAAACGCTTGCAGGAAGAATGCCTGAAAGCGCTGAAATCCAGCCCCGTCGCCGAGCGATTTGCCAAGGACAATGCGCTTGCCGGTGGCGGCCCCGCAGCGGAATTTGCGGCCTTTATTGCGCACGAGCAATCAGTCTGGAGCGACATCGTCAAGCGCGCGCAAATCAAGGCCGATTGAGCCTCCTGCGACAGACGGTGGC
>JAVHQY010000001.1:0-25430 GCA_036171375.1 Rhodoferax sp. | reverse complement strand
TTCAATGACCACCGCGACCCTTTCAACAACACCCTTTTCCGGCACCACGCCGGCCAGGCGCAGCAGTCGGCGCACATTGCCGGGTTTTCATTTGACGCTGGGCTACGCGCTGTTTTACCTGGTGTTGATCGTCTTGCTGCCGTTGAGCAGTCTGTTGTTCAAGACCTTCACACTGAGCTCGGAGCAGTTCTGGCTGGCCGTCTCCAGCGCGCGGGCGCTGGCCGCTTACCGCCTGACTTTTGGCACCGCGCTGCTGGCCGCGCTGGCCAACGCCTTTTTTGGTTTGTTGCTGGCCTGGGTGTTGGTACGCTACCAGTTTTTCGGCAAGAAACTGGTTGACGCTTTGGTCGATTTGCCGTTCGCGCTGCCCACCGCCGTGGCCGGCATTGCGCTGACCGCGCTGCTGGCGGGCAATGGCTGGGTCGGCCAGTTCACCGAGCCGCTCGGCCTGAAACTCGCCTTCCATCCCAACGGCATCGTGATCGCGCTGATTTTCATCGGTTTGCCGTTTGTCGTGCGCACCGTGCAGCCGGTGCTGGAGGATGCCGAAAAAGAGCTGGAAGAGGCGGCGACCTGCCTGGGCGCTTCGCGCTGGCAGACTTTTCGCCACGTCATTTTCCCGTCGATTGCGCCGGCGCTCGCAACCGGTTTTGCGCTGGCGTTGGCGCGCGCTGTCGGCGAATACGGTTCGGTCATTTTCATTGCCGGCAACATCCCGCTGGTGTCTGAAATCACACCGCTGTTGATCATCGGCAAACTCGAGCAATACGACTACGCCGGTGCCACCGCAATTGCCACGGTGATGTTGCTGATCTCCTTTGCCCTGTTGCTGCTGATCAACGCCCTGCAAAGCTGGCAGCGCCAGCGCCACGGTGGCAGAGCATGATCCGCAGCGTCGGCCCGACATCAATGGCCAGCACCGAGCCGGCCTGGATGCGCCGCTTGCTGATTGGTCTGGCGCTGGGTTTTGTCTTCTTGTTTTTGCTGCTGCCGCTGGCCGCGGTGTTTACCGAGGCGTTGCGCCAGGGACTGATGGCCGCGTGGCAAGCGCTGTTTGAGCCCGATGCCTGGAGCGCCATTCGCCTGACCTTGCTCACGGCGGCAGTGGCGGTGCCGCTGAACCTGCTGTTTGGCATCGCCGCTGCCTGGGCGATTGCCAAATTCGAGTTCAAGGGCAAAGCCTTGCTGACGACGCTGGTGGACTTGCCGTTTTCGGTGTCACCGGTGGTGGCGGGTCTGGTCTACGTGCTGCTGTTTGGCGCACAGGGCTGGTTTGGCCCCTGGCTCGAAGCCCATGACATCAAAGTTATTTTTGCCGTGCCCGGCATCATTCTGGCCACCGTGTTCGTGACTTTCCCGTTCATTGCGCGCGAGCTGATCCCGCTGATGCAGGCGCAGGGCACTGAAGAAGAACAGGCCGCCATGGTGCTGGGTGCCAACGGCTGGCAGATTTTTTGGCATGTGACGCTGCCCAACATCAAGTGGGGTCTGGTCTATGGCGTGATTTTGTGCAACGCGCGCGCCATGGGCGAGTTTGGCGCGGTGTCGGTCGTGTCCGGCCATATTCGCGGCCAGACCAACACGCTGCCGCTGCACGTCGAGATCCTCTACAACGAATACCAGTCGGTGGCGGCTTTTGCCGTGGCTTCGCTGCTGGCGCTGCTGGCGCTGCTCACTCTGCTGATCAAGTCGGTGGTCGAGTGGCAGTTTGAACGCGATCAAAAAGCCGCGGCGGAATTGCCCCCCGAAGGCCCGCAACGCTGATGGAAATTTCTGCTATGGATATTTTCCAAAATCGCGACGTGCTAAATCCCTTCCAACATGGGGTTGGAATCAAGCCGCCGGGGCACTCAGCTTCGCGGCTGTCCCCCGGCCTGCAGTCTCCTCTACCTACGCAGAACAGCCGGGCGTCCCGATTTGCGCTGGATCAGGTTGCCTGGATGCTCTGCTTCGTGTCCCCCGCCCTTGTGGGCTCCTCCTTTACCTACGCAGAACACCCAGGCACCCCGATCCCGGTGGTTTGGTATTCGAGTTTGAGTTCAAAATACCAAGTTGACACTTCTGAGCAGCAGGGTGGGGGTACATGCCAAAGTGAGGTAAAGAAGGAGGCCGAAGGCCGGATGACACGAACGGCGGCGTGTGCCACCGCCCGGCTGCGCAGCCACCCGCTGCGTTGCCTTCGGCCCACGCATGAAATGAAAAGAATACAAACCTGTCAGTGACATCAAAGCGGTTTGAAGGCATTCGGTTTATTGGGTCAAACAAGATGAGCATTGAAATTCGCAACGTCAGCAAGGATTTTGGCAACTTCCACGCCTTGTCTGATGTGAGTCTGGACATTGCCTCGGGCGAACTGGTGGCCCTGCTGGGGCCATCGGGCTGCGGCAAGACCACGCTGCTGCGCATCATTGCCGGACTTGAAACTGCCGATCAGGGCAGCATCCTGGTCAACGGTAACGACACCACCGACACCCAGGTGCGCGAGCGCAACGTTGGTTTTGTTTTTCAGCACTACGCGCTGTTTCGCCACATGAGCGTTTTTGACAACGTGGCTTTTGGCCTGCGCATGAAAAGCCGCGCCACGCGCCCCAGTGAAGCGAGCATTCAACAAAAGGTGCACGATCTGCTGGGCCTGGTGCAACTCGACTGGCTCGCCGACCGTTTCCCGGCGCAGCTCTCGGGTGGCCAGCGCCAGCGCATCGCGCTGGCGCGCGCTCTTGCCGTGGAGCCGCAGGTATTGCTGCTCGATGAGCCGTTTGGCGCGCTCGATGCCAAGGTGCGAAAAGAGCTGCGGCGCTGGCTGCGCCGCTTGCACGACGACTTGCACGTGACCAGCATTTTTGTCACGCATGACCAGGAAGAAGCGCTCGAAGTGGCTGACCGGGTGGTGCTGATGAATGCCGGCAAACCCGAACAGATTGGCTCGCCGCAACAGGTCTGGAACCACCCGGCGAGCCCGTTTGTGTATGGCTTTCTGGGTGATGTGAATTTGTTTCACGGCCGCGCCCATGAAGGTGAAATGACTATCGGTGATGACCAGCACGGCTGGCGCATGGCGGCACCCGAGCACCCGGATGCGCAGGATACCAAGGCTTTTGCCTACGTGCGCCCGCACGACCTGGCAGTGCAGCGCTACACGCCGGGGGCCAACGCCAGCGAATCCGCTGCTGGCATCGTGGCCCGGCTCACGCGCGCGCTGGTGGTGGGGCCGCTGGCGCGGCTCGAACTGGTGGCGTTCGATGCCAATGCACTGGCGCAGGGCGAGGTGATTGAAGCCCAGATCGCAGCGCAGGAATTTGCCACGCAGGGCTTCAAGGAAGGTGAAACGCTGCTGCTGACACCGCGCAAGGCCCGGGTCTTTGTGGCCTGAAGCCGGGGCCACAGGGCGGCCGAACCACCCACCGCAAGGCTCTGTCAGGTCAGCTCTTGCGGCGGTGAAACCGCAGGGTTTTAGCCGGGCCGATGCCGCCGCCATACCGTTTGCCGCTGCTGTGCTCGCAATCACTGCAATGACAGCCGCTGGGTTGCAAAGCTGCAGTGGCGAAGTAGGCGCTAACACGTGCAGACAGCGGCAAGCGCTGTAGGGCGCTGGCCAGAATGCGCCGGATGGCTTGCGGCAGCAATTGCCAAAGCGCATATACAAAACAGGCTGCCACCAAGGCAAAAACCAGCAATGACTCGATTTTCATTTAGCCTCCCCACCACAAAGTCGCGCGGTAAGTGACAAAAGCAGCCGCGTAGGCGAGCGCAAACAAGTACACCGCCATGATGATCGGATAGCGCCAGGAATTGGTTTCGCGCCGCACCACGGCCAGCGTCGAGAGGCACTGCGGTGCAAAAACAAACCAGGCCAGCAAGGCGTAAGCAGTGGCCAGTGACCAGCCCTGCACCAGCACCGGGGTCAGGGAATCGGCCACTGCGCCATTGACGCTGGACAAGGAATAAACCGTCCCCAAAGCGCCCACCACCACTTCACGCGCGGCCATGCCGGGCACCAGCGCGACTGAAATCTGCCAGTTGAAACCGATCGGTGCAAACAAGTGTTGCAGCGTTCGTCCCAGCAGTCCGGCAAAACTGTGCAAAATGGCCGGACCCTGGGCCGGGTTCCAATCCGCCGGCGGGGTCGGATAGCTGGACAAAAACCACAGCACCACCATCAAGGCAAAAATGATGCCGCCGACGCGTCGCACAAAAATATGCGCGCGCTCCCACAGCCCCAGACCCAGGTTGCGCAGGCTGGGTCGGCGATAAGGCGGCAATTCCAGCATCAAGGGTTGATAGCCGCTTTTCATCCAGCTGCGCTTGAAAATCCAGGCCACCAACATCGCCGAGACCACCCCCGCAACGTACAGGGCAAACAGCGTCAAGCCGCGCAAGCCAAACCAGCCGACATCGCGTTCTGGAACAAAAGCACCGATCAGCAGCGCATAAACCGGCAGCCGCGCCGAACAGGTCATCAGCGGTGCGACCATGATGGTGGCGAGGCGGTCACGCCAGTTGGCAATGGTGCGGGTAGCCATGATGCCCGGGATGGCACAGGCAAAACTCGACAGCAGCGGAATGAAAGCGCGCCCTGACAAGCCGACCTTGCCCATCACGTTATCGAGCAAAAAAGCCGCGCGTGGCAGATAACCCGAGTCTTCGAGCAGCAGGATGAAGAAAAACAAGATCAGGATCTGCGGCAAAAAAATCAACACCCCGCCGACCCCCGCAATCACGCCGTCCACCAGCAGACTGCGCAGCGGGCCAGGGTGCAGGTTGGCCAGCACGGCAGTCGCCACCCATGCCATGGCAGACTTGATGAGCTCCATGGGCAAGTTGGCCCACGAAAACACCGCCTGAAAAATCAGGAACAGCACGGTCGCCAAAATCAGCAAACCCCACAGCGGGTGCATGGCCAACGCATCGAGCCGGTATTGAAAACGACTGCGTGGCGCAACTTGGGGCGAGACCAGCGCCAGAATGCGGCGCACTTCACGTTGCAGCTCGGCCGAGCTGGGTGCCGCGCTGATCGTTGCAACGCTGCGCTTCGGTGCCGCACTCAGCCAGGCACCTTGCAGTTGAGCCAGCAACTGCGCATGCCCATTGTGTTTGACAGCAACCGTCTCCACCACCGGGCAGCCCAGCTCCTGCGCCAGCCGCTGTAGATCAAATTGCAGCCCCTGCTCGCGTGCCACATCGGCCATGTTGAGCGCCACCAGCAGCGGTTTGCCCAGCCGCTTGAGCTCGAGCACCAGGCGCAGGTTCATGCGCAAATTGGTTGCATCGACCACCGCCACGATGCCATCGGGGACGTCCTCGCCAGCGCGCCGGCCTTCAATCACTTCCAGCGTCACCAGTTCGTCGGGAGTGGCCGGCGTCAGACTGTAGGTGCCGGGCAAATCGACCACCGTCAGCGTCTGGCCAGCGGGCAAATGCACCAGGCCCAGCTTGCGCTCCACCGTCACGCCGGCGTAATTGGCTACTTTTTGGTGCGCGCCCGTGAGCAGGTTGAACAGTGCTGTTTTGCCGCAATTGGGATTGCCGACCAGGGCAAAACTTTTGGGCGCAGCAGAAAATGACGGCATGGCAAGCTCAGGCTGCGACTGGCTGCACGCCCGTCACTTCAATGCACTGTGCCTCGATCAGGCGCAAGGCAAAAAGGGTCTCTCCAACCTGCACCGCCAGCGGCTCTTTGCCGCCCGGCCCACGCCGCAGCATGCGCACCGGTTCACCGGCAATGAAACCCAGCGCGCCCAGTCGCTGCACCGTGGCCGCGTCCATGACCGACCCACCCGCAACGACACGCTCAACCAGGGCGTGTGAACCGTTGGGCAGTTGCGAAAGGCGCATGGTGGTTTTCCCGGAAAAATAAGCGAACCAAGGCTGGTGACCGCTTTTCTAAATGAGATTCTATCGCATTTAGAACATCCCGAAAAACAACCTACGAGCGTTTTCTTTGATGTCCATCAAGCAAGCTGCCGATGCGACAACTGCCGAATTCAGCCTCAATCGGTCAGTTTGCGGCGCACGATGCGGGCCACGGCACGGGCTTTTTGCGCCAGTGAGAAACGCTGGAAATTGGTTTTCACCACGCCTTCGGTAAAGGCCGTGCGCTTGCTGTAATCGATCGCCACTTCGACGATCACCGGCTGGCCGGTGGCGGCCAGGGCGTTGGCGGCGGCCATTTGCTCACCCAGCCCGGTATCGTTGTCAATTCGCAGGTAGGCCGCACCGACCGCTTTGGCCACCCCGTCCAGCGCCACGCGCTGCAAGGTGGTGCAGGGTTGGCGCTGGTACGTGATTTGCTGCGCCTGGGCAATTTGCGACAGCTCGCCGTCACAAAATACGTAATAGACAATTCCCAACCGGTACTGTGTGGCGGTGACGATCTCCATGCAGGTCATGCGAAAGCAGCCGTCGCCGACGATGCAGTTGACAGCAAGCGCCGGGCGCGCCAGCTTGGCGCCGATGGCCGCCGGCACCGAGTAACCCATGGCGTTGAAGTCGGTCGGGACGATGAACGAGTTGGGTGCCAGCACGGGAAACAGTTCGGCTGTGAGGTAAGTATGGTTGCCGTCATCTACCACCGTCACCGCCTCGGCTGCGTTGGCAGCGCGCAGAGCGTCAAAAAACCGCGCCGGGTTGACGCGACCGTGGCTGTCGTGCTGGTACCAGCTCTGCCGGTATGCCGCTTTGTCAGCAGCGATCCGCGCTTGCAATGCGGCGTTGGCTGGCGCTGCCCGCGCCGCCTGGCGCAACGCTGCTAGCAGCTCGGGCAACACCAGCCGCGCATCACCTTCAATGGCCACTTGCGCTGGGTAATTGACGTTGAGATTTTTCGGGTTGATGTCGATGTGAATCAGTTGCGCGGGTACGCTCACACCAAAGCTGCCAGTGGCAATTTCGCCAAAGCGCGTACCGATGGCCAGCAATACGTCGCAGTCGGCAAAAGCCTTGCGCGCCGCCGGCACCGCCGCCGGGCCAAAACCAAAACCGACGTGCAGCGGGTGACTGGCAGGAAATGCGCCCAGGCCCTGTAGCGTCGTGGCCACCGGTGCTTGCAGGTGCTCGGCCAGCGCTGCCACTTCGGTGGCACACTGGCGCGCACCCCAACCGACGAAGAGACCAGGGTGGCGCGCGTTCTTGAGCAACGCCACCGCCGCATCAAGCTGCTGCCGGCTGGTCTGGCGCGCGCCTTCGTCAGCCTGCCAACGCGGCAACTCGCCCAGTTCGCCAGGAAACAATTGCAGGTTGACCGGCAGCTCGACAAACACCGGCCCCGGTTCACCGCTGGTGGCACAGCGGTAGGCTTCGAACAGCGTGCTGACGATGTCCTGGTGGCGCTCGATCAAGTAACAGGCTTTGGTGATGCCGCGCATGAACTGGTGCAGATCCATCTGGTGCAACTGGAACTGCCACGGGATGTCGGTGCGCACACCGCCGCAAATCACCAGCATCGGTATGCCGTCAAGCAGCGCTTCGCCAATGCCGCTGGCGGCGTTGGTCAACCCGGGTGCCGGCACCAGCACCAGCGTACCCACGTTGTTCGAGAGGCGACTGAAGCCATCGGCCATGAAAGCGGCACCGCCTTCGTGGCTGACCAGCATCGGCGTGATGGTTTCAGACAAATTGAGCTCATCGTAGAGCTCTGTGTTTTGCACACCGGGAATGCCGAAGGTGTAGGCAATCCCAAGCTGCTCCAGCGCATAACGCGCGGCCCAGGCACCGGTTTTCTTCATGCTTTGTTCTCCTCAAAAATCCGACTGCAACGCAACTCACCCGCAACGCCGGGTCGATGAAAAACCAGCCCGGCCAATCAAACCGTCAACAGCGTGCGCCCGTTGATCGCCGCCGCCGCCGCGCGGGCCGTGAGCACGCAGCCGCCCAAAAAAGTGCCTTCCAGCGCGCGCAGTCCGTGTACGCCGCCGCCGCCAAATCCAGCCGCTTCGCCCACCGCAAACAGCCCGGCAATGGGTTGTGCGCTGGCACTCAGCACGCGGCTTTGCAAATCGGTCTGGATGCCACCCAGGCTTTTGCGGCTGATGATGAATTCGCGAATCGCGATCAGTGGCAGCGCCTTGCCATCGAGAATGGTTTGCTGCTTGCAGGTGCGCACCCGGTCGCCGCGGTACTGACGCAACTGCGCGATGCGCCGGAGCTGATCGTCGTTTCTGAATTTGGCCGGCAGGCACACCTGGCGGTCAAACTGCTCGACCGCCTGTTCGACGCTGCCCAAATCCACCGCCTGGTCGCCCTGCAGCGCATTCATTTTTTCCACCAGCTCGGGCAAGCTTTGCGCAGCGACAAAATCGGTGCATTTTTCAAGCATCGTGTCGATCAGCCAGCGGTTGCCGAGCAACAGGTCACGCGCGAAAGCCAGCCACTTGCGCTCGCGAATGCTGGGGTTGTGCTCGGCACCGGAGACGGCAAGCTCTTTGAGTGCGATTTTGTGATTGAGCAACTGCCAGGAATATTGGCGCGGCTGTCGGCAAATGTTGCTGACCAGGTCGCGCGTGTCAAAGCCCGTCACCAGCGGCTGCGGCCCGATGCGCTCACCACGCCAGTTCAGCCACAACGCCGTTTTGGGCGGCACCAGACTCAACCCGGCATGCGGCTGGTCGGGCGCGTAATGATGCACGCCAGCGGCGTAGTTCCACATTTTGTCCAGATGCGTCACTTGGGCCCCGACGCTTTGTGCGCCGTCGTGCAGGCGGCCGTCGGCGTAGCGGTGTGAGCCGTTCAGAATGACTTCGGGCGGATGGCCCCAGTCAGCGTGCCAGTTGGCGCGCACGCGCTCCAGGCTGCCGTTGATGCCGCCACTGGCAATCACCACCACTTGCGCGCGCACTTCAAAGCGCGCACCACTGCTTTCATCGCAGCCGTGGCAGCCCACAATCTGCCCGCCTTGCTGCAACAAGCCTTCAACACGCTGGCCAAAACGCAATTGCAGGCACCTGGACAGCAGGTGCGGCTGTAAATGCGCGATCAAGGTGCTGGTCAATCTGGCACCGGTACCCCAGACGATGTGAAAGCGCGGGAAGGAATTGCCGGGCGTGAACAGCCCGCGCTCAACCCAGTTGGGAACCGGAAAATAGCGAATGCCTTTGCCACGCAGCCACCAATACATCTCGCTCGTGCAATGTTCAACGTAAGCGTGCGCCCAGCGCTTGGGCCAGATGGCGCTGTCTTCAAATTGGGCAAAAGCCTGCCAGTCGGCTAACGCCTGCTCGGCGCTGTCGCGAATACCGGCGCGGCGCTGCTCGGGCGTATCCACAGCGAACATGCCGCCAAAACTCAGCCGCGCCAGACCGCCAAAATTCTGTGCCAAATCACGGTCGAGCAGCAGCACCTGGTGCCCGCTGTCGAGCAATTCGAGCGCACAAACCATGCCCGCAATGCCAGCGCCAACAATGACCACTTCGGTGCTTTGCGTATCCATGATGGACCTTCGAAAAATGCTGTCGGGCTGCGCGTTGACCGCGCTCAGCGCTTACGTCGCGGCCGCGCGGCGCGCCAAAATCTCGAAGGCCGGCAGCGTCTTGCCTTCGAGCACTTCAAGAAAGGCACCGCCGCCGGTTGAAATGTAGTCAATCTTGTCCTCGACGGCGAATTTGGCAATGGCGGCCAGTGTATCGCCACCACCGGCAATTGAAAAGGCGCTGGAGGCAGCGATCGCCTGTGCGATGACTTGCGTGCCGTGGGCGAAAGCCGGGAACTCAAACACCCCGACCGGGCCGTTCCAGACGACCGTACCCGCCGCCTGGATCACGGTGGCGAGTTGTGCGGCGGTCTGCGGGCCGATGTCCAGAATCAGGTCGTCCTCAGCGACATCGCTGGCTGCCTTGAGCGTGGCCGGCGCATCCATGGCGAAATTCTTGGCGGTGACCACATCCACGGGGATCGGCACTGCGACGCGCGGGTCCCCCAGCGCTTCACCGCGCGCCTGCATCAAGGCGATGACGGCTTTGGCATCGTCAAGCAAAGCCGGTTCGGCCAGACTTTTGCCAATCTTGAGCCCGGCCGCGAGCATGAAGGTGTTGGCGATGCCACCGCCCACAATCAGTTGATCAACCTTCGTCGCCAGGCTCTTCAAAATGCTCAGCTTGGTGGACACTTTGGAACCCGCCACGATCGCCACCAGTGGCCGCCTGGGGCTGGCCAGCGCCTTGCCAATGGCATCCATTTCAGCCGCCAGCAGCGGCCCGGCGCAAGCCACCTTGGCAAACTGCGCGATGCCGTAAGTCGAGGCTTCGGCGCGGTGCGCGGTGCCAAAAGCGTCGTGCACAAAAATATCACACAACGCCGCCATCTTGCGCGCCAGTGCTTCGTTGTTTTTCTTCTCGCCCACATTCAAGCGGCAATTCTCCAGCAGCACCAGCTCGCCGAGCTGCACCGCCACACCTTCAACCCAATTGCTTAGCAGGGGCACCGGCCGACCCAGCAATTCGGCGATGCGCTGCGCCACCGGTGAGAGCGAGTCGGCGGCTTTGAATTCGCCTTCGGTGGGTCGCCCCAGGTGCGACGTAACCATCACTGCAGCGCCAGCTTGCAGCGCCAGCTCAAAGCATTTGAGCGAAGCACGGATGCGGCTGTCTTCGGTGATCTGCAACGCGCTGTTGAGCGGCACGTTGAGGTCGGCACGGATAAAAACCCTTTTCCCGGCCACCTGGCCCTGGGCGCACAAATCAGCGAAACGAATGAAGTTCATGGCAAATCCGCAGTGACAAAAGACTGGCCCGGATTGTAGGCAAGCCCATAGGGCTTGTTCACAAATAACATACACATTTGGCTCGCCGGATTTGGGCGCACTGCGTCGTTGCAAACCGCTTGTTTAGCCGAGCTAAACGGCACGTCTTGCGCCTCGCATTGCATCCCAACTCCAGCGGCCAAATGCATAGCTTATTCATGAACAAGCCCTACCAGCCCAGACCCAGGTGCAGCGGCAGGTACACGGCCATGCCGGCGACGATGGTTCCCAACACGGCCTGGCCGGCACCCTTGCGCCAAAAAAACCAGACCGCCCCGGCCAGCACGGCGTACAGCCGGGCATCCTGCCAGGTGACGATCAAATGCCCGTGCAACATCGTGACTTCCGGCACAATGACAGCGGCCAGCGCCGCAATCGGTGCGTAGTGCAGGCCGCGTTGCGCCCAATGCGGCAAGTTCCAGGGTTTGCTGGAAATATAAAAAAAGCCACGCGTCAGCACCGTCACGGCCGCCAGAGCGACGATGACGGCCAAGCGCCAGATTTCGTTGTCAGTCATCGCCACTTTGCTCCATGCGTGATTTTTCCAGCATCAAACAGACGCTGACAGCCACCGCGATGGCGACCAGAATATTGAGCTGGAATGGCAGCGCAAAGGCAAGCACTGCCGCCGACCCAGCCAGTGCTGCGGCAAGCAGGCGCAACTTGCTGGAAAGCAGCGAGCACAAAATTCCCAACAACGCCAGGATGCCGGCAAAACCCAGGCCCCAACTGACCGGAATGAAGTTGGCCAGCACGATGCCCAGAATGCTGCAACCGACCCACGAGGCCCAGATCACAAAACAGTTGCCGCTCAGGTAAGCTTGCTGCGCTGCCCGCTGCGCACCGTCCTTTGCCAACTGCGGAAAGCGCCGGATGAACAGCACGTAGCTGATGTCGGTGGTGAAATAGCCGCTGATGAGCCGGTGCCAGCGCGGCAGGTGCATCACGTAAGGTCGCAAGTGAGCGCTGAAAACCACAAAGCGCAAATTGACGCAAAAACCAGTGGCCAGAATCACCCACATCGGCGCGCCCACAATCAACAACGGAATGGCCGCCAACTGCGAGCTGCCGGCATACACGATGACCCCCATCAACAGCGCTTCGATGGTGCTCATGCCCGACTTGACCATCGCCACGCCCATCATCAGGCCCCACGCCGACAGTCCCGGTGCGGCGGCCAGGGCATCGAGCGCGCCGCGCCGGAATTCAGGATGGCGAGCGTGCCGACGCAAAAAAATCACGACGCGCTGGCTCGCTCAAAAACCATGCCGCCGTGCAACTCGAAGCCGTGCAGAAAATCGGCGTGTGCCAGGCGCTTGCCGCCAGCTCGCTGCAACTGCGTGATGTTCACCACTGAAGCCTGCGCCTGCACCGCAATTCCGTCGGAGGTGACGGCCAAAATCTGGCCGCACTCGGCGCTGGGGGCGGCAGTTTGCGGCAGCGCATGGGCACTCCATATCTTGATGGTTTCATTTTTGATGCGGCCGCTCGCCGCTGGGAATGGATCGAAAGCACGGATGCGCTGCGTGATCACGGCGGCAGTTTGCTGCCAGTCAATCGGCGCTTCACTTTTTTCAATTTTGTGCGCGTAAGTGATGCCAGTGCCCGACTGCGGCATGGCTTTCAGACTGCCAGCGACGGCTTGCTGCAACACCGCCAGCATCAGCTCCGCGCCCAGCACCGCCAACTTGTCGTGCAAAGTGGCCGCGGTCTCACTGGCTTCAATCGGCAGTGCCTGCGTCAGCAGCACCGCACCGGTATCGAGCCCGCCGTCCATTTGCATGATGCTGATGCCGGTTTGTGCGTCACCGGCTTCAATGGCGCGCGCAATCGGTGCCGCGCCACGCCAGCGCGGCAGCAAGGAGGCGTGGATATTGAAGCAACCCAGGCGCGGCAGATCCAGTACCCACTGCGGCAGAATCAAACCGTAAGCGGCCACCACCATCGCGTCAGCCTGAGTGGCTGCCAGTGCGGCGCGAGCGGCGACGGCTTCCTGCGGATATTTTCCGTCCAGGCGCAGACTGCGCGGTTGCGCCAGCGCCAGACCATGCCCGAGCGCAAACTGCTTGACGCTGGAAGCCTGCAATTTCAGGCCGCGACCGCCCGGCCGATCTGGCTGCGTCAGCACCAGCGCAATCTCGTGGCCGGCTGCGTGCAAACGCTCCAGCGCCACGCGGGCAAACTCGGGCGTACCGGCAAACACCAGTTTCACCGTGCGTCCTCGCGCTGCGCTTTGAGCATTTTTCTTTTGATGCGGTTGCGTTTGAGCGGCGAGAGGTATTCGACAAACACTTTGCCCAACAAGTGGTCCATCTCGTGTTGAATGCAGGTGGCGAGCAGCCCCTCGGCTTCGATCAGACGCACCCCCCCGCTGCCGTCCTGCGCCTGCACTTTGACCGCATCGAAGCGCTCCACACCGTCGTAAATGCCAGGCACCGACAGACAACCTTCTTCGTTGATGTGCTTTTCTTCGCTGTGCCAGATCAGTTCGGGGTTGATCAGTACCAGCGGTGACGCACGCTCTTCGGACACGTCGATCACGATCAAGCGCTCGTGCACGTCAACCTGGGTGGCGGCCAGGCCGATGCCCTTGGCCTCGTACATGGTTTGCAGCATGTCGGCAATCAGTTTCTGGATGCGCCGATCCATCCGGGCGATGGGCTGCGCCACTTTGTACAAACGCGGATTGGGGTAGTAAAGAATGGGGAGTAACATGGATCAATTGCAAAACAGGCTTGTGCGCTATTTTCGCTACTTTTGCGTGGGCCAGCGCCAGTGCAGCCTGCAATCAATTGCCGAGTCAGCGGCTTGAGCGCAAAATCGCGGCTGGCACAGCTTGTTGATGCCGCGCTGGCAACATCGCGGTCTGATTCCCGCAACCGTTGATAAGGCCTTGACCGTGCAGCGAACCATGACAACCACAAAACGCTTTTTCGACGCGCTTGGCGTTGCAACCACGGCGCTGGCCGCGCTGCTGATCGGCGCTGCGGCGCAGGCGCAGAGTTCATCGCCCGCGCCGCTGCCAACCGTGCGTCTGTCGGCACACACGCGCATTGAAAATTTGCCCGACACCACATTGCCAGTGCTCAACAACGCAGCGATTGAAGCGTTCCTGGTGGAGCCGCTGGTGGTTGAGCAGAACGAACTCGATGCCGCACCGCGCATTGTGGCAACGCAAGAGGGGCGGGTACTGCTGTCGCGCGGCGACCGTGCCTATGCGCGTGGTCCGGCCGGAGCCGCACTGATCGATGATCCAGCGCGACCGCAAAAAATTTACCGCATTTTTCGCACTGCCACACCACTGCTCGACCCGCTGACCGGCGCGGTGCTGGGTTATGAAGCGCAGTACGTTGGCAAGGCTTCGCTGGTGCGCGGTGAGTCGGGTCCTGGCACGGCTGATGCCACCAGCGCGGCCAGCCCGGCCACCATCGACATCGTTGCGGCCAAGGAAGAAATCCGCGTGGGCGACCGCCTGCTGCCAGAGCCGCCGCAATCGATGCTGAACTACGCACCACACACGCCGGCCACGCAGGTCGATGCGCGCATCGTGTCAGTTTATGGCAGCGCGGTAGCCAATGCGGCACAAAACCAGGTGGTCTCACTCAATCGGGGTAGTCTGGATGGCCTGGAAAATGGCCAGGTGCTGGCCATTTTGAAAGACGGTGAGCGACTGGTTGACAAGACCGACGCAGCCCGCAGCGACATGAAATTGCCCAACGAGCGCAACGGCTTGCTGATGGTGTTTCGAACTTTTCCGCGGGTCGCCTACGCGCTGGTGCTCAACATCACCGATGCCGCCAGAATCGGCGACCGACTGGTCAATCCGCGTTGATGACAGCGGACTTGCACGCGGATGCCCGGGGCTGACCGTGGAACGCGACGAACTGGCGCTCTGGTTGCGCCTGACACTGAGCGAGGGTGTGGGCACTGAGACCGGGCGCAAATTGCTGGCGGCTTTTGGCCTGCCGCCCGATATTTTCAAACAGGGCGCAGCAGCCCTGGCACAGATCGCCAACCCGACGCAGGTGGCCGCATTGCGGGCTGAGCCTCGCGGCTTGAGCGAATTGCTCGATCGCAGTTGGCGCTGGTTGCAAGAAAGCACCCAAGATGGCGTGCAGCGCTCAATCTGGACGCTGGGCGATGCCAACTACCCAAGCGCGCTACTGCAAATTGACGAGCCACCGCTGCTACTGTATGCACTCGGTCAGTGCGACTTGTTGGCCACACAGCGCCGAGCGGCCATCGCCGTCGTTGGCAGCCGCAATCCAACCGCCCAGGGTGCTCTGAACGCGCGCGCTTTTGCCAAGTCACTTGCGCAGGCCGGATTGGTCGTCGTCAGCGGCCTGGCGCTGGGCATCGATGCCGCCGCGCACCAAGGGGCGCTGGACGCTGTGAGCAGCACAGAGTCAAGCCTGGTCACCATTGCCGTGGTAGGGACCGGGCTGGACCGGGTTTATCCGGGCAAAAATATCGACCTCGCGCACCGCATCGCAAAAAATGGTTTGCTGTTGAGCGAATACCCGTTGGGAACACCGCCGCTGGCGACCAATTTCCCCCGGCGCAACCGTCTCATCGCCGGCTTGGCGCAGGCAACTTTGGTGGTCGAAGCAGCGCTCAAGTCGGGCTCACTCATCACCGCCAGACTCAGTGCCGACCAGGGCAAGGACGTGTTCGCTATTCCGGGCTCGATTCACTCGCCGCAGGCGCGCGGTTGCCACGCCCTGATTCGCCAGGGTGCCAAACTGGTAGAGACGGTGCAGGATGTGCTGGAGGAATTGAACCTCACCGCGCTGCCCGCCAGCGACAACGCCTCGGCCGCCAGCGACGATACAGATCAGGATTGTGCTGACGCGGACGCGGCGACCGCAGCGCTGCTGCGTCAACTCGGTTTTGACCCGGTCGGTCTCGATGCCTTGCAGGCGCGCAGCGGTCTGGCCGCTGCCACCTTGCAATCGCTGTTGCTGCAGCTTGAACTTGACGGTTTGGTAGCGCGACTGCCCGGCGGATTGTTTCAGCGCTTGGTAAAAAACCAGCAGGGCCGCCCCGGGCGTTGACCGAGCGCTGCGGCACGATCTCGTCGCAAATCGGGCCGGAAAACTCAGCCGTTAGCGTACCCAGGGCATCCGCGGCTTCAGTGACGAAGTGTTGCCGAAGCGGACATGGTCCTGAAACCAGTTCAGACCGTAGCCCCGGTGTTCGGATCGTTCGGGTCGGTGTCTTTCTTGCTGCCGCCCTTGACCAGGTCCTCGCGCTTGACACCGAGCCACATGGCAATGGCCGCCGCAACAAAAACCGACGAGTAGATGCCAAACAAAATCCCGATCGTCAGCGCCAAAGCAAAGTAGTGCAGCGTGGCACCGCCAAACAACAGCATCGAGAGCACCATCATCTGTGTGCTGCCGTGCGTGATGATGGTGCGGCTGATGGTCGAAGTGATGGAACTGTCGATGATCTGCACCGTGTTCATTTTGCGAAAGCGGCGGAAATATTCACGAATCCGGTCAAAGATGACCACCGATTCATTGACCGAATAACCCAGCACCGCCAGCACCGCGGCCAACACCGGAAGCGAAAACTCCCATTGGAAGAAAGCAAAAAAACCCAGGATGATGACCACGTCGTGCAAGTTGGCAATGATCGCCGAGACGGCAAATTTCCACTCGAAGCGCATCGCCAGGTAAGCCATGATGCCGATCACCACCGATGCCAGCGCCTTGAGGCCGTCGCTGGCCAGCTCGTCACCAACCTGCGGCCCGACAAACTCGGTGCGACGCAATGCGGCCGAGGGGTCGGCCTTTTTCAGCGCTGACAAAACCTGTTCGCTTTGCTGCGCCGAGCTCACACCTTTTTTGGCCGGCAGCCGGATCAGCAAATCGCGCGCCGTGCCAAAATTTTGCACCTGCACGTCGTTCAACCCCAGGGTGTCAATGGTTTTGCGCACCGCATTCAAATCGGCCGGGTGCGAGTAGGTCACTTCCATCAAGGTGCCGCCGGTGAACTCCACCGACAGATGCAGGCCGCGACTGAACAGGAAAAACACTGCCGCCAGAAAAGTGATCAGCGAGATGACGTTGAAAATAATGGCATGCCGCATGAACGGAATGTCTCGGTGAATCTTGAAAAATTCCATGACTGTCTCGCCTCAATTGAGTTTGGTGGCGGCATCGGGTGCCGGATCGGGTCGCCAGACGGTGCCAATGGAGACCGTCTTGAGTTTGTTTTGGCGGCCGTACCACAGGTTGACGATGCCGCGAGAGAAAAAGACACCCGAAAACATGCTGGTCAGAATTCCCAGCACGTGCACCACCGCAAAGCCGCGCACCGGCCCCGAACCAAACGCCAGCAGCGACAAACCTGCTATCAAGGTGGTGACGTTGGAGTCCAGAATGGTGGCCCAGGCGCGGTCGTAACCGGCGTGAATGGCAGCTTGCGCCGAAGCGCCGCCGCGCAATTCTTCGCGCACCCGTTCGTTGATCAGCACGTTGGCATCAATGGCCATGCCCAGCACCAACGCCATCGCCGCCATGCCGGGCAGCGTCAGCGTGGCTTGCAGCATCGACAGCACCGCCACCAACAGCAGCAGGTTCACGGCCAGCGCAATGGAGGAAAACACGCCAAACAGCATGTAGTACATGCACATGAAAACCGCCACGGCAGTGAAACCATATGTCACGCTGTTAAAGCCCTTGGCGATGTTTTCGGCACCCAGGCTCGGGCCGATGGTGGTTTCTTCGATGATTTCCATCGGTGCCGCCAATGAGCCGGCACGCAGCAACAGGGCCGTGTCATTGGCTTCGACGCTGGTCATGCGACCCGAGATTTGCACCCGCCCGCCGCCGATTTCAGAGCGGATCACCGGTGCTGTCACCACTTCGCCCTTGCCTTTTTCAAACAGCAAAATCGCCATGCGCTTGCCCACGCTTTCGCGCGTGACATCGCGGAAAATCCGCGCGCCTTTGGCATCCAACGTCAGGTTCACCACCGCTTCTTGCGTCTGGCTGTCAAAACCTGGTTGGGCATCGGTCAGGTTCTCGCCGGTCAAAATGACCTGCTTCTTGACGATCACCGGCTGACTGTTGCGCTCCAGAAAGCGCTCGGAGCCGAAGGGCACGGCCGCCGCACCGCTTTCGGCGGCACGCGCTTCCGAGCTTTCGTCCACCATGCGGATTTCAAGCGTGGCGGTGCGCCCCAAAATGTCCTTGGCCTTGGCCGTGTCCTGCACCCCCGGCAACTGCACCACGATGCGATCAAGCCCCTGCTGCTGGATGACGGGCTCGGCCACGCCCAGCTCGTTGATGCGGTTGTGCAAAGTGGTGATGTTCTGTTTGAGAGACTGCTCCTGCACACGCCGCGCTGCTTCGGGCTTGATGCTGGCCGTCAGTTTGTAGTCGCTGCCCTCCATCGCCTCGACCGTTTGTAAGTCGGTGAATTGGTCCTGAATTACGGCCTTGGCCGCCGCCAGCGTCTGACCGTCACGAAAACGCAGTTCGATGGTCTGGCGGTCGCGGTTGATGCCGCCGTGACGAATATTCTTTTCCCGCAGACTGGTGCGGATATCACCCGCCAGCGACTCGGCTTTCTTGCTCAGCGCCGCCTGCATGTCAACTTGCAACATGAAGTGCACGCCACCGCGCAGGTCAAGCCCGAGGTACATCGGAAACGCCCGCATCGTGGTGAGCCACGAAGGTGAACGTGACAGCAGATTAAGCGCCACCACATAGCCCGGGTTGGCAGGGTCGGGGATGAAGGCTTTTTGCAGCGCATCCTTGGCCTTGAGCTGGTTGTCGGTGTCGTCAAAACGTGCCTTCACCGAATTGCTGTCGAGCGTGATCAGGTTGGGCTTGAGGCCGGCGCTTTGCAGCACCTCCTGCACCCGCGCCTGGGTGCTGGCATCGACCTTGAAAGTCACTTTGGCGGCCGACACCTGCACCGCCGGTGCTTCACCAAAAAAATTGGGCAGGGTGTAGAGCACGCCCGTCACCAACGCGATCACGATAATCACGTATTTCCAAACAGCATATCGATTCATGACTGCGTCTCAGCGTTGATTGAACAAGACTTATTTGATGCTGCCTTTGGGCAAAACCTGCACCACCGCGCTGCGTTGCAACTGGATTTCAACACCGCTGGCGATCTCCAGATTAACGGTGGATTCGCTCAGCTTGGTCACCGTTCCCAGCACACCGCCTGCGGTTGCCACTTCGTCGCCCTTGGCCAGCGCTTCAATCATCGCCTTGTGTTCTTTTTGCTTTTTCATTTGCGGCCGGATCATCACAAAATACAGCACCACGAACATCAGCACCAGCGGCAACATGCCGGTCAAGGTGGATTGAAAATCGCTGCCGCTGGCGGCGGCGGTTTCAGCAAAAGCAGAAGAAATAAACATGGGTCACTCCAGAGTAATCGGTCAACGAGTCAGAACCAGCGCAGCCCCTTGGTGACTGTGCCGCTAACCCTTCATTGTATGCGGGCGACTGGCTCGAGCAGCGCCTGCCAATGCGCCAGCGCCTGTGCCATGGAGCGCGCCTTGATGTGACCAAAACCCTTGATCTGCTCGGGTACCTGCGCCACTGCCAGCGCCAACTGGTAGCGCTGCTGGCGCTGTGCTTCATCGCCGGCACCGGCCAAGCCTGGCAATAGCGCTTCAAGGTTGGCGCGATAGCGCTCAATCAGCGCGCGCTCGGTGCGCCGCTCCCGGGTCAGGCCAAAAACATCCAGCGCCGTGCCACGCAGCCCTTTGAGGCGCGCCAGCAGTTTGAACAGCGTCAGCGTCCACGGTCCATAGCGGCGTTTTTGCAATTCGCCGCGCTCGTTTCTGCTGGCCCACAGCGGCGGCGCCAGGTGGTAGTTGATCTGAAACCGGCCGTCAAACTGGTCCGCGATGTGGGCCAGAAAATCCGGCTCGCTGTGCAAGCGCGCCACCTCGTACTCGTCCTTGTAAGCCATCAGTTTGAACAGGTAGCGCGCCACTGCTTCGCTCAGCGCCAGATTGCTGCCAGCGATTGACTGGTCCGCAGCGCGAATTTTTTCCACAAATGAGCGGTAGCGGTCGGCGTAAGCAGCATTTTGATAAGTGGTCAAAAATTCAACGCGCCGCTGCACCAGTTGCGCCAGCGTTGTCCCGCTGCCCGCGCCGGTCTGCGGCGTTGGTGCCAGCAGCCGCTGGAAAGCCGCCGGGTCCTGCGCTGCGCGCCGGCCCCAGGTAAAAGCGGCCTGGTTTTGCGCCACTGCCACCGCGTTGAGTTCCATGGCGCGCAGAATCGAATCCTGGCGCAGCGCGATCCAGCCTTTTTGCCAGGCAAAACCCAGCAGCATGGGGTTGCTGTACAGGCTGTCGCCCAGCAATTGGGTGGCCGCCGCTTCGGCGTTGAAAGCAGCCACGCCATCCGCGCCGACCAGCGCGCTGATCGTTTGCAGGCAGGCCTGCGACGGGTCAACCCAATCGGGCTGGCTGACAAAAGCGGCGGTGGGCGTGGCCTGCGAGCTGAGCGCCACGTGCGTGCGGCCGGCAGCCATGCGTGCAAGCGTTTCGGCACTGGCGCTCACCACCGGGTCGCAGCCCAGGATCAGGTCCGCACCCGAGAGCCCGACGCGCGTGGTGCAGATGGCCTCGGGTGTGGCGCTGAGCTGGACGTGGCTCCAGGTGGCACCGCCTTTTTGTGCCAGACCGGCCGCATCTTGCGTGACGCAGTGCAAACCCTGCAGGTGCGCCGCCATGCCCAGCAATTGGCCAATGGTGATGATGCCGGTGCCGCCGACCCCGGCCACGATGATGCGCTGCACCGGGTCAGCGCTTTGGCCCAGCGCGGTGGGCGCGGGATCGTTCAACTCACCCCAGTCGGCCTTTGAGGCGAGCGCTGCGGGTAGGCGTTGCGGCTTGCGCAATTGACCGCCGGTGACGGTCACAAAGCTCGGGCAAAACCCCTTCAAACAGGAATAGTCCTTGTTGCAGGTGCTCTGGTTGATGCGCCGCTTGCGGCCGAATTCGGTCTCCAGCGGCTCCACGCTCAGGCAGTTGCTCTGCACGCTACAGTCGCCGCAACCTTCGCACACCAGCGGGTTGATGAAAACGCGTTTGGCCGGTTCCGCCAGCGTGCCGTGTTTGCGCCGACGGCGTTTTTCGGTGGCGCAAGTCTGGTCATAAATGATGACGGTGGTGCCTTTGATCTGGCGCATCTCGCGCTGAATGCGGTCAAGTTCATCACGCTGCTGTACCGCCACGCCTTCCACCAATTGGATGCCGTGGTACTTCTCCGGCTCGTCGGTCACCACGACAATTTTGGCGGCCCCTTCGGCGCGCATCGACTGCGCGATCTGCGCCACCGAATGACCTTCGGGGCGTTCGCCGACGCGCTGGCCACCGGTCATGGCCACGGCATCGTTGTACAAGATTTTGTAAGTGATGTTCACTCCAGCGGCGATGCTTTGGCGAATCGCCAGCAAGCCGCTGTGAAAGTAGGTGCCGTCGCCCAGGTTGGCAAAAACGTGCTGCTCCTTGCTGAAAGGTTGCTGCCCGACCCAGGGCACGCCTTCGCCGCCCATCTGGGTAAAACCAATGGTGGCGCGATTCATCCACACGCTCATGAAGTGGCAGCCAATGCCGGCCATGGCGCGCGAGCCTTCGGGCACACGGGTTGAAGTGTTGTGTGGGCAGCCGGAACAGAACCAGGGCTGGCGCTGGGCCAATTTGGCGCTGCCCGATGTCAGCGTTTGCAGCGCCTGCTGGCGGACTTGCAACACGTGCAGCCGGGATTCGATGCTGGCCTGGGTGGCACTGTCAAGACCGAGTTTGATCAGGCGCTGGGCGATCGCGTCGGCAATCAGCGCTGGCGACAAATCAGCGTGGGCACGCAGCAGTGTGTTCTGTGGCGAGCGCGGGCGTGACCATTCGCCGCCACCGTCAGGGCTGTCCTGAAACTTGCCCAGCACGCGCGGCCGCTGCTGGTTTGGCCAGTTGAACAGTTCGTCTTTGAGCTGCTGCTCGATGATGGGACGCTTTTCTTCCAGCACCAGGATTTCTTCCAGACCAGTGGCAAATTCGCGCGTCAACTGCGCCTCCAGCGGCCACACCACAGCCACCTTGTGCAAACGAATGCCCAGGCGCTGGCAGGCCGGCGCATCCAGCCCCAGATCAAGCAGCGCCTGGCGCGTGTCGTTGAAAGCTTTGCCACTGGCGATCAAGCCCAGCCTATCGTGCGGACCTTCAATGACGTTGTAGTTAAGGCGGTTGGCGCGGACATAGGCCAGCGCGGCACCCCACTTGAAATTGACCAGCCGCGCTTCCTGCTCCAGCGGCGCGTCCGGCCAGCGAATGTGCAGGCCGCCAGGGGGCATTTCAAAGTCGCTCGGCATCCTGATCTTGACGCGGTCCGGGTCGATCTGCACGGTGGCGTTGGACTCCACAATTTCCTGGATGGTTTTCAGGCCGGCCCACAAACCCGCGTAACGGCTCAGTGCAAAAGCATGCAGACCCAGATCCAGAATTTCCTGCACGCTGGCCGGGAAGAAAACCGGCGTGCCGCAGGCGATCAAAATTGGGTCGCTCTGGTGCGCCGCAGTAGAGCTTTTGGAGATGTGGTCGTCTCCGGCCACGGCGACCACACCGCCCCAGGGCGTGGTGCCGGCCATGTTGGCATGCTTGAAGACGTCGCCACTGCGATCCACCCCAGGCCCCTTGCCGTACCAGATGCCAAAAACACCGTCAAATTTTTGCGTGCCGCTGGGTGCAAAAGCCAGTTGTTGTGTGCCCCACAGCGCGGTCGCGGCCAGTTCCTCGTTGACACCCGGCTGAAAAACGATGTTCTGCGCCTTGAGGTATTTTTCGGCTTTGGCCAGCGCCTGGTCGTAGCCGCCCAGCGGCGAGCCGCGGTAGCCGCTGATGAATCCGGCCGTGTTCTTGCCCTGCGCCTGATCGCGTTGCTGTTGCAGCATCGGCAGTCGTACCAGCGCCTGGATGCCACTCATGAAAACGCGGCCACGCTCCAGGCTGTATTTGTCCTCCAACGTGGCTGGTGCCATTGACGGAGCGGTGGTTTTCGCTATTGAACTCATGCTGTCTCCAGGTGACGCGGAAGCGGTGCAATGCTGCTTCACAAAGTAAAGGCCGTGCCGGCCTGCTGCGCAATGGTTTGACGCAGCCAGTCGTGGGCCGGGGCGCGTTGCAAACGGTGGTGCCAGAGGGCATCGACGAAAACCGTTGGCAGTGCCAGCGGCAACTCCTGCAAAGCCAGCTGGTCCGCCATGCCGGTCACGTTGACAAAATGGCGTGGCAAAACGGTCAGCAGATCGGAGCGGGCCACGACGCGCCCGGCAGTAAAAAATTGGTTCACCGTCAGCACGATGCGCCGCTGGCGGCCCAGCAGCGCCAGCGCCTCATCGACGAAACCAAACGGTCGGCCGGAAAAGCTCACCAGCAAATGTCGCGCATGGCAGTAATCGTCGAGCGTTAGCGGTGCACCAGCCAGCGGGTGGTCGCGGCGCATGACGCAGACATAGTTGCCGCTGTAGAGGCGCTGATAAGCAAACGAGACCGCCGCGCCGGCCTGCGCCCGTGCCGTCAGATCCGCCACGACGGCCGGAAAATAACCGATCGCCAGATCGGCCGTTTCAATTTCCAGCAGGTGGCGCGGATCGCGCGTGGTCAAAGGCAGCACCCGCAACGAAACTCCCGGCGCATCATGCCCCATCACTGCCACCAACGGCGGCATCAGCTCGGCCGCCGTGGCATCGGCCATCGCCAGGACAAAAGTGGTGTTGGCCTGCGCTGGCACAAAATGGCTGGGAACCAGCACCTCTTGGAGCAGGCTCAACGCTTCGCGTACCTCCGGCCACAGCAGCAGGGCGCGCGGCGTCGGAACCATTTGCTGACCGTGGCGGACGATGAGCTCGTCACCGACGGTTTGCCGGAATCGGCGCAGGGCGTTGCTCACGGCGGGCTGGGTGAGCGCCAGTTTGCTGGCGGCCCGTGTCAGGCTGCGCTCGGCCATCACCTCGTCGAAGACACGCAACAGGTTCAGATCAAAGGTACGGAAGTTGACGCTAGGCATGGCTCTAGTACTCAGACACAGAAATATCGAAACATGAAAGCGCGTCTTCGCCCCCATGCCGTCGTTGCAAATCCTCGCCATAGCCACCGCTATGTCTGCGGTTTGCGCCTAGGCCTGAGCGCGAATCCATCACTTTCATTGGGTTCCGATACCTCTGTGCCTGAGTACTTGTTATCACTGGTGTGAATAGGTGCAATCACGAATATAAACTTGGCAAATGATCGGGTAAACCCTAGTATCGCGTCAGTTCCTGGCCAAACAGACCGGGTATTGAAAGAAGGATTCCACCATGACGACTATTGCACAAACTGGTTTTGGGGCCGTGCGTTCGAGCGATTATCGGGCTTCAATGCGATTTGAGAAGCCCACCACGCGCGCGGGTGAATTGCCGCCGGAGTCTGACGGCTCGCAGGGCTTGAGCGCGATGCTGTTGGCCGCCATGGTTTCGGCTTTGATCGTGGTTGGCGCACAGCTCATGAATAGCTGGGCGGACGGCCATCTGCTGGTGGCCTGGGTGGCGTTATGGCTGGTCGGCTTTGCCGCCTTGGCGGTTTTTGCTGGTGCTGCCAAACGTTTGGCCACGACGACCATGACAGCGCTGAACGGCTGGTTCGCGCATCTTGCCCGCGCCAGAGCCGACGCGCGTTTGTGGCAAGCGGCGCAAGCCGACCCGCGCGTCATGGCCGAGCTGACATCCGCCATGACGCGCTACCAGACCTTCTGAAGCGCCAACGCCTGCGGCGGGGTCAAACCCACTCGCACTCGCAGGTGAAATGCCGCAAATAACCAAGCCAGCGTGTGAGTTGGTGCGGACTGTATGTCTCATTCCTGGTTTTGGAGTCATGATTTACACGCGCTTGTCTCCCGCTTGCGCTGGCACATCCGGTACCAGGCTCATGTAGTGTTTGAAGTCACTGCGTTTGCCCTTGGCCGCTTCCGCTTTGAGGAAGTCAAGCGTCAAGACCGATGCCATTTTTTCAGAGGTGGCACTGGCGATGAACTGGTTCACCGAAACGTCATCGCGGGCAGCCAACTCCTTGATTTTTTGGTGAACAGAATTCGGTAAACGAATGGTCAATGCGGTCATGATCAATTCCTCAACAGTTTCAAAAAATCAGCAGGTGTGATGGCTTGCACTTCGAGTTCCGGGACGCGTCGGAAGTCTTTTACGTTGTGGGTCACGATGTATTGACTGCCCGACGCAACAGCGCACTCCAGTACCATGTCGTCGTCAGGGTCGTGCAAAAAGGGGCGCCACAAAAAATGCACGTCCTGCAAGTGCGCCAGTGAGGCCAGGTAACGCAAGTACGCCAGTGCGGCATTCACCGTCACCCCAGCCGGCATGTGCTCCGGCCTGGTCAAGACAGCTTGCCACTCAGTGTAAAGCGCGATGGTCAATGCAAATTCAAAACTGGGCGTGGGCAACATAGACACAAGTTGATAGCTGGCCCCGTTGCGAGACCGCGCCGCAGCCACCAGCACGGAAGTGTCCAGAACGATTCGCACAATGGTTACACCGATATCTTTGGTTGCATATGCATAACTGGCATTTTACCCGGGCTGCTGACCAATGCAATGGGCGAAGTCGCTCAGCGTCCGCGCCTCTGTTGCACGGGACCCGAACTACACCCACTCGCACTCGCAGGTGAAATGCC